>UQIQ01000029.1 GCA_900541185.1 uncultured Collinsella sp.
CACCTATTAAGTCGTCGGCAGCGTCAGATGTGTATAAGAGACAGGCACGGTTGCCACGCGGGGCCTGCTTGACGGCGTCAGCACCGCCGCGCTCCTCGGCAGCCACCTCGCGGGCCACGCTCTCCACAGCCTCGTCCACGCGAGCCTGAACGCCCTCGCGCACGCGGGTCTTGCCGCCGCGCTTGGGACGGCTCGGACGCTCGCCGTCGCCGCGACGCTCGTCGCGACCGCGGTTGGAACGACCGGCCACATCGCCGTAGTCATCGCCGTTGCGCTTGCCGTCGCGACGCGCCTGCTCAAGCTTCTTCTTGCTCTTGGACTTGCCGCGCTTGGTCTTCTTCTTCACCTTAAAAGCGGCAGGATCGCGCTCGGGGTCAACGGCGGGCGGGTTGGGACCCACGTGCAGGTCGCCGGCTTCATAGATGTCGGCGGTCTTGTCCATGAGCTTCTCAATCTCGTAGAACTCGTCGACGTCCTGCTCGGTCACAAACGTGATGGCCCAGCCCAGCTCGCCGGCGCGGCCCGTACGGCCAATGCGGTGGATATAGTCGGTCGGCTCGGCCGGCACGTCAAAGTTCACGACGTAGCGCACGTCGCTAATGTCGATGCCGCGGGCGAGCACGTCGGTTGCCACCAACACGTCGACGGTACCGTCGCGGAAGGCCGAAAGGGCACGCTCGCGCTGAGCCTGGCTGCGGTTGCCGTGAATCGCGGCGGCCTTGATGCCCTTGCGCTCCAGACGACGGCAGCAGCTGTCGGCGCGGTGCTTGGTGCGCATAAAGACGATGGTGCGCTCCGGGCCCTCCTTTTTGAGGAACTCGGGCAACAGGTTGTTCTTGGCCTCGATGGACACCGGGAACACAAACTGGTCGACGGTGTCGGCGGTCGACGTGGCCGGCGCGATCTCCACGCGGGCCGGGTCGCTCACCAGGTCGGTGATCTCGCCCACGGCCTCCTCGTCGAGCGTCGCCGAGAACAGCAGCGTCTGGCGCTCGGCCGGCGTCTCGCGCACAATGCGGCGGACGGCGGGCAAAAAGCCCATGTCGAGCATGCGGTCGGCCTCGTCGAGCACCAGGACCTTAACCTCGTCCAGGTGGCAGGCGCCCTGCTCGATCAGGTCGACCAGACGACCCGGCGTGGCAACTAGGATATCGCAACCGTACTTGAGTGCCGCGGTCTGCGGCTTGTAGCTCACGCCGCCCACGACGGTCACGGCAACGTGGCCCGTGACGTCGGCGATTTTGCTTGCGACCTCGTCGATCTGCTGGGCAAGCTCGCGCGTGGGGGTGATGACGAGCATCACGGGGCCACGGCCGTTGCCCTCGGGCTTTTTAGCACCGCGACGGCGGTTGCGGCCGCCACGCTCGCGCACGGGTTTGGGAGGAGCGATGTGCTCCAGATTGTTCATAGTCGGCAGCAAAAAGGCGGCCGTCTTGCCGGTGCCGGTCTGGGCGGCGGCAAGCAAGTCGCGGCCCTCGAGCACCACGGGGATCGAGCCAGCCTGGACAGGCGTCGGCGCCGTGTAGCCCAGGTTCTCGATAGCACGAAGCATCTCGTCCGAAAGTCCCAGCTCGTCAAAGGCGGGCAGGTTCTCGGTCGCGGACTCGACGGTCTCGGCGGCGCTGGCCTCGTCGGCAGCATCGAAGGCAGCCTGGGTCATGGCCTCGCGGGCCTCGTCCAGAATCTCGGCGTCCGTGACGTCGGATACAGAATTGCGCATATGTTGTTGTTCCTTATCTGCACGCGTTATGGGCACGGCATGCGGCCGCGCGAGCGTGCTTGGTAGTGCGCTAATACATACAAAAACAGGTGCGCACAGAGAGGACGTTGCTCAGCACGCTGGCGATCGCTTTGGCAGCCCTATCACGCGCCGTCCAGACGCAGCAGCTCTAAGCGATGGAGCAGATTCGCCGCCGGTTAGTATACCCGTACTCCGTATGCCCCCACGTAAACCACAGATGACGAGGCGGACGAGGTGGGCCCGGCTGATTATCTCAATCTGTAACAGATGCAGGGCAAAATCGGGTCCAAATGTTACAGATCAAGACAGAGGGGGATTTCCGTCCAGTCCAAACCAAATCTCTCAGTCTTCCTGCAATTTCGAACATGTGGCCTATAATGTTGCTTTGGTTACACTATTTATTGTGCAGCCATTTAATACGTCGCCCACCGGGGCCATTAATTCCTATCGCCATATTGGCTAGGAAGCAATCAAAGGAGGTATCCGTGGCAGCAGAGACGCCTTGCTCGGTCCTCTATAACGATATTCGCTCGTTCGGCGGTCTTAAACATCTCGAGATCGCCCGAATGCTCATCAATGGAAACTCTTATCTCGGCAGTACCCTGCTCGAGAAATGCTCTTCCAACCGCTCGTATCTCACCCGTTACATCGTCCATCGCAAGCCTGACCAGTGCGCACCCTCCATCTACAGCGACTTTACCGTCACCACACTCAACCTTTCCTCGGCAATCTGCAGCAAGCTCGGCGGCGGCGAGGCCGCCTATCGGGCAATCGCCGAGCACTATCGCGGTCCGGCCGCCAACGAAATGATGTCGGCTCTCGCCAGCTACAAGCTGGACAGCCGCCTATATGCAAATGCCCTCAATCGCATCGACAACTTCGACGGCAATGCCGTGCGCGAGAAAAGCACGCTTTACCTTATGCTCTTTGTGGCAACGGGGGCGCTCGCCGATCCCGTTCAGGGCGTGGCCACCGTCGAGCGCTTTTGCAGCAGCAAGACGGGCGGGCACTTCGGCACCACCGAAACTACCGTCGGACGTGGCTTTATGAACAGCCTGGAACAGCCGCGCACCGTCGCCCCCAACCTCGGTCTGCTCAGAACCCATGCCGACAACTGCGCCGACATGCAAATCCATCCCCTCACACGCGATCCGCGCGGCACCGTGATTGGTTCTTTGCCCAAAACCTCGCCCAGCATCACCGATGTGGGCGCCGACGCATCGCGCGAACATCTTCGCATTTGGCTTGAGGGTGAGCACTGGTACGCCCAGGGCCTTGGATCGACCAACGGCACGGTGCTCGAATCGGGCGCGGGCGACGGCGATATCGTAATCGAGCCGCCGCGCGACCAACGCGAACCCGGCAAAGTCTATCCCCCCGTGGAAATCGCCAACAGCGACAGGCTCCATCTGGGTCTCTACACGACATTCCTTGTCATTGTGGACTAGCACGGACAGCGATCGGAAGACGGTCGCCGTCCGTCTTTCGTCTTCTACCTTCTGTGTCGTAAACGACAATACTCAGCGGTACACGTGAGCAGTGCGGCTATCATGGTACTTTACCGATATCCGCACTGCTCACGTGTACGCGCGGCAACCCATGCCAGACAAAGGAACGCCATGGATACTACCAATAGCGCCTATGGCGACAAACTTATCCGTCTCGATACGTTCGATACCGCCGTGGCGGTCGACCCCAGCGCCGAGGACGACGCCAAGCGTCGGTTTATGACGCTTATTCTCCAGACGGCCCACCGCGACAACGGCAACATCGGGCACGTGCTGCGCGCGACCAACACGAGCGGCGAGGTCTTTGCCGTCAAGCTACTCAAGGACAACGCCATCCTTTCCGGCCAAGCCCCCGACCGCTCCGCCGAGCAATCGGCAGCGCACCTGGCCAACACCGCTGCGCTGTTCGAGGAGTACCGTCATCTGTGTACCGTCTCGCACCTGCGCGGATTTCCGCGCGTCTATGGCTACGGATCGTGCGAGGACGACCCGCTCATCCTCATGGAGTGGGTCGAGGGCACCTCACTCAAGCAGGCGCTGCCCCTGCTTCCTCACGACGCCTCGGGCGGGCTGACCACCCAGATGGTCGCCGCCGTCGGAAACGCCGTGCTTCGTGCGCTCTTGATGACCCAAGGCCTCGTGAATCCGGTCATCCATCGCGACCTTTCGCCTGCCAATATCATGTTCCGCACCACCAGCCGAACGCTCGAGCAGCAGATTGCCGATTGCTCCTTTGACCCCTGCCTCATCGACATGAGCTCCGCGACCATGGCTCTCGGCGACGACACGATCACCCGGCGCGCCGACATCTGGCGCTTTGCCACGCCCGCATACGCCGCGCCCGAGATGCTCACGCAGGATATCGAAGGCATCGCGGCCCTTCGCCGTTCGCCGGCAATCGACGTCTATGCGCTTTCGAGCATTCTGTACCAGCTCTACAGCGGTCGCAAACCGTTTGACTTTGAGTCGACGGACGCCGCTGCAACCGGCTCGTTCTATCTCGTAAAGACCAAGACCAAGCCGGCACCGCTCGAGCCGCGCTGCGAGGGCGATGAAGCGCTCGTCAAAATCATCATGAAGGGTCTCTCAGTCGAGCAGTGCGATCGTCCCACCGAGCAGCAGATGCTCGAGGTGCTCTCGGCATACCTCACCGATGCCGAATCCGAGGGTCGCGAAGGCGCGGGCAGTGACGCCGCAATCGACATCGACTCCGGTACACACCTTAAGGTCGACGTCGCCGGCGAGCGCGCGCGAGAGATCCTGGAGCAGGCCCGGCACGATGCCATGACCCGCCGCCGCTTTATTATCGGTGGCGTTGTCGCAGCCGTTGCGGGGCTCGGCGTTATCGGGGCGGCAACCCATGGCTTTGGCATCCCCGACTACCTGGACGGCATCCGCAGCTCACTTGACGACTACACTTGGGATCAGCTGCAGGAGATTTCGCTCAAGATTAAGGCCACCGAGACCCGTAGCGAGGCACGCGAGATTGCCAGGCGCTATCATCTGCTCGATGCCGATGGGCATATCCCCTATCCGTGTACCAAGCGCGTCACGCTCACCAACGGGCTGCAGGTTGGCGCGCAGCTTGTGGGCATTCGCCACGATGAGCTTCTGGACGGGACGGGCAAGGCCGGACTGACGTTTATGTTCGACGCGGGTATTGCCGAGCGCAACGCTGCGGCTGAACCGCCGAGCGCCGGCTGGACAGATTGCGAGCTGCGGGAATGGCTCAACGGCGACGGCCTTAAGCTGCTGCCCAACGAGTTGCGCGCACTCATTAAAGGGGTCAAGAAGGTCTCGAACAATGTGGGCGCCGCCAACAGCGCATCGTGCCTGAGCGAGTTGCCCGCAACCCTTTGGCTGCCCGCCATGGTCGAGCTGTGCGGTACGCAACCGCCCGATTCGTTTGCCGAGGACTATCACTACCTGGCAGACATCTACAACGGCGAGGGCAAGGAGTATCAGCTCTTCCGCGAGCTCAAGGTGAGCCCGTATTCCACGAACGAGACGATGGTCCGCCAGTGGAAGGGCAAGGACACCTGCTGGTGGGAGCGCACGGTGAGCCCCGACTCATCGGAGACCGAAGGCACGCTCTATTTGAATCGCGTTGGACACGACGGCGACGTCTTTACGTACGCAACGCCTGCGGACAAGCCAAACAAACGAACCTGTGTGATCCCCGGATTCTGTATCTAGAGAGCGGGCGTCTTGCCGTGACGGGACCCCTCCCCGGCAATTGTCTCGATCTGTAACACTAGCTCGGCAGATACAGGTCTAGATGTTACAGAACGAGACAAACCCCAACCCCGCGAGACAACATCTCAATCTGTAACAACTAGGACCCAAATATCGGTCTTGCTGTTACAGATCGAGATGTTCAGGTTACCCTCGAATGGTTTGTCTCGATCTGTAACATCTAGCAGGCAAGGATCTAGCAGGCAAAACGGTTCCCAGATGTTACAGATTGAGACGTTAAGTTGTGGCTCGATATAATGTCTAGATCTGTAACAGTTACTCGACAAAAACGGGTCTAGTTGTTACAAGTTGAGATGTTTGGCAGGGACGGTCCATCGGCCAACCATCCATCCTCATCTGTAACGAAATGTCATACATTTCTTTCTGTACTGGACACCCCCAGGGGGTATGGGTGTATAGTATCGGCAGGTTAATAATTCCAACACCGAACCACGGAAAGGAGCAGCCATGGCTCAAGATAAGTTCGACGTGGGCGGCATGACATGCGCCGCCTGCCAGGCGCATGTGGACCGCGCCGTGAGCAAGCTCGACGGCGTCGAGAGCGTCGCGGTCAACCTGCTCGCCGGTTCCATGATGGTCGACTATGACCCCGCGCAGGTCTCCCCCGACGATATCTGCACCGCCGTCGACCGTGCCGGCTACTCGGCCTCGCCCGTCGATGCGGGCACCGGTGCCGCCGGCTCAAGCGGCAGCTCGCAGGCCAGGTCTGGCGTCACCCATATGGAGTCGCCGACCAAAAAGTTGGAGGCCGCCGCCTCTGCCATGCGCACCCGCCTCATCATCTCGATCGTATTCCTCATCCCACTGTTCTACATAGGCATGGGGCACATGCTCGGCTGGCCGCTGCCCGGCATCTTCACGGACCACATCCACAGCATGACGCTCGCCCTCACCGAGCTCGTCTTGCTCATCCCCATCGTCTATGTCAACGACGCGTACTTTATCAACGGGTTTAAATCGCTCGCGCACGGCGCACCCACCATGGACGCCCTTATTGCCGTGGGCGCCACCGCCTCCATCGCCTGGTCGCTCTACGCCATGTTCATCATGGCCGACCAATTAGCCGCGGGTCAGGTCCACGAGGCCATGATGACGAGCATGGACAATCTGTATTTTGAGAGTGCGGGCACGATCCTGTCGCTCGTTACCGTGGGCAAATACCTCGAGACGCGCAGCAAGTCAAAAACCGGCGGCGCCATCGAGGCGCTGATCGACCTGGCGCCCAAGACCGCGACCGTCGTGGCAGAGGACGGCAGCGAGGCCACCGTCGACGTCGACAGTATCCTTCCCGGCCAGGTCCTGCGTGTGCGCCCCGGAGAGTCCATCCCTGTCGATGGCGTGGTGCTCGAGGGCAGCTCGGCCGTGGACGAGAGCGCGCTCACCGGCGAGTCCATCCCCGTGGAAAAGACCGCCGGCGACACCGTCAACGCCGCCACTGTCAACCGCACCGGCTCGTTTACCTTCCGTGCCACACGCGTGGGCGCCGACACGTCGCTCGCCAAGATTATCCAGCTCGTCGAGGACGCCAACGCCACCAAGGCGCCTATCGCCCGCATGACCGACAAAGTCGCCGGCGTGTTCGTGCCCGTGGTGTTCGTGATCTCGGCTGTGACCTTTGCGGCGTGGATGGCACTGACCGGCAGCATAAACGAGGCGCTCACCTCCGCCGTGGCCGTGCTGGTGATCAGCTGTCCGTGCGCATTGGGTCTGGCCACGCCCGTCGCCATTATGGTCGGCACCGGCAAGGGCGCCGAGATGGGCATTCTGTTCAAGAGCGCCGAGGCGCTGGAGAATCTGCGCAGCGTGGGCACCGTGGTGCTCGATAAGACGGGAACGGTCACTCGCGGCAAGCCTGCCGTGACCGATATCGTGGTAGCCACGCGTGCCGACGGATCGCCCGCCATGAGCGAAAAGGCGCTGCTCAAGCTGGCCGCTGCGCTGGAGCGCTCAAGCGAGCACCCGCTGGCCGAGGCGATTATGGCCGAGTGCGAGGCGCGCGGAATCGTCGCACGCATGGTCGAGGACTTTGCCGCCGTGCCCGGGCGAGGCGTTACGGCACGCGAGGGGCAGAATGTCATCGCCGCCGGCAACGTGCGTCTGATGGACGAGCTGGGCGTGAAGGTTCCCGCCGGCCTTGCCGAACAGTTCGCGGCCGAGGGCAAGACGCCACTGTTCTTTGCCAAGAACAGCGAGCTTGTCGGCACCATCGCCGTGGCGGACGAGGTCAAGGAGACGAGCGCCGGGGCCATCGCCGCACTGCGCTCGCTTGGCGTCGACGTGCGCATGCTCACCGGCGACAACCGCGTGACAGCCGAAGCGATCGCCCGCCGCGTGGGACTGAGCAGCGAGCAGGTCATCGCCGACGTCCTCCCCGCCGACAAGGAACGCCACGTGCGCGAGCTGCAGGATGCGGGCAGCAAGGTCGCCATGGTGGGCGACGGCATCAACGACTCCCCCGCCCTGGCGCGCGCCGACGTGGGCCTTGCCATCGGCACCGGTGCCGACATCGCCAAAGAAGGGGCAGATGTGGTGCTCATGCGCAGCGACCTCATGGACGTCGCCCGCGCCATCGAGCTTTCGCGCGCCACGATTCGCAACATCAAGCAAGACCTGTTCTGGGCGCTGTTCTACAACGGCATCGGCATTCCGCTCGCCGCGGGCGTGTTCTTCCCGCTCACGGGATGGCAACTCTCGCCGATGTTTGGCGCCGCGGCGATGAGCCTGTCGAGCGTGTGTGTTGTTTCCAACGCTCTGCGCCTGCGAACCTTTAAGCCTAAAGTGGCAAAATAGGCTCACTATTACGTCCATTTAGAATGGGTTTTCCAGGTGCCCGAGATTGACCTGAAAGAGGAGCGACGCGTACTTTGGTACGCGAGCGATGGCTTGAAGGTCAAGGTCGGGTGCCTGGGAAAGCCGACTCAACAGAGAGGAATACCCATGCGATACACAATCAAGACTTCCGGCCTCATGTGCGGCCATTGCGACGCCACCGTCGAAACGGCACTGCTCAACGTGACCGGCGTGACCGATGCCGATGCCGACCACGAGACCCAGACCGTACAGGTGGAGTGCGCCGACACCGTGACCGCCGAGCAGCTCGCCGCCGCTGTCGAGGCCGCGGGCGAGAAGTTCCACGCCCTTTCGGTGACCGCCGCGTAGCAGACGCTGCCTACTCAATCCTCAGAAGTTGCGGTGAAATACGGACTGTTGTGCCGCCCTAGGCCTTTAAACGGTCCGTATTTCACCGCAACTGACGGGGGCATCCGGAAGATCGACCAGAAACGAGGACCCGCCATGATGGCAGACCACAAATCGGTGACCCGCATGCTCAAGACGGCACGCGGCCAGATTGACGGCATCTTGCGGATGGTCGATGAGGACCGCTATTGCGTCGATATTTCCACGCAGCTCATGGCCACACAGGCGCTCATTGCGCGCATCAACGCCGACGTGCTCAAGGCGCATATCGAGGGCTGCGTGACTTCGGCAATCGAATCGGGCGACGAAGACCTCAAAGCCGCCAAGCTCGCCGAGATAGAGCGCGTCGTCGACAAGCTCGCCAAGTAATTGGTGCATTGGGGACAGGTACGTTTGCACCACCTTGGTGCAGATTAACCTGTCCCCAATGCACCAAAAGGGATATAAAGGCGTGCAGCATATCGAATGAAAGGCAATTCGCATGAATGACTTTATGAAGGGTCGCAACGGCGCCGATGAGCTCACCATCGTGCTGGGCTTCATAGGAATTATTTTCGCGATGGTCGGATCGATGGCCCACCACCAGTGGCTCAGCTGGATCGCCATCGCCGTAATCGTACTCGGCGTGCTGCGTGGCCTGTCCAAAAACATCGACGCCCGCCGCAAGGAAAATGATGACTTCGTTGCCGCGACTGCCAACGTCCCTTGCCTGGGCAAGTTCGTCGCCAGCCTGGGCGGCGGGACCGCGGCTGCCAACGCCTCGCGTGCGGCCGGCACCAGCAAGGAAGACTTTGAGCGCGCCAAGCGAACGGCCAAGAAGATGTGGAAGGGTCGCAAGACCACGGCGTACCTCAAGTGCCCCAACTGCGGTCAGATGCTGTCCGTCCCCAAGGGCAAGGGCAAGATCCGCGTCACCTGCCCCAAGTGCCACGCCAAGATGGAAACCCGCTCCTAGCGCCCGCACATGGGACAAATGCATCAGAAGTGTTTGTCCTGCATCTTACATATTTGTCGATAAAAAAGCCGAGGCCTCGTGTTGAGACCTCGGCTTTTTGCATGGGGCGACAGCATGCGACGGTGAAGCTGTCGTTTCCGTCACACCAGCGCTTACGCTACGCCATCGCGAGCAAGCTCCTCGGCCAGCGCCTCAGCGGGCATGGCCATAATCGCATCGAGCTCGGCATCCACCTCGGGAATGCGCTTCACCTTGAGCTTGCGCACCAGGTCACCGCGGCACATCACATGCATCGGTTCACGCAACACCGCCAGGTCGTCCAGAGGGCTCTCGCGCGTCACCAGAATATCGGCCGCCTTGCCACACTCGATTGTGCCGGTCTCGCCACCCAGGCCCAGTAGCTCGGCATTGACCTGCGTAGCCGTATGTAGTGCGAAGGCGTTGCTCACGCCCACGTACTTGGCAAAGTAAGCCACCTCGCGCCACATGTCGTACTGCGTCACGAACGGGCAGCTCGAGTCCGTGCCCAGGCCCACCTTAACGCCGGCTTCCAGCGCCGCGCGAGCGCTCTCGATAATGCCCGAGCACACGATGTCGCCGTTCTTCTTTTGCGTGTCAGTCGAATGAGTCTTTTCCGGGTCGAGCAATACAAACGGCAGCGCCGGGCTGATGGTGCAGGTCACGCTAGGCGCACGCCCCTCGAGCTGCGTGCCCGCGGCGCCGCGGTACAGTTCCAGGATCTCGGGCGTCAACGGAGCGCCGTGCTCAATCGTGTCAACGCCGGCCTCAAGCGCGGCCTTCACGCCCTCGGTACTCTCGACATGAGCCATAACCGGAAGGCCCATATCGTGCGCCGCCTTGCATGCCGCCGCCGCAACCTCCACGGGCATACGCAGCACGCCCGGCTCGCCCACCTCGGTCGCATCGAATACGCCGCCCGTTACGAACAGCTTAATGACGTCGGCACCGCGCGCATACAGGTCGCGCACCTGTTCGGCTGCCTCGGCGGGACTGTTTGCCACCTGGGCGAACAAGCCCGCACCATGGCCGCCCGGAACCGTAACGCCCGTTCCCGGCGCCACCAGGCGAGGGCCTTGATACTTGCCGGCATCGATAGCGTTGCGAACGGCAATGTCGGCAAACAGCGGGTCGCCTGCACCGCGCACCGTGGTCACGCCACTTGCCAGTTGTTGTTGGGCGCTGCCCTTAAGAATGTGGCGCACGATGGCACGCCCCACGGGATTATCGAGCTTCTTCATCAGCGCGCCCGCATCGCCCGCCGAAACCGGCTTGCCCGAGCCGCACAGATGCACATGCATATTGATGAGGCCTGGCATGAGATAAGCACCTGCCAGGTCGATAACCTCGGCACCCGCAGGCGCCTGCGCCACAGCACTCGGCCCCATCCACGTGATGACACCGCGCTCAACGGCCACGGCCATGTTGGGCTGCGGCTCCATATGCTCCGAACCATCCAGGACGGTCGCATTGATAAACAACGTGGAACGATCGGCAGACGCCATATCGAGCTCCTCCCCCTCAGAAAACTTGAACATCTGTCCATTATTATCCAGCGCGGCAGGATTGCTGCGGACATATCGGTTAACGGAGGGAAGAGGGGATGTGGGGGGGACGGAATACGTTGCAGCCCCACCCCAGCAACATCAGGGGAATGTCTCGATCTGTAACAGTTACGGGCCCAAACAGCCGCCAAACGTTACAGATTGAGACAAAGTCAGGGCTGTAGGGCGATACCAGTCACATCCCCTACTCCCACTCCTGCTCGTAGATGTTGAGCGACTTTACGTAGCGCCCCTGGGCGCCCATGATGTCGCGGACCAGGCGCAAGAAGAAACTGATGCACGAGGTGTCAAAGCCATCCTGCAGGTCCTCCGGATGCACCGCACCCGGCCCATCGACTGCCGTGTCACTCAGGCGCGCGATGTCGTACAGATAGAGCTGTCCCGCCGTCAGCCAGACATCGTCGACGCAGGCGAGGCGCACCGCAATCACTCCGTCGCTCCAATGCTCCTTTTGCACGATATGCGGGTCGTAGACATCAAAGCGACGGTCGGTGCGCGTGTCCTTCAGCGCGACCATACCAGTCGCAGGATCCTTGTCCAAAATGCCAAAGCGCGAGAAATACTGCGTGTCGCGTACCTGCTCGAGCCGCTTGAGCGAGGCAGGCGAAAGCGATGTCGGCGGCTCTTCAACATACAGCTCGAGCAGCGTCTTGCCATGGCGATAGGGGCGCTCGAAGAGCAGCCAATCGGTAAATGCTATGTTGTAGGCCATGATTTCGTTTTGCGAAGGCTCGGTGCAATAGCTGAGCCACGGGTCGACAATGATCTCGAACTGTTCGCGCGCCGGCTCCAAAAACTGGAACTTCCGCAGCATCCAAAAATGGGCCATGTCGGCAATATCGTTGCCGACGGCTTCGGCTAGCTGCGCTCGGTCTAAAGCGTGGTCAGTCATGGCATCCTCCTCAAACTGATAGACCTCAATTTGAGCTTACGAGGAGGGTGGTCGGCCACGACCAGCGCGGGCAAAATAGGCCTCCGGCTGCAAACCAGATGCTGACCAAGCACTTGACGAAAAGCTTGACCGAAAATGCGCACCGCAACAAAACCGCAGGTAAACATAGACGGCAAACCCGTCCTTTTGAGCCATATGCCCACAGCCACCACAGAAACAACAGGTGACCACAGCTCAAAAAGACGCCGAATGGACACTCGCGCGTCGACAAACGAACAAATCGGTCGCAAACCCGCAAGAAGTGTCCCCGAATGCCGACCCAAAAGGAACGTCCCCAGCATGCCGGCACTTGGGGACGCTCCTTATGTGCCGGCAGTTGGGGACAGCCCTTGACGATTCAATTGTGAACAGCCGCCTTACAGCTCCAGCGCCTCGGCGACTTCGGCAGCGCAGGCCAGGGCGTCGGCCATGGCGCTTACCACGAGCGAACTGCCATTGCGAGCATCGCCGGCCACGTATACCGGTGTGGCGCCCGCGGCGACGCCGTCGACACGCGCCGCAAGATGCGAGCCCTCGGCAGCCATCACAGGCAGCGGACGACCAGCAGTGGCAACGGACACGCCAACGGCGTCGAACACACCGTGCTCCGGGCCCGTAAAGCCGCAGGCGATGAGCACCAGCTGCGCCGGCACTTCGCGCTCGGAGCCCGCAATGCGTTCAGGCTTGCCGGCCGACCAATCCAGATCGACCACGCGCAGGCCCGCTGCCGCGCCCTTCTTATCCAGCAGTACCTCGAGCGTATCCACGCCCCAGGCACGCATCTCGCCATCCATCGCAGCGATAGCCTCCTGCTGGCCGTAGTCGGTCTTCTTCACATTGGGCCACTGCGGCCAGGGGTTGCTCGCCGCGCGCTTATCGGGCACAGCCGGCAAGAACTCAAACTGGCGCACGCTGCGCGCGCCTTGGCGCACCGCGGTACCCACGCAGTCGTTTCCCGTATCGCCGCCGCCAATGACCACAACGTCCAGGCCGCGCGCGTTCACCGCGGGCTCACCACCATCGAGCACCGAGACGGTCGAGGCCGTCAGGTAGTCCACGGCATACACCACGCCCGGGGCATCCACATTCGTAGCCGAAAGCCCGCGCGGGGCACGGGCACCAGCAGCCACCACAACGGCGTCAAAGCCATTGAGCTTGGCTGTTACCGCAGGGTCCGTCACGTCGGCGCTCAGCTCAAACACAATGCCCAGCTCGCGCATGAGCGCCACGCGACGCTCGACCACGGACTTCTCGAGCTTCATGTTGGGAATGCCGTACATGAGCAGGCCGCCCGGGCGGTCGTCACGCTCAAACACCGTCACGCGGGCACCGCGACGCGCGAGCTCCCACGCAGCCACCAGGCCAGCAGGACCGGAGCCCACCACGGCGACCGTGGGCGCGTCCTCTCCCGCCGGCTCAAAGCGACGCGGACCGCCATTTGCCCACTCATGGTCGCTGATCGCACGCTCGTTGTCATGGATCGTCGTGGGCTGGCCATCGACCGAACCCAGGTTGCACGCGGCTTCGCACAGCGCCGGGCACACGCGACTCGTGAACTCGGGCATGGGCGAGGTGAGCGACAGACGCTCGGCAGCCTCGTCCCAGCGGCCGCGGTACACCAGCTCGTTCCACTCGGGAATCAGGTTGTGCAGCGGGCAGCCGCTCGGGCGTGCCTTGCCAAAGCTCGCACCCATCTGACAAAACGCCACGCCGCACATCATGCAGCGGCTCGCCTGAGCGCGACGTGCATCGTCATCGAGCTCCACGTACAGCGGATCAAAATCATGGCTGCGCTCCTCCACGGGGCGAAGCTCGTGGGTCACGCGATCGATATCAAGAAAAGCACCGGGCTTACCCATGGCACTTACGCCTCCTTCTTGGTCGAAGCAACAGAGCCGGCAGCGCCGCCCGCGACATCAAAGCGGGCAACATCAGCAGCGTCGGCGCGACCGGTCACGATGTCAAACGCCAGCTCCTCAGCCTGCGCATGCGTCTTGCCGGCAGCCTCGCCCGCGGCGACAATCGCCAGCACGCGCTCATACTCGGTCGGAATGACCTTCACAAAGTGCTTGCTCATCGTCTCAAAGCTGTAGAGCAGCTTGATGCCACGCGGGCTCTGCGTCGCGTCCACGTGCTCCTGGATGAGCTCGCGAATCTGCGCCAGCTCGCCGGCCGTCGGGGCCTTGAGCTCAACGCTCTCGTGGTTCACACGGGCATCGAGCGTGCCGTACTGGTCAAAGACATAGGCCACGCCACCCGTCATACCGGCAGCGAAGTTCTGCCCGACCTCGCCCAGGATGAGCGCCAGACCGCCCGTCATGTACTCGCAGCCATGGTTGCCGCAGCCCTCGACCACTACGGTGGCACCGGAGTTGCGCACGGCAAAACGCTGACCGGCCAGGCCGTTAATGAAGCCGCGGCCGCTCGTAGCACCAAAGAATGCAACGTTGCCCACGATGATGTTCTCGTCGAACTTGTAGGTCGCATGCGGGTTGGGGCGCACCGACACCTCGCCGCCCGAAAGGCCTTTGCCAAAGTAGTCGTTGGCGTCGCCGCACACGTTGAGCGTAATGCCACGCGGAAGGAACGCGCCAAAGCTCTGGCCAGCCGAACCATCGCAATCGATGGTGATGGAGCCGGCGGGCAGACCCTCGGGATGCGCCTTGGTCACCGCGTTGCCCAGGATGGTGCCCACGCAGCGGTTGACGTTGGCGATATCGGCGCGGAAGCGAATCGGACGCAGGTGCGCACGGGCATCGGCCGTATAGGGCACAAACAACGTGGAGTCGAGCGTCTTGTCGAGCTCGCTGTCCGCGGCCATCTGCGGCAGGAAGTGACGGCCGTCGGCACCCGGAATATGGGCACCGAACTCGCAGGTCGCGCTTGCCAGCACGGGCGACAGATCGAGCAGGTTGGCCTTGCGGTTGCCCGGGACCTCGATCTGGCGCAAGCACTCGGGATGGCCGACCATCTCGTCGACGGTGCGGAAGCCCAGGCTCGCCATGACCTCGCGCAGCTGCTCGGCAACAAAGAGCATAAAGTGCTCAACGTGCTCGGGCTTGCCGCGGAAGCCGCGACGCAGGCGGCAGTTTTGCGTAGCGATGCCGGCCGGGCAGGTATCCTGCTGGCAGTCGCGCTGCATGAGGCAGCCCATGGAGATGAGCGGCATGGTCGCAAAGCCAAACTCCTCGGCACCCAGCAGGCAGGCGACGGCGACGTCGGTGCCGTCCATGAGCTTGCCATCGGCCTCGAGCACCACGCGTGAGCGCAAACCGTTTTGCAGCAGCGTCTGCTGGGCCTCGGCAAGGCCAAGCTCCAGCGGCAGACCCGCGTGCCAGATAGAGTCGCGCGCAGCGGCACCCGAGCCGCCATTGTGGCCGCTGATCAAAATCTTGTCGGCAGCGCCCTTGGCCACGCCGGTGGCGATGGTGCCGACGCCGGCCTCGCTGACCAGCTTGACCGACACGCGCGCGCCGGGGTTGGCGTTCTTAAGGTCAAAGATCAGCTCTGCCAGGTCCTCGATGGAGTAGATGTCGTGGTGCGGCGGAGGCGAGATCAGGCCGATGCCGGGCGTGGACTGACGGACCTCGGCAATCCAGGGGTAGACCTTCTTGCCGGGCAGGTGACCGCCCTCGCCAGGCTTGGCGCCCTGGGCCATCTTGATCTGAATCTCGAAGGCGCTGCACAGGTAGCGGCTCGTCACGCCAAATCGCGCACTTGCTACCTGCTTGATCGCGGAGTTCTTGGAGTCACCGTTAGCCAGTGGGGTCTCGCGACGCGGATCCTCGCCGCCCTCGCCGGAATTGGAACGGCCGTGCAGGCGGTTCATGGCGATGGCCATGCACTCGTGCGCCTCTTTGCTGATGGAGCCATACGACATGGCGCCGGTGTTAAAGCGGCGGACGATATTGAGCGCAGGTTCCACCTCGTCGAGCGAAACCGGGGTGCGGCCGCTGCCGTCAAAGTCGAGCAGGTCGCGCAGGCGCACGGCACGGCCGGTGCGGTGCAGGCGGGCGCTGTACTCCTTAAAGGTGTCGTAGCTGTCCTCACGGCAGGCGGTCTGCAGCAAGTAGACAGTCTGCGGATCGATGAGGTGATCCTCGCCGCCGAGCGGGCGCCACTTAGTCAGACCCAGTGTGGGCAGCTGATCGGGAGCCGGGCTCTTAAGGATGGCGAGCGCGGCGTCGTAGCGCTCGTTCTGCTCGCGCTCGACGTCCTCGACACCCATACCGCCCACACGGCTCACCGTGCCGGCGAAGTACGCGTTGACGAACTCCGGCGTAAAGCCCACGGCCTCGAAGATCTGCGCGGAGTGGTAGCTCTGCACCGTGGAGATGCCCATCTTGGACATGATGGAGACGATGCCCGCCGTCGCGGCCTTGTTGTAATTGGCGATGCCCTGCTCGGCCGTCACGTCCAGATCGCCGCGTGCCGCCAGATCGCGGATACACGCATGCGCGTTGTACGGATAGATGCCGCTCGCGGAATAGCCCACCAGCGCCGCAAAGTCGTGCGGGGACACGGCGTCGCCGCACTCCACCACGATATCGGCAAAGGTGCGCACGCCGGCACGGATCAGGTGGTTGTGCACGCAGCCCACGGCGAGCAGCGACGGCACGGGCACCTCGCCCGCTTCGGCGCGATCGCTCAGCACCACGATGTTCACGCCATCGCGAACCGCAGCCTCGACGTCTTCGGCAAGCTGCTTGAGCGCAGCCTGCAGCGCGCCCTCACCCGCGTCGCGGCGGTACACGGCACGAAACCGGCGGGTCTTAAAGCCAACACGGTCAATCGCGCAAATGCGGTCGAACTCCTCCTCGCTCAGCAGCGGGCGCTCCAGGCGCACCAGCTGGCAGGCCGTACGGGAGTCCTCGAGCAAGTTGCCGTGGTTGCCCAGGTAGAGCGTGGTCGAGGTGACCATATGCTCGCGCAGGGCGTCGATCGGCGGGTTCGTGACCTGGGCGAACAACTGATAGAAGTAGTCAAAGAACGAGCGCGTCTTCTTGGACAGGCAGGCCAGCGGCGCATCGATGCCCATCGAAGCGAGCGGTGCCTTGCCCTGCTGGGCCATGGGACGCACGACCTCGTCAACATCATCCCAGTGATACCCGAGCTTAGCCATGCGCACGGCGGCGGGCACCTCGGCGTCCTCGGCGGGCGTTGCCGCGGCGGGCCTATCGAGCGCGTCGACCGTCAGCGTCTCCTCGGCAATCCAGTCGCGGTAGGGCTTTTCCTTGGCGTAACGGGCGCGCAGCTCGTCGTTGTAGATAACGCGCCCGCGGGCAAAGTCAACCTCGAGCATCTGGCCCGGCCCCAGACAGCCGCTCGTCAGGATGTTCTCGGGGCTCACCTCGATGGTGCCCACCTCGCTTGCCAGCATAAAGCGACCGTCGCGCGTCACATAGTAGCGGGCGGGACGCAAGCCGTTACGGTCGAGGGCGGCACCCAAGGTACGGCCGTCGGTAAAGGCGATGGCCGCAGGACCGTCCCACGGCTCCATGAGCATGGACTGGTAAGCGTCGTAGGCGCGGCGCTCCTCACTCAGGCTGTCGTTGTGGTCCCACGGCTCGGGCAGCAGCATGGATGCGGCACGCGTGAGCGGACGACCGTTCATGACCAAAAACTCAAGCACATTGTCCAGAATCGCGGAGTCGGATCCCTCGCGGTTGATGATGGGCATCACGCGCTCAAGATCGTGCTGCAGCACGGGGCTGTACAGGTTGGGCTCGCGGGCACGAATCCAGTTGACGTTGCCCTTGAGGGTATTGATCTCGCCGTTGTGGATGATAAAGCGGTTGGGATGTGCGCGCTCCCAGCTGGGTGTGGTGTTGGTGGAGTAGCGCGAGTGGACGAGCGCCACGGCCGTTTTGACGGCGGCGTCGTTGAGGTCGATGAAGAAGCGGCGCATCTGCGTGGCGACCAGCATACCCTTGTACACGATGGTGCGCGAACTCATGGAGCACACATAGAAGATCTTGTCGCGCAGGGCAAACTCGGTGTCGGCCTTCTTTTCGATGGTGCGGCGGCACACGTACAGGCGACGCTCGAAGGCATCGCCGGCGGGCGTGTCGTCCGGACGGCCCAGGAAGGCCTGCAGGATAGTGGGCATGCAGGCACGGGCCGTCTCGCCCAGGTCGTGCGGGTCGACCGGCACCTCGCGCCAAAAGAGCAGCGGCACGCCGGCCTCGGCGCAACCCTCCTCAAACACGCGGCGGGCATCCTCTACGCCCTTGTCGTCCTGCGGGAAGAACAGCATGGCCACGCCATAGTCGCCCTCTACCGGCAGAATCTGGCCGCACTTTTGAGCCTCTTTACGGAAAAAGTGATGCGGAACCTGGAACAGGATGCCAGCGCCGTCGCCGGTGTTCTTCTCGAGTCCCGTGCCACCGCGGTGCTCCAAGTTGACCAGAATGGACAGCGCATCGTCCAAAATCTGGTGATGGCGCTCACCGTTGATATCGGCAAGCGCGCCGATGCCACATGCATCGTGGTCGAATTCGGGGCGATAAAGGCCCTGCTGCTGAGCGGAATCTGCCTGCATCGCGATCCTCCCCTAGATATTAGACAATCAGTTGAATAGGCATACTAGGAGCATCACCGGCCCGTTGTGTTTCCCGCCCGTTTCGAAACAATCGCGTAACGCACGCCCTACGAGTGGACACCGCCGACCTCAAGGGCAACAACATAGGCCCCAAGTTCGGCCTGCAAACTCACCTCTTCAAACATCTCAATCTGTAACAGGAGGAGCCGATTTTGGCGCTTAGATGTTACAGATTGAGATTTTCTGCAGGACGGTTTTGGTTTGTCTCGATCTGTAACACGAAGGGCCAGTTTTGGCGGTCAGCTGTTACAGATCGAGATATTCCATAGGACCATTTCTTCCTGTCTTGATCTGTAACAACTAGGCCCAATTTCCATCCCTAGTTGTTACAGATCAAGACATTTCAGCAATCCCCTTTCACCATCCTATTCAAATACAACAATTTTGTTAGTCTTGGTTAACTTTTGAGCCTAAAACGGGTATCCTTTGCGGCGTCAAACAAACGGCACGCAGGAGCTCACCATGCTCAACCATCTCAAACAACACTTTGGCTGCCGACGCACCGGTGGTCACGGAGGCCTAGACATTGCGCGGCACATCGGCCCCGGGCTGCTCGTGACCGTCGGCTTTATCGACCCGGGCAACTGGGCCTCCAATATGGCCGCCGGCTCGCAGTTTGGCTACGCGCTGCTGTGGATCGTCACACTGTCCACGATTATGCTCATTGTGCTGCAGCACAATGCGGCGCACCTGGGTATCGCCACGGGCGCCTGTCTTGCCGAGGCCACGACACGTTACCTCCCCCGCTTCGTTGGACGCACGGTGCTCGCCAGCGCCTATCTCGCGACCATCGCCACCGCCATGGCCGAAGTCCTGGGTGGCGCGATTGCCCTTCAAATGCTCTTTGGGCTGCCCGTGCGTGCGGGCTGCGTCATCGTGGCGGCAGTATCGATGGCGATGCTCATGACGAACTCCTACAAGCGTGCCGAACGCTGGATCATCGCCTTCGTAGGCGTGGTAGGACTCTCGTTTTTGGCCGAGCTTGCACTAGTCAAGGTCGACTGGCCGCAAGCCGCCGCAAGCTGGATCACGCCCAGTATGCCCACTGGCTCTGCCGCGATTATCGTGAGTGTCCTGGGTGCGGTCGTTATGCCCCACAACCTCTTTCTACACTCCGAGGTCATCCAATCCATGCACTTCGAAGGCCAAGGCGAGCAGGTTATCGAAGAGCGCCTGCGCTATGAGCTCTTCGACACGCTCTTTTCGATGGGCGTGGGCTGGGCAATCAACTCGGCCATGGTCATCCTGGCCGCAACGACCTTCTTTGCGCACGGCATTGTCGTAGACGACCTCGCCGTCGCAGCGGACACGCTCTCCCCCATTCTGGGCCCAGCAAGCTCGACAATCTTTGCGGTGGCGCTGCTGTTTGCGGGCCTCTCGAGTAGTGTGACGGCAGGCATGGCGGCAGGCACCATCACCGCGGGCATGTTCGACGAGGAATACGACATCCGCGACCGACATTCCTCGATTGGGGTGGCGGCATGTTTCGCCGGCGCAGTGGCGGCGTGCCTGGTCGTCCCAAATCCTTTTGAGGGTCTCATTTGGAGTCAGGCGCTGCTGTCGCTTCAGTTGCCGATTACGGTCTTTGTGCTCATACGACTCACCAGTTCGCCCCGCGTCATGGGCAAATACGCCAACTCGCGCCCGCTCAACGCGTTGCTCGTAGGAATCGGCGTCATCGTAACGGTTCTCGACATCGTGCTGCTAACGGGGATGTAATTGGGATGGCGTGACTGTCCAGATATAACGTCTTAATCTGTAACACGTGAGACCGTTTTAAACCGTCAGATAAATCAAAAGGGTCCCGGCCGAGAATTCGACCGGGACCCTTGGACAGAGCTATGTTCGGCTTTCGCCGTGTGTCTACGAGTTACTCCTCGACGAGCTCAAACTCATCGGGACCAACGCCGCACACCGGACACACGTAATCCTCGGGCAGCTCGGGCGTGTCGACCTCAACCTCGTAACCGCAAACGGTGCACACGAACTTATACGTCTTCTTCTCCTCAGCCATGATGTTCTCCTCTCGAACGTGACTGCTGGTGTACTTGCTTATTAGTATATATTCTCAATAATATAATGCAAGTATTTTTAGAACATTTCTAGCCTTGATACGACGAAGCCTTGGCGGCGTCTTGCCCTTTAACACCTTGTGGTAGTAGTCATAGGTCAGCGGGGCCTCGCCGCTCAGACGCTCGGCATCTTCGACCTCACCGATAAAGAGCAGGTGCGTGCCCACATCCACGGTATCAATCAGACGGCAGCTAAACAGCGCCGCCGCGTGCTCGGGCACATAGGGCATGCCCAGAGTGGTCTCGTGGGTCTCATACTTGGCAAACTTGTCGTAATCGCTGCTGGTGCGGAAGCCAAAATTGCCGATATAGAGCATGTCGGCGGTCTGGTCAATCACGGTCAGCGCAAAAGCCTTAGCCGATGCGATTACGCCGGACGTGACATTTTCCTTGTTCACGGCAATCGAGATGCGCGGCGGGGCGGATGTCACCTGCACCGCTGTGTTGATAACGCAGCCGGCACGCAGCCCGTCCGCCGCGGCGCTCACCACGTACAGGCCACTCGGCATGGTAAAGAACGCAGTTTTGTCCATAACGATCACTCCCCTAGCTCGGGTTGGAACCTCATGGATGTATGTACCCACAAAAAAGGCGACGCCCATAACGGACGCCGCCTTTGAGACATATGTGTCAGAACAGTAAGAAAGATGAGACGCCCGCAGTTGCGGTGAAATAGGGACTGAATAGCCCCTCAAACAGGCAAAACAGTCCGTATTCCACCGCAACTTATACAGAGTGCCTAGCGGTTGCGTTCCTTAAGGGCGCGATCGATCTCACGTTGGACATCACGCTTGGCCATGTCCTCGCGCTTGTCGTAGAGCTTCTTGCCGCGACCCAGACCCAGCAGCAGCTTTACGCGGCCGTCGGTATTAAAGTAGAGTTCCAACGGAACCAGCGCATAACCACGGTTGCGAAGTTTGCCGTCAAGAAAGTCAATCTCCTTGCGGTGCAGCAGCAGACGACGCCGACGGTCGGGATCGCGATTCCACACGCCTCCATGGCTATAAGGGTGGATATGCAGGCCGACGAGCCAGCACTCCCCGCCGCGAATCAGCGCGAAGGTATCGGTGATCTGGCAGGCGCGCTCGCGAATCGACTTGACCTCGGTGCCGCTCAGCTCAATACCGCACTCAAACGTCTCATCGATAAAGTACTCGTGATGCGCCGAGCGATTCTTGGAAATGAGCTTGCGCTCGCGCTTACTGGGCATCGCCGGCCTCCTTGGCTCCATCGGCGTTTGAGCCCGCAGCCTCGCGCTTTGCCTTGCGCTCGGCGTTGAGCTCGGCGTCGCTCTCGCGCACCAGTTTGATAATCGCCGCGCAGGCTTCCTCGCCCACCAAGTCGCGAGCACGCACCGTCAGGCGCGTCGCCTCCTGCTTGTCGCCGTCGCTTGCAGCATCGGTCGCGCACATAATCAGGCAGATGGCAATCTCGGCCGAAGGTGAGGTCGGAACGCCCTGCAACGCCAGCTCGCCCATCACGTGCTCGTCGCTCTCCTCGGCGGCATCCGGATAGGTAGTATGGATCTTGTTGAGCAGACGCGTCGTATGCGCATCGTTGGGCGCCAGGCGCAGCGCCAGACGCGCGCAGCCCACGGCAGCCGAAACGTTCTCGGTCTCGGGCTCCAAGAAGTACTGACCCAGATTGGCGTAAGCGCGGGCGGCGCACTTGCCATCGCTCGCGCGCTCCAGCACCGAGAACGAGAGCGATGCCCATTCCTGCTTGTCCTCGAGAGCGCGGAACAGCTCGGCCAAATCCAAGCGATAGTTGCAGTTCATGGGGTCCCAACGCACAGCCTGCATCAGGGCATTACGAGCGCTCACATAATCCTGCTGGCGAATGTAGGCAAACGCCATATCAGAGTACAGGCGGTCAAACGGCACCTCGACCTGCACGAGCTCGCGCGGATCCTTCTCCACGCGGCGATAGGCCAAGCGCTCAAACTTGCTATCGAAGCTAAAGTATTGGCGCTTCTCCTCCGTCTTGCACTCAGCGTCGATATACTCCTCGGCGAGCTCCACCAGACGCTCCAGCAGCGGCGTCGCCGTAGCCAGGTCGCCCTGCGCCAGATAGTTCTCGGCATACGTGATGTCTTGCAAGCTGATGGGCAGATCCATGGCTACTCCTCGATCTGAGCGAAACACGGCAGGCGCCGTATATACGGTCAATACACAAAACCCGGGTCTCTTACGAGGCCCGGGCGTTCAATTTTGGTAGCCCGTACCAGATTCGAACTGGTGATCTCCGCCTTGAGAGGGCGGCGTCCTAAACCGCTAGACGAACGGGCCATATGTAGCAAATGCAATGGCTGGGATGGAGGGAGTCGAACCCCCATTGACGGAACCAGAATCCGCTGTCCTGCCATTAGACGACATCCCAATGACTGCATCGCTGCGCTCGGCTGTGCCTTTGCGCAAGAAAGAAATATACGGGAAGTCTCGCCGTGACGCAAGCCCCAATTTTGACTTTTTTGAAATTCAGTCAAATTGGCCTAATTTAGTCCAACCCGTGAAGGACCTGTGAAGCCAACCGCTGTACACGAAGGGCAAAACGCCGCGAGCGGTAGCCGTCAACCGTTGGCAGATTCTACCGTGAAAACGATAGCACCAGGCAACACAATCGAAGTATCAATGATCACGTAGATATCGAGGCACCATGGACGAAGAGCTTGATTACCTATGGGAGACCCTGGGGCTCGAGATCGCTGCTGATCTTTGGCCCGAACGGGACAAAATCCATCCCACACTGCGCCCCGCCATCACGGTGATGCAGGCAAAATACCGCCGTGCATCCTTTTTGATCATGCGGGTGTCATGGCACGCGGGACTCCCCGACCTTAAGCGAATCCAGGCAAGCCTCGTCGAGCTGTCCGGCATGCCGACCGTCATATCCGAGGCGCACCTGGAGCAGCGCCAGCGCGAGCGACTGCAACAGCAGCGGATTCTCTTTATCTGCCCCGGCGTTCAGGCATATCTGCCCTTTATGGACGAGGAGTACTGGAGCGGCAAGCCCAACAAGCACGTAAAGGTCTACGATCCGCACGAATGGGCACAGCTTGAGGATTAGCGCATATGCCCGCCAGCCGGGATAGTGCGCATGCCCGCCAACCGGAAAGCTCATCCCGGAATTTACGTCCAGAACGGGACGCGCTTTCCCCTAGAGGCCCCAAACGGAAACCGTATCCCAGATTTCGCGCTCAAACTGGGATACGGTTTCCGCTAGCCCCTTCAACCGGAAACTGCGTCCCGGAATCCGAGCTCGAAACGGGACGCACTTTCCGCAGCCACTACAGCAGCACCTCGGTCCAGGTCGCTTCCTTAAACCCGGGAATCGCAAAGTCGTCGCCCACCAGTAGCGGACGCTTGACCAGCATGCCGTCGGTCGCCAGCAGCTCGTAGCACTCCTGATCCGTCATGCCCGCATCCAGACGCGCCTTCAGGCCCAGCTCTCGATATTTCATGCCCGACGAATTAAAGAAGCGCCGCACCGGCAGCCCCGAACGAGCAATCCAGGTCGCAAGCTCATCAGCCGTGGGATTGTCCAAAACGATATCGCGATCGATATACTCTACCCCATGTTCGTCCAGCCATGCCTTGGCCTTCTTACAGGTCGAGCACTTGGGATATTCAACAAACAATACCGCCATGGGATTTCCTTTCTTAGAGAAAACAGGTGTCTGGAAAACTGCACATCGACGACCACTCGCGATTGCAGCCGTTATTGTAGTCAATGTCGAAGCATAGGCAGTCGCGATGTCTCGTCTTAAGGCTAGCGCCTCGCGTGGGCGCCGATCGGCCGAGTCGCATGGCGCACCAACGCCGCTGCCAGCAATACCAACAGCATGGCGGTGACATAGCCCGCAGCATCGAATCCTAAATCGATAACGTCGAAATGTCTGCCGGGAACAAAGATCTTATGTACCTGATCGCCAACGGAGCAGGCGGCGCAAAAGAGCAATACGGGCACGCAACGGGAGCATACGCTCCACGGACGCTTGGAAAAGCAAACCACGACCACCGAGGCGAACAATCCGACGAAGAAAAACTCTACGGTATGGGCAACGCGACGGACGTTTGTGCCCACCCACATGCGAATGGAAGCAAGTCGGCCAGACCGGACAGGCGGGGCAGCCAAATCGGTGCCCCCGGTCATTCCGTTCTCCGCTTGGGCTTCACCCGTGGCATCGGCAGCCTGAACGCCCGTAGCCTGACCCTCCACCACACGCGCGGTGGACTCGCTCAGCAACGACGTCTCCACCGCATTTTGCTCCGTCAGCGCCCAGATGCCCGCCAGCGTTGCAGCGAACAGAACGATCGCGGTCCATCCGATTATTTGTTTTACGCGAGCCAAGGGCCAACCTCCTTTTTTGAATATCAGCGAGTGTAGCCCCAAATGACATCGTCACCGTATCAAAATTTGAATCGCAACAGGAAGCGACAAAGCGACGCAAACCCCTACCCCGCCTCGCGCATCCAGCGATCGAACGTCCCCACGCACACGCCCAGGCACTTTGCTGCCTGGCTGCGGGTAATATCGCCCGCCTCATAGCTATCGCGCACCAGCTCAAACTGAGGAGGGCACGGCTTGCGAGGTCGACCGAAACGGACCCCTCGCGCCCGCGCCGCTGCAATTCCCTCCGCCTGGCGCCGATGGATATTCTCGCGCTCCACCTGCGCCACGTAGCTCAGCAGTTGCAGCACAATATCGGCAATCAGGGTGTTGGTCACATCCGGCGCGCCGCTGGCCCTGACGCGCGTGTCAAGCAATGGCATGTCCAACACCACAATGGCAACCCCGAGCTCCTTGGTAATGCGTCGCCATTCCTCAAGAATCTCGGAGTAATTACGACCAAGTCGGTCGATAGAAAGCACCACCAGTACGTCCCCGTCTCCCAGGACGTGCAGCAGCTCGCGATAACGCGGTCGATCGAAGTCCTTGCCGCTCGCATGGTCGGCATAAATATTCGCCGAGCCCACGCCATAGGCGCCCAGCGCATCCAGCTGCCGATTCAGATTCTGATCGCGCGAACTCACCCGCGCATACCCGTACACCGTCGCCATCTCATCCCCGCTTTCTTGTAAACCTGCCAAAAGGGACAGGTTTATTTTGGTAGGTTTTACCTCTCAAATAGCAGGTAAGCGGGCGGCCGAGCAGACGGCAAGGTAGCCACGATTCAAATGCGGAGGGCGGTCCCGAAAGGCCGCCCTCCGCTCCCCCACCATCAGTCGGGATTTGGCTAATGGATAAGCTTGAAGTCCAAGTGCCCACGCGTGGTATTGACGCGCGAGACCTCGATGATCACGCGCTGCCCCAGCTCGTAACGGGTGCCCGTGTCGGCGCCCGTGAGCGTTAGCGCGTCCTCGTCGAACTCGAACCACTCGTTGTCCAGGCTCTTGATCGAAACCAAGCCTTCGACCTGCGTTAGATCCAAGCGCACAAAGAGGCCCATGCTGCTAACCCACGAGACGGTTCCGGCATAGCGCTCGCCTAGACGGTCCTCATAGTACTGGGCCTGTCTCTTATACACATCTCCGAGCCCAC
>UQIQ01000030.1 GCA_900541185.1 uncultured Collinsella sp.
GAGGCCGAGCGCAAAATGGATTCTAAAAAACACCTTGCCAAATAGGAGCGTCAGATAATCGATCTGCAGCTTTCGGTATCCGCCACAGAGCTGGCAAGGATTTGGGACAAAACGAAAGCTCAACGTCCTGAGTCCGAAGTGATTATATTGTAACTGTCTTGGCTTTTATTTCCGGAACCGACAAAGCGTGCCTCCGCCTCTTTTGCGTGAAGCCGGCCGGGATGTGGGGTAGTTTTGCGTCAGCAGATTTGCGCAAGGGGCCAACGGACGGGGCTTCATTGGCCCCTTGCGCATCGATTGCGAATTAGAACATGATAGCGTCGTCGGCCGTGAAGGCATTAAGGGACCCCTGCTTGACCTGGATGCAGACGTATGCGATGCCCGAGTCGGACGCGGTGCGGAACTGGCGGTGTGCGGCGGGGGAAATGCGCAGCCAGTCGCCGGCTGCAAGCTCGATTTCCTCACCGTCGATCGTGACCGAGCCCGCGCCCTCGAGCACGCCATAGATCTCCTCGTTTTCCTTGTGTGCATGGACGAACGGAACGCCAGCGCCGGCGGGAAGATTGTTGACACTCACCTCTGCCCCGGTAAGCCCGAGCACTTCGTGCAGCTCGACACGGCTCTCATTACCGATGTGGGTCTTTGCATAATTAGCCATAATGGTTCCTCTCTTGGGGTTAATTTACCTTGTAGGCATCTCCTGCGTGAGCTATATTCAACGCGAAGGCGCATGCAAATACGAGTACGCACATATTTGTAACTGTGTACTTTTTTGTGAAACCGGTATGGTCAAGGAGGTTGGGTCTCCCATGATGGCGAAAGAGGAGCTTCCGGAGTGTCCGGTCGCAACGGCGGTAGCGCTCATTGGCGGAAAGTGGAAGCTGCTCATTATCCGTAACTTGCGCGTACGCCCTTGGCGTTTCAACGAGTTGCGCCGCAACCTTGAGGGGATCTCTCAGAAGGTGCTTACCGACAGCCTGCGGCAGATGGAGGATGATGGGCTGGTCTTTCGCCATGACTATGGCGAGAATCCTCCCCGCGTTGAGTATGGCCTTACCGAGCTCGGCCGCCAGATGATGCCCATCATGGACTCGCTCGCAGACTTCGGCGCCTATTACAAGACGGTCGTTTCGTAGCGGACACGCTGCTTAGGGGGCGGAGAACCGCTACGAGTACGATAGCGATTCTCCTGCGGCTGCCGTTGATTCCGTAGTTATAGAGCGGAAGGAGACTGCAATGGGGTCGTCCGCCCCACAAGAAGGCCCTCCCTTCCCGGTATGGCGCCGACATGCGCACGCCGGCTCAAACTGCTCGATGCGCGAAGTGTTGTTATGGCTTCACTCGGCCTGTGGACGCCCAATCATCCGTGCACCACATTCTGCCCATGTGCATGGGCGGCTGCCCCCACCGCCATATGGTCTCCGGCGTGCGCCGTTGCCCCTGGTTCAAAGACGACCCCGATGCCTACGTCCTCGCCAAAACTCGCGCCGCCCGTAAGAGCCGCCAATAAAACCTCCGGCCCTGCTTGGCCCCGGGAATAAACGTCAGACTTGCCGATTCACGCCTCGCGCAAGGGCCGTTCTACTTCCCAAACCTGATCTGCCTGTCGCACAGCTCGAGGGCGACAAGGGAAGCCTGGGTCACCTCCTTGATATCCTCTGCGAACTACTGGAGTGCGGCACAGTCGGATGACTGGACCGTTTTCGTTGGAGCTTGGTTGTTTGCCTGTGTGAATGGCGTATTTGTTTTAGCTAGCGGTTGCGACGCCTTGTTGCGGAAATGCTAACTGATGCAACTACGCCACCGGCAACACTCAGGGCGACTGCTATCGCGCCGTTGTCGCCCGTAGCGGGTAGGGTGGTCCTGGCTGGTTTAACCGCCGCTACTGCCTTAGTGGAAACGGGATTTGCCGCGGGCTTTTCTGCCTTGGGCTGCGGTGTGGGCTCGGGCTTGGTTTCCGGTTCGGGTTTGACCTCTGGGCTCGGTTTAACACTTGGATCGGGTTTGGAACCGCTCGTATCGGTTGCAATCAAGTGCACGTCGCTGTCGAAGACGTAGCGGATGTAGTAATCGTGCCGCGTCTCGTGCGTAATCCCCTGCCCGCTGTCGAAGTCGCGGTCAACGTGTGTGCCGAGGCGGGTTGAGCTGGTGAGGTTCAGTCTGTAAGGGATTTGGTCGTCGGCGTAGCCGCCTGTAAAGACAGCGGTTGCTCTAACGTGATTGTCGATCATGGTCAGGGCAATAGAGACGCTGGCCTCTTTGGGGTTCTCGGTTTTTATAAGGCCTTCGGTATCGGTGTCGATCTTGAAGAGATGGACGGTGTCGTTAAGCCCGTAGATGAAGTCCTCGGGTTTGTCGGGGAAATCGTATACAAACGCCTCATTCTGGACCAACATGAAGGCAGGAGGGAGCTCCAGGTCATAGTTATGGTCGACAACGGTGGTAGCTGTGAGGCTGCCTTCTGCGTTGGCTTCGTTGCAGGTAATGGGTGCTGCGACATCGGTTTCGGGCATTTCTGTCGCCAGTGCTGCGCAGGGTAGCAAAAGCAGTCCTGCCACAAGAATGCTTACTCCGAAGGCGGCGATTCTGGCGTCTGCATGACGCTTGACGTCGCGGATAGACAGGCCAGTCCGTTTGTTATGGGTCTGCGGTGCAACATGCTGTTCATACATAAGACGCTCCTTGTTCGTAGGCCGGTTTCGCGGATCTATATTGCGCCTGGCCGATGCGGCTAGGCTCTTTCACGCGAACGCTTACGCGAGCAGGGAGAAAGCTCAAGCTAATTTTCCCACAGTCGATACTTTGTGAGCAACGATTTGCTGTTCAATTTTCGGAGAGAGAATCAAGACGGTCGAGGAGTTATCAGGCAATGAGATTGTGTCTAGAGAGCGCGAACGAGAGATGCGATCTACAGACGACTGAATAGCTCCATCTGTTTTGGTTACAACGAAATATGTGCCGCGCGCCTGCGGCATGAAGAAGGGAGATTCTTATGAATATCGTTGTATTGAGCGGTAGCCCGCGCAAGGGCGCCAATACCGACACTATGGTCGAGGCCTTTGCCGAGACCGCGCGCGAGGCCGGCAATACGGTCGAGGTCATCCGCGTTGCCAGCAAGAAGATCGCTGGTTGTCTGGGGTGCCAGTATTGCTTCGCCCACGAGGGCACTTGCGTGCAGAAGGATGACATGGCCAACGTGATCGAGTCGCTGAAAGACGCCGACATGGTTGTCTTCGCTTCGCCTATCTACTGGTTTGATATCACTGCGCAGGAGAAGGCCGCCATCGATCGCCTATACGCCTTCGGTGCTACGGGCTTCCCGTTCACCAAGACGGCCCTTTTACTCAATAGCCACAGCGAGGGCGTCTATGATGCGGCGATCGCTATGTACAAGTCGACCTGTGCGTACTGCAAGTGGGAGGACCAGGGCATTGTCGCCATCAGCGGTATGACCGAGCGCGACAGCATGGCATCGTCGCCCAAGTTGAAAGAGGTGCGAGAGCTCGCTCGCAAGCTCGCCTAAGGACAAGAAGAACGCATGGCAATAAGCGTTGGCGGAAATGCTTGCTGTCCTTACCAAGAGGATTACTGATTGCCATGCGTTGATGTCCTTATGGACAATCTCCGCGTGCTAGGAGACTTTCTCGCTCAGGAACTCCCTGAATGCGGGGATGTCAAAGCCAACGAGACCACGCCCACGTTCCGCGATGACGCCGTCCTCGAGAAGGCGGCGTTTGTATTGGCTTGCGTAGTTGCTGGCGACGCCCATGCGTTTGGCTATCTCCGAGACCCTGCTGGGGCCAGAATCGGGCAGCATCGCGAGTAAAAACTCAATGTCTTTATCGGAAAGCTCTCGATAGGTCGTTTCGAGAATGCGATCACGCAGCTCCATGCGTGCGAGTAGGGAACCCTGCTGGACATCGGATGCACTGATTTGGGGCGAGTTCTCCGAAACATCCCAAGTGCGATATCCGACGAGCTGCATCATGTAGGGGAATCCGTCGACGGCCTTCACAGCATTCTCGAGCGCTTCTGGTGTGATTGAACGTCCTCCGGCCTCAACGGTTTTGCGAAACGCGTTTGCAATTTCAACGTCAGTGATTCGTCCTAACTGATGATATTGGGAACGCCTGAGGAACGAGACGGAATCGTTACGCAGCAACGCCGATACTTTGTAGGGCAGTCCTGCCATGAGTAGGGCAACTTTTTTACCTTCGCGTACAAAGTGCTGGTAAACAGAGGCAAATTGAAGCATTTCTTCGAGATCGACGGTGACTTCATCGATGGTAATGAGAAGTCCGATGTCATGTTTTTCGAGTTGCTTAAAGATGCCATTCATGCGTGTGCGCCAGTTGCCCTGGACCTCTTGAGCATATGTCCAATCGATGCCCACTGGACCAATTTGAACGCCGTTTATGCGCGCATGAGGCTGTGAGAGGTAGCTATCTGCGGCTTCTTTGGTTCGCTCGATAATATCTTCGAGCATGCCTGGCATGGCGGAGACGTTTGCTGCGATCCAACCGTGTTCAAGCGCCGTTTCTGAAAGGAGCGAGAGAAGCGCCGTCTTGCCCGTTCCCCTTGCGCCCGTAAAAATGGTCGACAGGTTGGGATCTCCCGGGCCGTTGATAAAGCCACGGTTGATGTCACGCAGAATATGCTCGCGACCCGCTAGAAAGGGAGGGACGCTTCCGAACGTCGGGGTAAAGGGGTTCTTGCTGTACTCCATGGTGGCTCCTTTGCAAGTTTTGCTAATTTTTGCAAGTTTTGCTAACTTTTGCAAGTTTTGCTAACGACTGACCAAAGGGCATCGAAGCAGTGGCGCTGACATTTTTTACGCAGAAAAATAAGCAGAAATCAATTTATCTGCGTTAAAAAATAGTTGAGAAGAAAAACGACGAGTCCCGGGCGCAATGACGTTGCGTTCCGGGCCTCGTCGCTTTGCGAAGTATCTAACGATCTCGTTGCCGTCGTCCTAGTCAAACAGGCTCGGCATGTCGTTTTCTTTCATAAGGGCACCGGCGGAGGGGAGGCTCTGTGCGGTGAACTTTTCGGCCGAGACACCGGCGCCAAGGATCTCCTCGGTCGTGCCGACGGTGGTGACCGAGCGGCCCTTCTTGGCCGTAAAGGCCTGGACGCCCTGCGTGTTGGTGGTCGTCTTGGTCTTGAGCAACGACGTGTTGAAGTTCATCAAACGATAGTCGCTCGAGACCAGTGCGATGTCGCGGTCTTCCTTGAGCACCTGGGCATACAGCAGCTTGCTGCCGCCGTAGATAGCGTTCTTGAGGCGCTTGCGGTTGGCCTTGGTGACGTATCCAGAAAGTGCGACACGCACCACGCGGCCGTTCTCAAAGACAAACAGCACGTCGGCCTTATAGTCCTCGGGGTCGATGACCCAGATGACGCTCTCGTCGGGTTCCATCTCAAGATCGGTCGGCAGGTACGAGCCCAGCTGGGCCGACTTGGTGTCCTCAAACGCCGCAACCTTGCATTTGTACACCTGGCTCTTGTTGGTAAAGACCAGCAGCTCGTGGGTGTTGGAGGACGGGAACTCGATAAAGGGTTTGTCGCCGTCCTTGTACTTGAGCGTGGTCGCCTTCTTGAGCACGCGGTCCGTCATCTTCTTAAGGTAGCCATCGCGCGAGAGCATGATGGTCACCGGGTACTCCTCGACCTCGGGCTCCAAGCTTACCTCGATAACCTCATGGGGCTCGATCCTGCCCGTGCGACGCGGCATCACATATTTCTTGTTGACCGCGGCCAGCTCGTCGCTGATGACCTTCTTGATGTTCTCCTCGCTGGAGAGGATCTCCTCAAGCTCGGCAATCTCGCTCTCAAGCTTGGCGATGTCCTTGGTGCGGTTGAGGATGTACTCTTCGTTAATGTTGCGGAGCTTGAGCTCGGCAACAAACTCGGCCTGGGTCTCGTCGATGTCGAAACCCTTCATAAGGTTGGGCACGACCTCGGCTTCAAGCTTGGTGCCACGGATGATGGCGATGGCCTTGTCGATGTCGAGCAAGATTGCCTCGAGGCCGTGCAGCAGGTGCAGGCGCTCGGACTTTTTGCCCAGGTCAAAGTTAATGCGGCGACGCGTGGACTCAATACGCCATTTGACCCACTCGTGCAGAATCTGGCGCACGCCCATAACACGGGGATAGCCGTCGACGAGCACGTTGAAGTTGCACGAGAACGAATCCTGCAGCGTGGTCGAGCGATAGAGCTTGGCCATGAGCTTGTCGGGGTCGACGCCGCGCTTAAGGTCGATGGCGATGCGCAGGCCCGAAAGATCGGTCTCGTCGCGGATGTCGGCAATCTCCTTGACCTTGCCCTCCTTGGAGAGCTTGACGATGCGCTCGATGATGACATCGGTCTTGGTGGTGTAGGGGATCTCGTAGACCTCGATGATGCGCTCTTCGGGAATCCAGCGCCAGCGGGAACGGATCTGGAAGCTGCCAAGACCGGTCTCGATGATCTTCTCCATCTCCTCGCGGCGGTAGATGATCTCGCCGCCGGTCGAGAAGTCGGGCATGGGCATATACTCGAGCAGGTCGCAGTCGGGATCCTGCAGGTAATGCATGGTGGCGGTGCAGACCTCGTTGAGGTTGAAACCGCAGATGTCGGACGCCATGGCGACGCCGATGCCTTTGTTGGCCGAAACCAGAATATTGGGGAACGTGGTGGGCAGCAGGCGCGGCTCCTTCATGGCGCCGTCGTAGCTGTCAACGAAGTCGACCGGGTCCTTGTCGATGTCCTTAAAGATCTCGGCGCTGATGGGGGAGAGCTTGGCCTCGGTATAACGCGAGGCGGCGTAGCTCAGGTCGCCCGAATAGTACTTGCCAAAGTTGCCCTTCGACTCCACGAAGGGGGCGAGCAGTGCCTCGTTGCCGGTGGCCAGACGCACCATCGTCTCGTAGATCGCGGCGTCGCCGTGCGGATTGAGCTTCATGGTCTGGCCCACGATGTTGGCGCTCTTCTGGCGCTCGCCCTTGAGCAGACCCATCTTGTACATGGTGTAGAGCAGCTTGCGGTGCGAGGGCTTAAAGCCGTCGATCTCGGGGAATGCACGCGAGACGTTGACGCTCATGGCGTAGGGCATGTAGTTGACCTCGAGCGTCTGCGTGATCGGCTGGTCGGTGACCTCGGAGTGCAGGCCGATGACGTTCTCGGCGTTGACCTGCTTTTTCTTTGGCTGGTTCTTCGTCTTCTTCTTTGCCACGATTTCCTCTTGAACTTCTTATGGGCCGTCGTTATCGATTTGCTGCTATTGCAGGTCCAGCTGGTCCAGATATTCCTTGCCGTGCTCGGAGATATGGCGCTTGCGGCCCGCTTCGTCGTTGCCCAGCAACAGGTTAAACATGGTCTCCATCTTGGTGACGTCCTCGGGCTCCACCTTGATCAGGCGACGCGTCTCGGGGTTCATGGTGGTGAGCCACATCATGTCCGGGTCGTTCTCGCCAAGACCCTTGGAGCGGTTGATGGAGCACTTTTGGTCGCCAATCTCCTTGAGGATGCCGTTCTTCTCGAGCTCGGTGTAGGCAAAGTAGGTCTTCTCTTTGCAGTTGATCTCGTAGAGCGGCGACTCGGCGATATACACGTAACCCTCGTCGATAAGTGTGGGCACCAGGCGGTAAAGCATGGTGAGCACGAGCGTGCGGATGTGGTAACCGTCGACGTCGGCGTCCGTACAGATGATGACCTTGTTCCAGTTGAGGTTGTCCAGGTCAAAGGCACCAAGGTTCTTGATGCGCTTGTCTTTGATCTCCACGCCGCAGCCCAGCACGCGCATGAGGTCCATGATGATGTCGGACTTAAAGATGCGCGGGTAGTCCTCTTTCAGGCAGTTGAGGATCTTACCGCGGACGGGCATAACGCCTTGGAACTCGGCATCGCGCGAGGTGCGAATGGCGCCTGCTGCCGAGTCGCCCTCTACGATGTAGATCTCGCGACGGTTCTTGTCCTTGGAGCGGCAGTCGATGAACTTCTGCACGCGGTTGGCCATGTCGGTCTTCTGCTGCAGGTTGGTCTTGATGCTTTGACGCGTCTTCTCGGCGTTCTCGCGCGAACGCTTGTTGATGAGCACCTGCTCCATGATCTTGTTGGCGGCGTCTTTGTTCTCGATCAGGTAGGTCGAGAGGCGTTCCTTAAAGAAGGCCGTCATGGCCTGCTGGATAAAGCGGTTGTTGATGGCCTTCTTAGTCTGGTTTTCATAGGACGTTTGGGTGGAGAAACAGTTGGTCACCAGCACCAGGCAGTCCTGGACGTCCTGCCATTTGATGCCGCTCTCGTTTTTGTTGTACTTGCCCTGTTGCTTAATGTAAGCATCGATGGCACTGGTCAGAGCGCTGCGGGCGGCCTTCTCGGGCGAGCCGCCATTCTCGAGCCACGATGAGTTGTGGTAGTACTCCTGCATCATGAAGGTGCGCGAGAAGCACATGCACGCGGTAATCTTGACGTTGTAGTCGGGCAGGTCCTCGCGATCTCGACCGCGACGGTCGGCCTCGATAAAGAAGGGCTCGGTGAGGTAGTCGGTACCGACCTTCTCGAGCACGTAGTCCTCGATGCCCTTGGGGTAGCAGAAGTCCTCTTCGGAAAACTCGCCATCGTCACCTTCGATGCGCAGGCGGAAGGTCACGTTGGCGTTGACCACGGCCTGGCGGCGCATGGTTTCGCGATACCAATCGTGGGGGATGCTGATGGAGGTAAAGACCTCAAGATCGGGGCGCCACTTGATGGTGGTGCCGGTGCGGTTCTCGTCGCTGGGCTCAATCTCGAGTGCCTTCTTCTTGGCGCCGACAACCTTGCCCTTCTTAAAGTGCAGGGAGTACTTGTTGCCATCGCGCCAAACCGTGACGTCCATGTACTCGGAGGCGTACTGGGTCGCGCACGAGCCCAGGCCGTTGGTACCGAGCGAGAAGTCGTAGTCGCCGCCCTGGTTGTTATTGTATTTGCCGCCGGCGTAGAGCTCGCAAAAGACGAGTTCCCAGTTAAAGCGCTTCTCGGAGGGGTTCCAGTCGAGCGGGCAGCCACGGCCGTTGTCCTCTACCTGAATGGAGCCATCGCGAAAGGCGGTAAGGGTGATGAGCTTGCCGTAGCCCTGGCGCGCCTCGTCAACGGCGTTGGACAGAATCTCGAAGGCGGCATGCGCGCAGCCATCGAGTCCGTCCGAGCCGAAGATGACGGCAGGGCGCAGGCGTACGCGCTCCTCGTCCTTGAGCTGGCGGATACTGTCGTTACCATAGTTTGCGGTGTTTTTTGCCATACTCGCTCTCTCGGTGCTCCTTTGCTGCGTTTTAGTCATATAGATAGTCAAGGTAGCATAGCCCAGCCCACAGACGATTCCAACCAACACGAAATCCATCGAACAATCGTTCGATTAGATAATGAATGCTTGGAATGCGGGAGGGACCTGTCCTGTCCTATCCAAACATCTGCGGCAGGTCGATGAAGACGGTTCGATCGCTTTCGCCAGCTTCGAAGCCCGAACGGGAGAAGAATCCATAGCGATGGCACTTGAGTCCCGTTGCCTCGACTTGGGCGATTTCCTCGTCGACCATTTTTTGCGTGATGGGGGATTTGCGGAACTTTGCTTCGTAGAATGCGTAGCCCTCGGGGTCTTGCGTTACCACATCGAATTCGCCGCTCGTTTTGTTTGCGGGGTCGTCGTACCAGTACTTGCCTATGGCGTCGAAAGCTGGTTCGATCTTGCCGGTCCTGTTCTGCCGCACGAGGTATTGACGGCAGATCTCCTCGAACATATGAGGAACGTAGTTTTCCTCGAAGTCTTGGAAGACGTGACGATCATAGAAGACTTCCGAGTCGAGCAGCTGACGCGCTGAGGCATTGCGGAAAACATAGCGATAGTAAAAGAGCGAAAGCGGATCCACTACAAAGTAGCCAGACTTGCGCTTGTTCGTAGGGTCGTTGATGGGTGCACGCTTTTGGACGATTTCGAGTGACATGAGCTTGTCGAGCACGTCTGCCATGGCCGGACCGCTCGAGACGTGCGACTGTGCCAGCACGTCCCCCCAACGGGAGTAGCCTTGTGCGAGAGCCCCGAAAACTTCGTTGGCGTTGGTCATCTTCGAGATCTCGGCGTTGAGATAGGACGGCACCTCGCTTTCTAAGCGGGCGCCAGGTTCCGTGACGAGCTCGATGATGTTGTCGCGTACGCTTTGGGATTGATCGATGAGGCGATTGTAAAAGGGGATACCGCCAAAAACGCTATAGAGCCGCACCTTGTCCTCGGGCGAGAACGCGGGATAGAACTTCGCAGCGTCAAAGTAATCCATGGGCTTAAGCTCAAGCGCGAGATCAATTCGCCCGTAGAGGGGGCTTTCATGCTCGATGAGGGATTTCATAATCTCAACGTAGGAGCCGCACAGGACAATGTTTAAACGTGAGTCTTCCCTGTGGGCGTCGATTGAGGTCTGAAGAATGCTGTCTAGGCCTTTAACCGCATCTCTCAAGTAGGGGTATTCGTCGAGAACGAGGGTAATGTTCTTGTCTTTAGCTTGGGCAAACAGAAATTCGATGAGCTCGCGGATGCCTGTGAAGGCGAGCGGAGGAAAGCTCAGCGCTTCAGCAACAAGGACGGACAGACTCTCGAGGTTGTCTGCCTCGGAGGTTTGGCGGCACTCGTAATAGACCGTTGCGACGTCCGACAAATCGGTTAGCGCCTGCTTGATGAGCTCACTTTTTCCGACGCGACGCCTGCCGTAAATGAGAACATTGCGCTGCTCGGGTGCTTTGAGCGTTTTCTTAATACGGGCGAGCTCACGCTCCCTGCCAATAAATTCCACTTACTCGGTTCCTTCCGACTCGGTTTTGTCCGAGTTAATTGTATCGCATGGATCAGTTTATGCTCGAGTTTACTCGGACAAAACCGAGTCGGTTCTGCCCGAGTAAATTTGAAGGCGGCCGAATGCGTCTTGCTGCGTTTGCGGTTGGATACGTTGTCGAAAACGTGTCGTGCGGATTGTTGGATCGAATCGAACATTGGGACAGACGTCTCGTTTTATGGGCCGGGGGCGTGCATGTGCGAGTTCTTTTGGCCCATAAGGAACGCTGGTGGGTCGTTATTTGGGCCACGGGTCACTTCGCCGGCGCCGTGTTTCGTCATACGCTCATAGTGGAAGCCGATGCCACGGGGTCGACTTGGGACTCGGGCAATGGATGAGCTGCAAGCCGAAAGGAGCGGTGAGAATGATGAGGCCCATGACAAAGAAACTGCTGTTAGGAATTCCCACCGTGACGCTTTCGGCCGTGCTGGCGTGTACAGTGGCCGGCTGTGGCGGTAGTGCTCCGAGCGGCTCGCCTGGCGGTTCGGGCGGCAGCGCGCCTGTGCAGGAAAAGCCCAGGGCCTATGATTCGCAGACGGTCGAGGTGGCAGGCATTACCTATGAGTCGGTGGCTCACGGTACGTTCTATCGCGGCGATGCCAAGCTGCAGGACGGCTTTTACCTGCACATCAAGATCACCAACAACAACACAAAGAACAGGACGTTCAGTTCCTTTAACGTGCATGCTGCCCAGGGCGATCTTGAGGCAGGCGACCCGTTGTTTACTTCCGGCAAGGCGGCCGTGCTCGACTACGTTGCAAGCGAGGCTCCCGATGAGCTGCACGAGGGCATCGACCTTTCCGAGAGGCCAGATATCGGCCCGGGCGAGACCGTTGAGTACGTGTATTTCTGGGCGCCCAAGACGGCGTACTACGGGCCCATCACTGTCGAGTTCGTAGACGCTTATGCCCCCGCCAAGAATCATGAGGCCATGCACTTTGACACCACGGGATGCGAGACCAAGGAGTTCAAGGCGGCCGGCGGCGTGGCCGATTCTGGCGAGAAGACAGATTTAACGGGCATCGACTGCGCATCGTACAGCATCGAGGCCGCCGATGGGTACACGCTGGATTCGTCCGACGAAGAGCGCGAAAAGGCAAACTTCTTCCACGACGAGACTGGAGGACGCCTGAACATCAGCATCTTCCCGCGCTCGCCGGAGGAAGAGGTTGCAAGCCTAGAGCAGGTCTACGAAGGCAAGGAGACAACAACCGACCAGGTCGAGTACAACGGCATAACGTGGCTGCGCTTTACCGGTCCCGACAACGGCCATACGCTGTTTGCGACGGCTCCCGCGACGGGCGAGACCGTCCGCGTGTCGATTGGCTGGAAGATCGATTGGGACGCCGCCGCGCCCATGATGGAGGCATTGAAGCTCAAGTAGCGGGTTGCGATTCCCATGTCAGGCGACTCAGGGCTGGCTCCGAGTTATCGGGGCCAGCCCCTTTTGGTGTTCGATGAGCCGAGTCGGCGTCTCTCACAAAAGTAACTAGGAGCTAGCGAGACCTATCCGAATTGACCTCATTGGCGGTGTCTTTTTCGAGCGCCGTGCGGCGGGCGCTGTAGGCGATGAGGCCGGCGCCTGCCGCGGCGAGTGCTGTAGCGGCTGCCGTAAGGGGAGCATTGACATCGCCCGTGCCAGCGAGCGCGCCCGCTTTTCCGGAGCGCTTGTTATTGCTGTGGTCCTTGCCACTGCCGGAGCTCCTTCCGCCGGAGCCGCCGCCCTCGTCGGTACCGCCGCCACTCGAGCCGCCATCGTCGTCTGCTGTCATCGGGGCGTCGTGAAGTTCTGTCGTATCCGCGCTGTCGCATACGCCGACCTGAACTTCTGAGCGTTCGCATGCCGCGTCGGGCACATGAAGCTCGTGCAGTACGGCACCCAGCGCCGAGTTTGCGCCCGGTCGAATTTCCTCGAGCGTTACGGGATCGAGCGCCACCAGATTACGCGCCTTCGCATACAGCGTTACGCGTTTGCCCACTTCGTCGCTCCAACTCTCGGGGATAGCGAAGCTCATGCGGAACTGTGCCGTGCAACCCGGTGCCAGCACGGCGTTGCCACTGTCGGCTACCAGCGGGTGCGTTGCAAAAGGTGTGCCCAGCGTTTCGAGCGCGTACTTCACGTGTGCCATGTCGTTGACCGAAGCGTCCTCGGCAAGCTCTGGATCGTAGATCGATGCCATGCGTGTGTTCGCTCCGAACCCGATGGATGCGCTGGAGAACGGCTGGCTGGAGCCCTCTCGGTACAGATCGATTGTGCCGGCGGTCAGCAAGGTGTTGCCGTCGTTTCGCACCGTGACCATGAAGGATTCGCCTGCTGCTCCGGGCACCACCGCGCCCGAGGTAGCGACTGCGCCCGTCGGAGTGGCACACGCCACCAAGGGCACTTCGATGCCGTGTAGTTCTGCCTCGCTCTTCTCCGCGCTCACAATGTGCGTGGCGAGCGCGGAGAGCATGCTCCCCGACGTCAAAAATGTCGTTATCTGATCGACGGGATGGTCCAGCTCGCACATCACGAACGGCTCCGTAAACAGATCGCCTGCCAAGGTGCTGGCGAAGATGCGGAAGTGCTTGCCCATCACTGCTACCGGGTTGCCTTCTTCGTCGTAGGTTTGCCCCACCTTGCCATCGGTGTTCTCTACATAGAGCACGCACCTGCCGTTGTTGCTTACGCTAAACGATGCCGGGCCACAGCCTGCGGCACCCACGGGCTGCGTTGCAAATGCCGATGCGCCTCGCGTCCAAGTAATATGCTGCAGTTGCTCGTTGACGGTAGCCAAAAAGCCCGTGTGCTGCGGCCACGGCACCGCGTGGGGTACTGTGGCATCTGGCGACATAACGCCCCAGCTCGCAATGGACTGGCCGATCACGGCGTACGATGCACAGCCACAACCGCCTGCGGTCTCGTATGCAATGGGCACCACCATTTTGCCGTTGATATTCTCGGGCGCGCCGAGCTCGATGCTCGACGGTGCCTGCGGAAAGCGGAGGACCTGACGGAACGTGAGACTGTCGCCCGAAACATCCGACCACAGGGTAAAGCACTCCAGCGCAACCTCGGCCTCGCTGCCGAGCGTCTTTTCTGCGGTGGTTCCGCGGCGGTGGAGGTAGGCGCCCGACAGGCGCCCGTCGACAAGTGTCTTGCCCACCGTGATGCGTGGGCACTGCAGGCAATGGTAGCCATCCTCCTGAAGGCGGCCGCGCGAGATGCTGCGCCACGACGTGTGCGATATCACGCGAACTCCGTCGTTGCTTATGCGCAGGCGCACAACGGACAGTATGCCGGATGTGCTCGCCGTATCGAAAAGGGTGTTGTCGCCGGCGGGGCGCTCGCCCGAGACCAGCAGCACGTAGGCGTCCTGGTTTCCTCTTCCGTCCGTATATTCCACTACGTCGAAGTCGTAATCGTATATGCTGTCGCGCTCCACGTCGCCCTCGCCAAACCCAAGGGGAAAGTCCACAGGCGTGGGAGCGGACCACGTCCCGTTTGCCTTTGTGTGTACCACCAGGCGCGAGCGACCATTGTCGCCGTAGCGCACCGAGGCGATACGGAACAGGCATTCTACGCCGGCAATCATTGCCAGCTTCATGTGGGCTTCGCTGAGCACGCCAGCAAACAGCACGTTGTCGCTCGAGGGCTTGATGCCGCCACGCTCGTCCTCCGACACGCCGGCAGAATCGGCGTTCGGGTCGGCAACGGTGTTCGTTGCCTGACCGATGTAGGTGTACTCATACATCGGCGCGGCGTTTTCGTCGTTCTCTATCAGTGCATGGACGAAATGCTCGATCTGTCCCGTGTCGTCGCTTTCTGCATCCGCCTCGAGCTCAATGCGCGTGACCGCCCGATCCCAATCGCGCACGACAGGCGCGGCGTTTACGGCAGTGGCCTTAACCTCGGCGCGTGCGAGCAGCTCGGCGTTGGTGACGATGGTGGCCGATGCGATAAATTGCGGAACGCCGCCCGCCTCGATGTTGCCGGGCGTGCCGAAGCGGGCGTCCAGCGCGTAAGGCGTATCTCCACCCAATGCGAGCTCAGAGCGCTGGAGCGCATACTGGTCGCCATTGTTCACCGACATATTCCACGAATCGATGAGTGTGGGCCACGACCCCGACCAAGCCTTGGTGGTCCACTTGAACATTACGAACTGGAGTATCACATCGACATCGACGTCTGCACCTACGCGCAGTCGCGGAAGCTGGTGTCCATCCGCCTTCTCGTACCCAATGAACAGCGTGAGGGATGCGGCGCCGCGCACGGCAGACGAAGCGACGCCTGCAACGCCGGCGCCAAAGGTGACGGCGAGCCCGATCTGGATGGTGAACGAGCCCGACGTGTTTGAATAGTCGAGCGAAATGTTTTTAAAAAACGCCGCGCCGCTGCCGTGCGTGTGGGCACCCACGGCGAGCGCCAGTTTTGCCAGCACCCAGGGGTTGACGTTTAGGAAAAATGGCACCGGTCCTAGGGTAAACTGCTCGGTCCAATTGAGGTCGGTTCTTACCTGGAAGAGGGCCTTAATATTGCCGTATGCGGGGTCGTTGTTGTTACCCCAGGTTTTGCCCACCCAATCGTAGGCGAGCGAGCCGTACAGCTGTGTGGCGATATCCATCGTGAACAGCGGCGTGCAATGGTGGCGAAGGAGCTTGGTGTTTCTTGGATCGGTGCCCGAACCGGCACTCATCCTCTTGTACTGATTCCACTTCCCCTCCATCTCGTCGAGGTAGCGGTTTGCCTGCTTGGCGCCCGACTCGCGCGGCGATTTCTTCCAGTATTCCGGATCAGGGTTGCCCGAATCGTTCATATAGCTCGCTGGTTTGTACCCTCCGCCAAACAGCACGTATCCAGCAAACGAGAAATCGAACAGAATGGGAAATGTGGGCATCCAGCACGTGAACTTATTGCCGCCGATACCGGGAAACGCCGCGGGGAAATCAAACGGAGTGATCTCTTGGTCCATGGTGGTGGGAATGATGGTGGTCGAGCCCGATTCCGCCTTTGCGGCCGGCGCGGTGACAACGGCCATAGGGGATGAGAGCGTGTAGGTTTTGCCCTGGTAGTCGAGCATAAAGCGCAGCTTGCACCCTTCCTCCAGAAGGCCCGAAGCTGCATCGAGGAACGTGTCTTCGAGCGTGAACGTCGCCAGATTATCCGCGCCCGATGCGCTGGCCTTGATCTGGCCGATCTGCGTGACGGTTTCGGTTGAGCTGCCCGCAGAGGGCATCACTTTATTGATATGCAACGTTGCCTGCCCGCCCTGCGGCAGATGAGCCTGCACGGTAAAAGCGTGCGTGTCGGGCTGGTCGTTTGCTGCTTCGTCCGCTGGCATTGCCATAAACGTGGCGTCGGCGTACTGGATGTCCCATTCGTCGAACGTGAGCTGTCGAAAGTACGGCTCGCCATCGGAGAGCGGACGTGTGGGTGCGGTAATAGCGGTGCCGCCCTGGATACGCGCAAGGGGAATCTCGACATCGCGGTAGCCTGCCATGCTAATGGAGATGCCGCCGTTAAAGTCGTACGCGTCGAGAAGCGTTGCCTCGTCCACGTAGCCTTCTGAAAGAGGGGCGACCTCAAAGATGGCCGTGCCTTCGTCATCGGTCGTGGCGGTGAGCTGCTTGCCTGCGGCATAGCGCGATATGAGCGTGACCTGGGCACCCGTGATGGGCGTATTCTTGTTGGCGACGTCGACCACGACCACACCGAACATGGTGCGCGAGAGAACGAGCACCCTGAAGGGGTCTTTTTCGTCGGCATGGGCTTCGGTGGGTGCGAACGGCAATATGAAGGCGTTTGCGCTTCCCGGCACGCGCGGCATCATAATGCTCGCTAACGAGGACGCTCCGGCGACAAGTAACGAACGGCGATCAAGCATCTTGGGCTCCCATCCCGCAAGTATCGGTGGAAATAATCCAATTTTGCGAGAAGGCGCCCCGTGGCGGTAGTGCCGTTCAAGGGTCAAAATGTCCAAATTGATCGAGCGAAGCGCCGGGTTCCGGAACGCGTTCGATGCGCTTGGTAGTCCGGTCGCTAACGTAACATATGCGCGACCAGCTCGGCGCGTGTGCCGATGCCAAGCTTTGCGTATACGCCGGATAGGCGGTTTTTGACGGTGCCCGGCGATACTTCCATATGGCGTGCGATTTCGGCGTTGGTCCACCCACGACAGGCGAGCATGGCCATGGTGAATTCCGTGGTCGTTAGATCGTCGGCAACGTCCTCGCCCGAATCGGGGTTGTGGATGCGCCGCCAGCCGTAGCTGAAGCGGTACGTGATCTCGATGATGCGCGCGAAGTCGTCAGGGTATTGCGTTTTTAGGCATGCCTCGATAAGCCCCTGTAAAAGGCCGTGATGCTCGCCAATGAGCTCAATAAGGCCGTCGGGACGCGCAATGTTCCAAGCAACTCCGAAGTGCGTTTTTGCGGCGTCGATGTCCTTGAGGCTCATGCATGCCATGGAAGCTGCCAAGTGCAGGAACAGCTCCGAGATGGGATAACTTCCCTGTTTCATGATCAGGGCGTTTTCCGCCATGCCCAGGCTGCGGCCATATTCGCCGCGCAGGTACAGGGCATGCGCCATCACGTAGCTGGCGAACAGGCGCAGACCTTCGGGCAGATGCGCCGCAAGCGGATAAAACTCTTCGGCGGAATACGGGGAAGGCAAGTGCAGCAGGACGCTCGCGGCCGAGGCGAACAGGATATGCGTGGCGTGGACGGCGGGCGACTCCTCGTCAGCCGGCGTATCGAGGATGCCAGCAAGGCACCGGCGGGCGTCGGCGATACGGTTGAGCGACAGGCTGGCGTATCCGCAGATAAAGCATGCGGAATAGCACAGCGCGGGATCGGTGGCGTCAAGATAGGGGCGCGCCGTCTTGGCAGCGAGGGCGGCCTGTCCGCGAAAGTACAGCGCTTCTGCCGTGGCGATGGTGCGTGAATCGGGGTCGGAAATGCCTGCAACCGCAGCGTCAATCTGCCCCGGCACAAAGGCGGTGCACATCAACGGCATGGGAACGCATGGGTAGCCATCGCAGTCCATCTTCCATCTCCCAACAGCTGGCAACAATGCAGCAATTGTACTCCTGTTGCTCGGGACCCCTTTCGTTTTACTGTTCGGTTAACGCTGCGGATCGTTTTGGAAGGCTTACGAGTATGGTAGTACCGTTCTCGGAACTTTCTTCGACCTCTACCGTGCCACCGTGAAGCGCTGCAATCTCCCAAACGAGCGCTAGTCCGAGTCCTGCGCCGCCGTATGCCCTGCTGCGGGATTTATCCAGGCGAAAGAACGGCTGGAAGATGCTCTCACGGTACTGCTTGGGTATTCCCGGGCCCTGGTCCTCGACTCGCAGGAACACATGGCTGTCGTTGTCGCAGATGGAGACGTTGACAGTCGAGCCGGTGCGGCTGTAACGGATGGCATTTTCGACCAGGTTAAACACCAGCCTATAGAGGAGCGTGTCGCTCCCGATTACTAAAGCGTCTCCAGCACAATTGAGGGCTATGCCCTTATTTTCGGCAAGTGGCGCAAGGTCGGTGAGGACCTCTTCGGACAAAGGACCAAGTTCCACATCGTCCTCGCAAGGGACGCTGCGGAGCCCACTCATCTCGAGCAATACCTTGGCCATTCGAGACATGCGCTCGGTTTGTTCTTGTAGCAGGCCGAGCAGCTCGGCTGTTTCGGGTTGCAAACCGGAGTGCTCGGAGATGAATAGTTCAATCTGTGCTTGCATAAGGGCGAGCGGGGTGCGCAGCTCGTGTGCGGCGTTGCCGGTAAACTGACGCTGTGCAGAGAACCCTTCGCCAAGACGGGCGATCATGTCGTTGAAAGAGGCGCTGCATCGTTGTAGCTCGGTGGGCACATCTTCACTGAGTCTGATTTCGCTTAGGTTGTCAGGCTGCACGCGCTCAACCTGGGCTGCAAAAGCCCGTAGCGGTTTGAGTGCACGGCCGCTCACAAAGTATGCCAGCACGCCGCCAAGGAGTGTGACTCCAGCCGTGATGTACCAAGCTGTCGTGCCAAAAGATTCCTGTGCGTCGTTTACGACGATCGTGACCTTGTCATCGGGGGTCGCTTTCGTTGGGTCGAACACCTGGGGCGAATCCGCGCCGGCAGCGTTAAAGGCCGAGATGTCACTGCCGATGGCATCCATATAGCGCATGCCCGTATAGCCGACCAGGCAGTTCGTCAGCACGCACGCCGCACGCGTCAGCAGCGCCGTCATGATCGTTATGCGCCATTGCAGCGAAAGCCTTTTCATTCGCTATCCTCCATAACGTAGCCCTCTCCAATCCGATTGCGAATCGGGTCGTATCCCAAAGCGCTGCGCAACTTTTTTCGGAGCGACGAGATGTGAACGCGGGTTGCGTTGCTAAAGCTGTTCACGGTGCTATCCCAAACGTGCTCGATAAGCTCCTCTTGGCTTACCGGTCGCCCCTGATTAAGTATCAGGTATTCCAAGATTCCCGTTTCCTTGCGTGTAAGAGATAAGGCCTCGCTGCCCACGGAAGCGATGCGCGCCTTGGTGTCAAAGCTGAGTTTTCCGCAGGTTAATACTATGTCGCTTTGTGCGAAGCGCCTGAGGGTAAGGCTGCGGATCCTTGCCGCAAGTTCGTCCAGATGAAACGGCTTGGTGAGGTAATCGTTGGCGCCGGCATCGAGTCCGTCGACCTTATCGGATACTTCGCCACGCGCGGACAGAATCAGCACCTTGGTCTCGCAGTCGGTTTTCCTAAGTTCCCTGAGTACGGTCATGCCGTCGATACGGGGAAGGTTGAGGTCGAGTACCACGAGGTCAAAGACTTCGACGCCCAGCAGGTCGAGCGCCTCCCGTCCGTCGTGACAGCAGTCGACGCTGTATGCCAGGTTTCGCAAGCTGCGCGCGATTGCGTCACACAGCGCCCGCTCGTCCTCGACGATCAAAATACGCATAACAGTCTCCTTGCACATTTCAAATCGCGCTTAACACGGATTTTATAGTCGATATGGTCCAATGGTCGCGTAACGAAAGGAGTGGTCGAGTTGTTCAAAGCGGTAAAACCCATGGTACAGGTCGCTTTGTTGATCGTCGGAATTGCCATGGTGTGCTTTGGTGTTATGCGTGGCGAGGCGGATGCCGTGCTGGCCAAAGCGATTAGGCTGTGCTTGGAGTGTATCGGAATTGGATAAAAGAGCAAACACCGCGTCGCATGTTTTGGCCCGATTTCGCGGACTCATTCAGGCGGCGGCGACGCTGGTCACCAACATTCACCTGCCAAACTTTGCCAAAGGCGGCATCTATCAGGGCGCGGGGAAAACAGTCTGCGTACCTGGACTTAATTGCTATTCGTGCCCCGCGGCATCGGGCGCGTGCCCCATCGGGTCGTTCCAGTCGGTGGTAGGTTCATCCAAGTTCAACTTTTCTTACTATGTTACCGGTACGCTCATTTTGCTCGGCGTGCTGCTGGGACGCTTTGTATGTGGCTTTCTGTGTCCGTTTGGCTGGCTTCAGGAGCTGCTTCATAAGATTCCCGGCAAAAAGTTCTCCACAAAAAAGCTTAAGCCGCTCACGTACATCAAGTACGTCGTGCTGCTGTTTGCCGTGGTGCTGCTGCCCGTCTTGGTGGTTAACGACGTGGGCATGGGTGACCCGTTCTTTTGTAAGTACATCTGTCCGCAGGGCGTGCTCGAGGGCGCCATTCCGCTGGCCATTGCCAACGCCGGCATTCGATCTGCGCTGGGGCAGCTCTTTACCTGGAAACTTGCCGTTCTCATTGCCGTAGTAGTGCTGAGCGTTTTGTTCTATCGCCCCTTCTGCAAATGGATTTGCCCGCTCGGCGCATTCTATGCGCTCATGAATAGGGTGTCCTTGTTGGGGATTCAGGTTGACGCGTGCAAATGCGTCTCGTGCGGCAAGTGTTCAAGGGTTTGTCAGATGGACGTTGATGTGGTCCGCGCGCCCAATCATGCCGAATGTATCCGGTGCGGAAAGTGCATCGGGGCCTGTCCTGTCGATGCCATCAGCTATCGCTATGGCCTGGATGTGTCGGCGGAAAAGCTTCCCTTGACCGCCGATAAAAAGTAAACAAGCTTCGACAAAACGGAGGAATGATCATGAAGCTTTCTAAGATTGCGGCCCTGTTTATGGTGCCGGTATTGGCCTTGTGCCTTGTGGCATGTTCGGCGTCCGGTGGCAATGCGAGCGAATCTGCGAGCTCCGATCCTAAGATCGCAGAACTCACTGCGCAGAAGCCGACCAATGCCGACGAGGCCGCCGAGCTGTATGCGAAGCTCATGAAAAAGGAGAACGATATCCTTTCGAGTGATAACGCGCTATGGGAAAAGGTATTCAATGCGGCAAATAAAGACTCGGTAATGATTGAGGACGGCAGCAATTACGGCGATTTCCTGCTCAAGACCATCGACGGCGCCAAGGATGAGTTCACGGCGGATGAGCTTAAGACGCTCAAGGCCGGTGCGCAGCAGATCAAGGAGATCGAGGACAAGCTCGAGAGCCTGGAGAAGGAGTTCCCCGGCTGTGGAAGCACGCCGAGTGCAGGCGAGAGCGTCGACGCTTCGACCGCTGGCATGACGGCTGGTGCCAATGCTTCGAGCGAGGCGACGAAGTTCCCCAGCTTTACGGGCAAGGACCTGGATGGCAACGACGTGAACAGCGACGAGCTGTTCTCTAAGAACAAGGTCACCGTCATGAACTTCTGGTTCACCACTTGCAAGCCGTGCGTGGGTGAGTTGGGCGACCTTGAGGACCTGAATAAGGAGCTTGCCAAGAAGGGCGGCCAGGTCGTGGGTGTCAATTCCTTTACGCTCGATGGCAACAAGGGCGAGATTGCAGATGCCAAGGACGTGCTGAGCAAGAAGGGCGTGACATATAAGAACATCTGGTTCAAGTCGGATAGCGAGGCCGGTAAGTTTACGTCAAATTTGTTCTCGTTCCCGACGACGTATGTCATCGATCAGAATGGCAACATCGTAGGGGATCCAATCGTGGGAGCCATCAGCTCCGCCGAGCAGCGCGCAGCACTCAACAAACTTATCGACCAGGCGATTGCAAATAGCGAGCAGTAGAAAACGCGTAAAGCATGGCGATGATCGTGTGTCGCTGTGCAAAGTAGTCCGCTACCTTTCAAGATAAGCTCCACCATATAGAGGTCCCGCTCGGGACCTCTTCTTTTGGGCGCCGTCCCGTTCGTTTTTTGGCGCGGTTTGTTACATTCTTCACTGGCGTCGGCAAAAAATGGGGATAGAGTAGGACAAACGCGTCGAATACGAACGGCGGAGGAGAGCGGGCAGGGTGCCTGCGCAGGAGAGGTTGCCGTCCATGCTGGAGCTCAAAGGTATTTGCAAAAGGTACGTTACGCAGTCGTTTACGCAAGTGGCGCTCGATAACGTGAGCCTGGCTTTTCGCGATAACGAGTTCGTGGCCATTTTGGGTCCCTCGGGCTCGGGTAAAACCACGATGCTCAACGTTATCGGTGGGCTCGATCATTTCGATTCCGGCGACCTGCTCATCGACGGCATCTCGACCAAGGACTTTCGCGATCGCGATTGGGATGCCTACCGCAACAACCGCATCGGCTTTGTGTTCCAAAGCTATAACCTCATTCCGCATCAGACCATTTTGGAAAACGTGGAGCTGGCGCTCACGCTCACAGGCGTGGGGCATGCCGAGCGCCGCCAGCGTGCGCGCGAGGCGTTGGAGAAAGTTGGCCTGGGGGAGCACGTTAACAAGCGTCCGAGCCAGCTTTCGGGCGGACAGATGCAGCGCGTGGCCATCGCCCGCGCCCTGATCAACGATCCCGAGATTGTGCTGGCCGACGAGCCGACCGGGGCCTTGGACTCCACAACGTCCGTGCAGGTCATGGATTTGCTCAAGGACGTGGCGCGCGACCGTCTGGTTATTATGGTCACGCACAATCCCGAGCTGGCGTACCGGTACGCCACACGCATCGTCAACCTGGCGGACGGCAAGATCACCGACGATTCCGACCCCTTTGATGTTGCCAAGGCCGCGCGTCGCGAGGCTAAGCCTACGCGCAAAACCTCGATGAGCTTTGTGACGGCGCTGGGGCTTTCTGCCCGAAACCTCATGACCAAGAAGGGCCGCACGGCCATGACTGCCTTTGCGGGCTCGATTGGCATTATCGGTATCGCGGCGATCCTGGCGCTCTCCAATGGCGTAAACGGCTACATCAAAAAGGTCGAGGAGGATACGCTCTCGAGCTACCCGCTCACCATTTCCAAGCAGGATTACGACCTGTCGTCCATGATGGGCGGACAGGGGGCTGCGGATGATGACTCGCCTGAAAACGTGGATTCGTCCGACGACAGTGCCGGCGACAAGGCTCAGGGAAACGATAAGATTCCCGTGGTCACGGCCGTAAAGGATATGTTTGCGAGCGTTAAGTCCAACGACATGACGAGCTTTAAGGCATGGCTCGATGCCGGTGGCGACGGCATCGACAAAGAGGTCAACGCCATTCAGTACGGCTACGGTGTATCGCCGGTTGTCTATCGTGCGGGTAAGGGCGACGAGAAACCCGTTCGGCTGGTGCCCAACGCTATGACTGAGGCAATGAGCGGCGGCGCGAGTTCGGCGGCGACGGTGAGCATGGAATCCATGGGAACCTCGGTCTTTAACGAGATGATTGACGACCAGAGCTTGCTCGACAGCCAGTACGATGTCGTCGCCGGTCATTGGCCCACGTCTGCTAACGAAGCCGTAATGGTGCTTTCGAGCCTTGGAACGGTGGGCGACTACACGCTCTATAGCATCGGCGCGCTGGATATCGATGAGCTCAACGACCTGGTTAACAGCGCCATGGCGGCCGACGGTGGGGTCGAAACGCCCGAGACCGGCACCGATTTTACCTACGACGATGCGCTGTCTACGACGTTTAAGGTGCTGTCACCGGCCGATGCCTATCGCAAAAACGAAGAGACCGGCATGTGGACTGACATGTCTGGTGACGCCGACTTTATGGCCGCCAAGGTTGCCAACGGTATCGACGTGCACATTGTGGGCGTGGTGCGACCTAACGAGACGGCCAATGCGAGTGCGTTATCTCCGGGCATTGCCTATACGCATGCGCTGACCCGCCAGCTTATGGAGCGCGCCGCCGATTCGCAGATTGTGCAGGAGCAACTCGCCCACCCCGAGACGGATGTCTTTACGGGCAAAACCTTCGACGAACTGCAAGGCGAGGCCAAGCAAGGCGTGGATCTGGGCAGCATGTTCAGTGTGGACGAGGCGGCGCTTAAGAGCGCGTTCTCGTTTGATGCGTCTGCACTCTCGGGTGCGGCCGGCGGTATGGACCTTTCTGGTATCGACTTGTCCGGGCTGGACATTGACCTTTCGAACGTTGGCAAGGACATCGACTTCAGCGACATCATGGCCAAAGCGCCGGCCCCAGATTTCTCGGGCATCTTTGACGGTCTGGAGCTCACGCCCGAGCAAATGCAGCAGGTGGGAACGCTTGCCAACCAAGAATTTGCTACATTTTTCGTTCTTTCTACATCACTACGAGCCGCAGCTTAATAAGCGCATCAAGAGCTTTCTTGGTGTGGATGGCGGCGATTTGTACGATACAGACCGTTTTCTGGATATAAAACTGTCCTGCCGGGAGCAAATGCTCCAAAAGCTGATGGACTATGATCCTGCCAAGGGTGCGGAGTATGCTACATACATTTTTCCGTTCATCCGGGATGCTATGCTCCGTTTCCGCATGGGCGAAGAAAAATGGTCGGTATCCTCTCTGACTAATTACAAAATGGTGCGGTCAATGGCTTGGCTGTACCACAATACCAAGGATGCGGTCAACGAATTTTCCAAGAAATACAACTGCGATCTTGCCCTTGCGGAAGAATATCTGAAAGTTGTCCGTGGAATCCGCAATCAGCAGCCATTCTATGTGACAGACGAGAACGGCGAGGAAACAGGCGAGGATGTAGCCCTTGACGATAGCTGGAACTATACCGATATCCTCTGGAACGGCATACAGGCAGAAAAGGTGCAGCGGGCATTTGAGAAACTGAATTACCGGGAACAGACCTTGCTCGAAAAACGATTAGCAATTTGCATGACCTGTGGGCGTGTCAGCTCATGGAAAGACCGCCCCACCTTTGAAGAACTGGCGGTTATGTTTGAGGGCAGTACAGCCAGCGGTGCAGAACGAGCCTACCGAAAAGCAGTGGACAAGTTGACGGAATTTTTGGTTGCCGAGGGCGCAATCCATGCAGTCCGGCTAAAACAGAAATCCAAGACCAAGCGAAAAAAGAAAATCGCCGCCGCAATCTACGAATATCAGGCAGACTGCGACGGCGAATGGGGCGAAATATCATTAGATTTTGAGAACGGCAAGGCAGAGGTCATTTTGCTTGCCGATTGGGATACAGTGAAAACGAACAAATTTGCAAGCAGAGCAATCGCCTATCTTCTGAACTGTGAGAACGAAAAATTACCCAAGGAAATAATGGTGGCCTTTGAATAACGAGGGAGTGAGATACATGGAGCAATTACTGATTGTTGAAGATGATATCGGTTTGAATCAAGGCTTATGCAAAGCGCTGAAAGCAGATGACCGTCAGATTATATCCTGCCATGATCTAAAAGCGGCAAGAGAACAATTGCTTTGCGGGAGTGTATCCCTGGTTCTGCTGGATATCAATCTGCCGGATGGCAGTGGGCTTGAGCTGCTCCGGGAGGTCAAGGAAAACACACCCGGGATTCCTGTTATTCTGCTGACTGCCAATGACACCGATCTGGATATCGTAGACGGACTGGAGAGAGGCGCTGATGATTATATTACCAAGCCCTTTTCTCTTTCGGTTTTGCGGGCAAGGGTGAATACCCAACTGCGAAAGCAAGCGTCAAACCATAAAAATGCGCCGTTCCATATGGATCTATTTCACTTTGACTTTGAGGCTATGACCTTTTATGTGGGAGATTCAAAAGTGGAATTGAGTAAAACAGAACAAAAATTACTGCGTCTGCTTGTTGAAAATCGTGGTCGAACCATGACCCGTGGAGACCTTGTCGACCGGATCTGGACAGATGGCGCAGAATATGTGGATGAAAATGCTTTGTCTGTTACGATCAAGCGTCTGAGGGATAAGCTTGGCGCACAGAAATACATTAAAACCGTCTATGGAATCGGTTATAGCTGGGTGACAAAAGATGAATAAAACCGGCATTGTGATCATACTGCTGTGTTTTCTGGCGGCGGCAGCTGTTGTGTTATGGGAGCGGAGAAAGGCCAGAAAAACGATGGAAGAAATCGAAAGGATGCTGGACGCTGCCATGACCGGCTCCTTTTCTGAAACCAATTTTGATGAAAGCCAGCTGTCTGCATTGGAAACGAAGTTTGCCTGTCTCTTATACACATCTGACGCTG
>UQIQ01000031.1 GCA_900541185.1 uncultured Collinsella sp.
CATACGAGATGGCGTCGAGTCTCGTGGGCTCGGAGATGTGTATAAGAGACAGGTCCTGAGCTCCTCGGTCGCCCTTTTAGGCCTGCTTGTCATCATGGGCTTGATTTACACCATCTGGTCGCAAATCAACATGAAGAAGAAGCAGAAGTACTTCAAGGAGCTGCACACCGAGCTCAAGCCGGGTCAGGAGGTTCTTTTCGCCGGCGGTATCTACGGAACCGTCAAAGGCATCGAAGGCGAGAAGGTCCAGATCAAAGTCCGATCCGGAGCCGTCGTAGATGTTTCGCGTTACGCGATTCAGGAGATCAAGTAACTGTCGTCAGCAAATATCGAAAGGAAGCTGATCAACATGGCAGAACCCAACATTCTTCTTACCCGCATCGATAACCGACTGGTTCATGGTCAGGTTGCCACCCAGTGGAACTCCACTCTGGGCTCCAACCTCATCCTCGTCGCCAACGACGACGTGGCGTCCAACACCATGCGCCAGAACCTCATGAAGATGGCCGCTCCCGCCGGCGTCGCTACGCGTTTCTTCTCCCTGCAGAAGACCATCGACGTCATTGGCAAGGCGAGCCCGCGCCAGAAGATCTTCATCGTGGCCGAAACACCGGAAGACGTGCTTACGCTCGTCAAGGGCGGTGTGCCTATAAAGAAGGTAAACATCGGCAACATGCACATGTCGGAAGGAAAGCGCCAAGTCGCCACCTCCGTCGCAGTTAACGACGAGGATGTCGCTGCGTTTAAAGAGCTGCAGGAATTGGGGGTGGAGTTGGAGATCAGGCGCGTTCCGAGCACGCCTGTTGAGGACACGAGCAAGCTCTTCTCGTAATCCTCGTGATTCACGTTGTCAGGAGTGAAACCCTGACGTTCTGTACGTGATATCCAAAGTGCGTACATTCATTTTGAAAGGAGGAGCAAGATGGAATACTCGATCATCCAGATCGCTCTGGTCTTCGTCGTCACGTTCATCGCGGCAATCGACCAGTTTGACTTCCTCGAGTCTCTCTATCAGCCCATCGTCACCGGCGCCGTCATCGGTCTTATCCTTGGCGACCTCAACACCGGTCTTCTCGTGGGTGGTACCTATCAGCTCATGACGATCGGCAACATGCCGATCGGAGGCGCTCAGCCGCCTAACGCCGTCATCGGCGGCATCATGGCAGCCATTCTCGCTATCGCCACGGGCCTCGAGCCCAACGCGGCAGTCGGCCTCGCCATTCCGTTCGCTCTGCTTGGCCAGCTTGGCGTTACCCTGGTCTTCACGCTTATGTCCCCGCTTATGTCCACGGCCGATAACATGGCTCACAACGCGGACACCAAGGGCATCGAGCGCCTGAACTACTTCGCCATGGCTCTGCTTGGCCTGATCTTCGCTGTCGTCGTCACCCTGTTCTTCATCGCTGGCGCTACCATCGGTCAGACCATCGCTTCTGCCATCCCGACTTGGCTGCAGACCGGTCTGTCCGCTGCAGGCGGCATGATGCGCTTCGTCGGCTTCGCCGTCCTGCTCAAGGTTATGATGAACCGCGATATGTGGGGCTTCTTCCTCATGGGCTTTGGCCTCGCGCTCATCACCGTTGCCAACGATTCGCTGGCAACCCCTGCTCTGCTCATCCTCGCTCTCATCGGCTTCGGCATCGCTTTCTGGGACTTCCAGCAGCAGACCGAGCTGAAGGGTGCAGCTGTTTCTGACGGAGGTGACTTCGAAGATGGCATCTAATGAGTATGTGATCCCGGAGCACTACGAGGATCTCACTCCTGCTCCGCAGCTCGACCAGAAGACCCTCAACAAGATGGCTTGGCGCTCCTGCTTCCTGCAGGCATCGTTCAACTACGAGCGCATGCAGGCCGCTGGCTGGCTTTACTCCATCATCCCCGGTCTGGAGAAGATCCACACCAACAAGAACGACCTCGCGGCTTCCATGAGCCACAACCTGGAGTTCTTCAACACCCACCCGTTCCTCGTCACCTTTGTTATGGGCATCGTGCTTTCGCTCGAGCAGAACAAGGTTGACATCCCCACGATCCGCGCCGTCCGCGTCGCCGCAATGGGCCCGCTCGGTGGTATCGGTGACGCCCTGTTCTGGCTGACGCTCGTGCCTATCACGGCCGGCATCACCTCCAACATGGCCATCAACGGCAACGCCGCTGCGCCGATCATCTTCCTGGTGATCTTCAACGCCGTCCAGTTCGCTCTGCGCTTCTGGCTCATGAACTGGTCCTACAAGCTTGGCACCAGCGCTATTGACGCTTTGACCGCCAACATGCAGGCCTTTACGCGTGCCGCTTCCATCATGGGCGTCTTCGTCGTCGGTTGCCTGGTCGTCACCATGGGTGGCACCCAGATCAACCTCGAGATCCCCAACGGCACCACCCGTGGCCTCTCCGCCACTACCGTGATCGTCTCCGAGAAGGAGGCCGAGAACTTCACCGGTATGGAGGGCATCGATACCGAGACCGCTGAGGCCGGTACCATCGCCATGACTAATGAGGACGGCGACGCCCTCACCGCCACCGATGCCGACGGCAACCCTGTCGAGTGCGGCGTCACCGATCTGGGCAACGGCATGGAGTCCGTTACCTACGGCACCGTTACCGAGGATCCGGTCAACTTCTCTGTTGCCGACACCCTCAACACCATCGTCCCGAAGCTTGTCCCGCTTATGCTTACGCTGCTGCTTTACTACATGTTCGCTAAGCACAGCTGGACCCCGACCAAGGGCATTCTGCTGCTCTTCGTCCTTGGCATCCTGGGCGCTGGCCCGCTTGGTCTCTGGCCGAGCATCTGGTAAGGCTCTAGCTTGAGGGGTGTGTCCCTACGCGGCTCACACCCCGACCCCTTAAGCCATGTGTATGTTAAAAGCCGCGTGCTCGAAAGAGCGCGCGGCTTTTGTTTTCTTGATGATTCGGGTGTGGCAGACAGATAATGCTAAGCACCCTAGGTAGCTAGCCGAATTCGAGCAAAAGGGAGGATAGGGTGGCGATCGGAGCGCGTAAGCAACCGCTGTACGATCAGCTGGTCGATATTCTGACCGAAAAGATCGACCATGAATATCGCGCCGGTGACATGATTCCTTCCGAGCGCGAACTTTCGGAGCGCTATGGTCTCTCGCGTACTACGGTACGCCTGGCTCTGCAGGAACTGGAGCGTTTAGGACTGGTGGTTCGGCAGCACGGTCGCGGTACCTTTGTGACCGACCGTTCGGCAAAGGCAACCAATCTTATGCAGTCCTACAGCTTTACCGAGCAGATGCGCGCGATGGGTCGCGACCCCGAGACCACGATTCTCGAGTTTTGCGAGATGGAGGCCGATAAAAATCTGGCCGAGCATATGGGATTGCGTATAGGTGATCGCATTTTTAAGCTTAAGCGCCTTCGTTCTGCCGACAACATGCCCATGATGGTCGAACGCAGCTATCTACCAGTTCGTCAATTTTTGTCCCTAAAGCGACCGCTGCTGGAGCGTAAGCCGCTTTACGATGTGATTGAGCAAGACTTTCAGCAAAAGATACGCGTGGCCGAAGAGGAGTTCTATGCGAGCATAGCCCGTCCCACCGACGCCCACCTTTTGGGAATTGTCGAGGGCTCGCCTGTGCTCGATTTGGTCAGGACTACGTATAACGAGTCAAACGAGGTTGTGGAGTATACACTCTCGGTTGCTCGTGCCGATCAGTTTAAATACAAGGTTTACCACCAGCGTAGCGACTAGTGTTCGCATCGTATCCATATGATGATTCTTTGCATTTAACTGGTTACTACCAGATAACCAACTGAAGTGTATAATTGCACGTCAGAGGATTACTTCTAGAGAGAGGTATTAGAAATGTTCGAGAAGAGTGTCGAGGAGCTCACCGAGCTCGGCGCCCAGATCACCACGGCCGAGATTGCTCAGCAGCCCGAGCTTTGGCGTGATACGCTCAACATCTATCGCGAGAACAAGGAGGCCATCGAGGCCTTCCTGGCCGAGGCTCGCGCTATGGGCGAGGGCCGTCTGTCCGTTGTCTTCACCGGTGCCGGTACGTCCGACTACGTTGGCGATACCTGCGCCCCGTACCTGCGTCACGCTGGCAACACTGATCTCTACGACTTTAAGCCCATCGCCACGACCGACATCGTGAGCGCCCCGCGCGACTTCCTACGCGCCGAGGATCCCACGCTCGTGGTTTCCTTTGCCCGCTCTGGCAACAGCCCCGAGAGCCTTGCCGCCGTTGCCGTTGCCAAGGAGCTCGTCCACAACGTCAAGTTCCTCAACATCACCTGCGCTCCCGAGGGCAAGCTCGCCGTCGAGTCTGCCGATGATCCCAACGCGCTGACGCTGCTCATTCCGCGCGCCAACGACAAGGGCTTCGCCATGACCGGTTCTTATTCCTGCATGACCCTGCTCTCCACCCTTATTTTTGACACTGCCTCTGACGAGCAGAAGGCCGAGTGGGTCGAGACCATCGCCAAGATGGGCGAGGAGGTCATCTCCCGTGAGCCCGAGATCGCCGATTACCTGGCTGGCGATTTCAACCGCGTGACCTACTTGGGTTCTGGCTCCTTCGGTGGCCTTGCTCAGGAGAGCCAGCTCAAGATCCTCGAGCTCGCTCACGGTCTGGTCGCTACTTCCTACGACACCTCCATGGGCTATCGTCACGGACCTAAGTCCTTCGTCGACGATAAGACGCTCGTCTTCGTGTTCGTCAACAACGACGCCTACACCCGTCAGTACGACATCGACATCCTCAACGAGATCGGTGGCGACGAGATCGCTCAGCACACCATCGCCGTTCAGCAGGAAGGTGCCACCGTCTATGAGGGTGAGTCCTTCACCTTTAAGGGCTACGAGGCACTTCCCGAGGGTTACCTTGCTCTGCCGTTCGTGATGTTTGCCCAGGCTATCAGCCTGCTCAACTCCGTCCGCGTGGGCAACACGCCCGATACGCCGAGCCCCACCGGCACGGTCAACCGCGTGGTTAAGGGCGTGACGATTCACCCCTTCACCGCTTAATCGCGTCCCCCTGTAAGGGCGCCCGTCCGCTCATAACGGCGGGCGGGCGCTTTTTGTTTTACGTGAGCTGGGTATAAGCATTACCACAGTCAACTGCTTTAGAAGCGAGGAGTGCATATGAGCACGTACGCAATTAAGGCTGACAAGTTCTTCTTGCCGGCAGGCCCGCAACTGGGCGGCTATCTTATGGTCGAGGATGGCGTTTTTGGCGCCTGGCAGGCCGACGAGCCCTCTTGCGAGATTAAGGACTACACGGGATCGTGGATCGCACCGGGTATGGTCGATACTCACATCCATGGCTTCTACAACCACTCAACTACCGATAACGATCCCGAGGGCATCGATATCAGCTCAACCGAGCTCGCCCGTCGCGGTACCACCAGCTGGCTGCCCACGACGTTCACCGATGGCGTCGAACAGATCAAGGACGCCTGCGCTGCTATCGCCAAGGCGGACGAGGGCCGCGGCCCCGACTTCTGCGGTGCCCGCATTCAGGGCATCTACCTGGAGGGCCCCTTCTTTACCATGAAGCACGTGGGCGCGCAGAACCCCGCTTACCTGATTGACCCCTCCGAGGAGGTTTTCGACCAGTGGCAGGAGGCTGCGGGCGGTCGCATCGTTAAGAGCGCCATGGCCGCCGAGCGCGACGGTGCCGCTGCTTATGCGGCTGCTCTGAACGCCAAGGGCGTGGTGACCAGCATCGGTCACTCCGACGCCACCTACGATGAGTGCATCGCCGCTATCAATGCCGGTGCCAGCTGCTTTACGCATACCTATAACGGCCAGCGCGGTCTGCATCACCGTGAGCCCGGTGTCGTGGGTGCTGCCATGTCCACGCCCGAGACCTACGCCGAGATCATCTGTGACGGCAAGCACGTAAACCCTGCCGCCATCAAGGCACTGCTGCAGGCAAAGGGCTGGCAGCACACGGTGCTCATCACCGACTGCCTGGGCTGCGGCGGCATGCCCGAGGGCAGCTACACCAGTGGTGGCATGGACGTCATCATGAAGGACAACCTGTGCTGGCTCGCCGACGGCAAAAGCATTGCCGGCTCGGTGCTCACGCTTGCCCAGGGCGTCAAGAACATCGTCGACTGGGGCATCGCCAGCGCCGATATCGCCATTCGCATGGCAACTGAGGTGCCGGCACGCTCCGCGCACGTCGAGGATAAGTGCGGCAGCATCATGCCGGGTCGCGACGCCGACTTTGTCGTGTTCGACCATGAGCTCACCCTCGTCGAGACGTATGTTGGCGGCCAGAGCGTCGGCAACGCCTTTACCGAGTAGCGATAGAAAAAGACGGCGGGCCCGAATCTGCTCGGACCCGCCGTATGGGTTAAACGCTCAAAAGCACCTTTACAGTTACAGCTTGTTAGCGATCTTCTTTGCCGTGCGCTTGACGCCGGCCACGAGGCCTCCTGCAGGATGCTCCTTCTCGTAGGCTAGACGCTTCTCGCGCTTGGCGTACTCTTCGACGATGATGTCGCCATACTCGTCTTCGATCTTGTCGAAGAAATCGACGGCGCCCTTAATTTCCTCAGCGGTCGGGTGTCCCTTTTGGACACCGCCGGTGAGTTTGAACGGCCCCCACGTATCAAAGCCAGGGCAGCCGTAGACGCCCATAAAGATGGCCTGCCTCATGCGGCAGATGCCATCGATATCCTTGCCGTACCACTTGTTTTTGCCACCGTAGGTCATAAGGCCAAACACCTTGTCCTGCGGCTGCAGCACGTTCGTGAGCACGCGCGCCATATCTTTGTCGATCTCGGAGTAATAAATGCCCGTGGCGACGCCGATCAGATGGTATTCGTGCAGGTCGGGGTACTCGTTTTTACCGAGTGACTTCACGTCGAGGGTATCGATTTCGGGGTGCGCCTCGACGATGGCGTCCACGAGCTTTTTCGTATTGCCGTGGTGGCGTGAGGCATAAAGGATGATGGTTCGCATAAGAAGGCCTTTCAGCTGTAATTGCATCAATGTCTGTATGGTACCCCGTTGCATGCCTGGGAAACCGGACGCATCGATGAACGTGCGGGTTTGTCCTTTGGTCAGGGCCGAGACGGGTTCTTGCGAGCAAAAAGCAGTTGTTCGAAAGGATGGACAATGGAATACGCTCTCTCCAACGATTCGATTTCTATCAAGGTCTCCACGGCCGGCGGCTCGTTTACCTCGATTGAGGCTGGAGGTCGCGAGTACTTGTGGCAGGGCGATCCCGCCGTGTGGTCCGGCCAGGCACCGATTTGCTTCCCGATTTGCGGAGGTTTGCGCGATAACAGCGCCATGACGTTTGCTGGACATCATGTGAAGCTCGCCCGCCACGGCTTTGCGCGCAAGCAGGAGTGGAAGCTGTTGAGCCAAAGCACAAACGAGCTGGCTATGTGCCTGGCATCCGAGGATAACGCCGCGCTGCTGAGCGATTATCCGTATCCGTTTAAACTTGTCGCCCGCTATACGCTCGAGGACGCCGCCGTGCGTGTCTCCTATGAGGTTACCAACGAGGGCACCGAGGACATGCCTTTCTTTATCGGTGGACACCCCGGCTTTAGGTGTCCGCTCGACGAGGGCGAGTCCTATACGGACTACGAGTTGCGTTTTGAGAAAGACGAGGCTGCGGAGCTCTGCACCGCCGTTCCCTCGACCGGATTGATTGATGTGGACAGGCGCTCCAAGAACCCCATGGTGGGAAAGACGCTGCCTTTGTCGCATGAGCTCTTCGATTTTGCGGAGACCATCTTTGACGTGCTCGAGAGCCGTCAGGTCACGCTTTCCAAAAAAGGCGAGGACAAGGGCGTTCGCCTGAGCTTTGAGGGCTTCCCGTACCTCATTGTGTGGAGCAAGCCCGAGGGTGATTTTGTGGCAGTTGAACCCTGGGGCGGCCTCTCGACCTGTTCCGATGAGGATGACGTGCTTGAGCACAAGCGCGGCTGCCTTATCGCCAAGCCCAAAGAAACCATCGTGCGCTCGTTCACAATCGAGATTCTGTAGTCGCATGTAGCCAATTCGTTTTGCAAGGCATAAGGAGCCTGCGAGATAAGGAGCTAGAAATGATCCTCACCGTTACGATGAACCCGTCCGTCGATACGCGCTATCAGCTCGATGAGCTCGTTATCGACGACGTCAACCGCGTGACGCCCGAAAAGACCGCCGGCGGTAAGGGCCTCAACGTGGCCCGCGTCCTGGGCCAGCTGGGCGACGATGTCGTGGCAACCGGCCTGCTTGGTGGTCATATGGGCGCCTATATGGCCGAGCTCATGGATGCCAACGGCATTAAGAATGATTTTGTGCCCATCAAGGGCGAGACCCGCATTTGCCTCAATATCCTTCATGCTGGCAACCAGACCGAGTTGCTCGAGAGCGGCCCGACGATTGCCCCCGAGGAGCTCGATGCCTTTACCGCCAAGTTCGCCGAGCTTGCGAGCAAGGCCGATGTCGTTACCATCTCGGGTTCGCTGCCCCGCGGCGTCGAGGCGGACTACTACGCCAAGATCACGGGCATTGCAGAGAACGCCGGCGCCAAGGTGCTGCTCGATACCTCGGGCTCCTCGCTCGAGGCTGCGCTCAAGTCCGAGGTCAAGCCTGAGCTGGTTAAGCCTAACCTGACCGAAATTAACGGCCTTCTGGGCACGAGCTTTACCACCGACGATGTGGACGAGCTCCGTTCCGCGCTCGCCTCTGACGCCCGCTTCTCCGATATCCCCTGGGTCGTCGTATCCATGGGCGCTGCCGGCTCCGTTGGTTTCCATAACGGCCGTGCGTTCCGCGCCAAGACCCCCGATATCCCCGCCGTCAACGCTACGGGCTCTGGCGATTCGACCATTGCCGGCTTCGCACATGCGATTGCTGCCGGAGCCGACGACGAGACGGTGCTGCGTACCGCCAACACCTGCGGCAAACTCAATGCCATGGATCCCATGACTGGCCACTTGGTTATGGATCGTTGGGACGAGGTTTACAACGGCGTTGTCGTGACCGAGCTGTAGGAGCTTGTGCTGCGGCCCCGGCATCGGTTGCTAGCTCATGTCGACGACAGGTGCAGTAGCATTATGCCGGGGCGCGACGCCGACACTGTCGTGTTCAATCCCGACCTTACCCTGGTCGAGACGCATGTGGGTGGCAACAGCGTCGGTAATGCGTTTGCCGAGTAGCCGCCAAAGAAACGATCCGAGAGGGGATTTAGATGATTTACGGTGCATTGGGCGATATCGAGGAGTACCGTGGAATGCTCAAGGGCCTCGACGTGCTGATCGATTGGCTCGAGGAGAACGATCCGGCGAAGCTCGAGGTCGGCAGCCATCCGATTCTGGGCGACAAGGTCTTTGCGAACGTCATGGCTCCCACGACGCGTCCCGAAGCCGAGGCTCACTATGAGACGCATCAGCGCTATCACGACCTGCAGATCGACGTCGAGGGTCGCGAGGCCTTTAAGGTTGCCACGGGCAGCCTGACGCTGGTCCAGGAGTTCGACGAGAAGGACGACTACGATCTGGTCGATTCCGACGCCTCGATCGCCGGCGATCTTGCTGACGACAAGTTTGCGCTGTTTGTTGCCGGCGAGCCTCACATGCCCACGCTCGAGTTCCCGGGCGATGGCGCGCAGCCGGTCAAGAAGATCTGCTTTAAGCTGCTTGCAGACGCTTACTGGGAGGAGTAACGAGCCGCTCGGCTGAGCTGTTCGTTTTGCGAGCGTTATCCCTTGGTGGAACGCGCTTGGGCCCCGCTGATCGCGGTTCCTTTGGGGATTGCGGTTGGCGGGGCTTTTGTTGAGTAGGAGAGTTTCCGGCGGCGTTGTGCTTGGATTGGCGGATGTGCGCCCGAAATCGGCAACAAAAAAGCCGCCCGAAGGCGGCTATCTTGTGCAATGGAGCCAGCGACCGGGCTCGAACCGGTGACCCCCGCTTTACGAGAGCGGTGCTCTACCAACTGAGCTACGCTGGCGGCCATGTGGTGACGCAACTAAGGCGTCAACGGCTGTCTATGATACGGGACATCGCACATCCGCGCAAGGGTTCTGATGGCTTTTCTCACTTTAAATGCACTAATATTGGAGACGCGATGTCTTGCTCTTACGGGTCTCAAAGAGAATGGGGCAGCGATGGCTCAACCCAAGATTCTTCTCACACGCATCGATGACCGGTTTATTTACGGGCAAGACGTTGAGCTGTGGAACGAAGCCGTGGGTTCCAACCTTGTTTTAATCGTCAACGATGAGATCGCGGCAGATTCGCGCCAATGGGCACCCATGAGGGTGGCGGCGCCAGAAGGCGTTTGGACGCGGTTTTTCTCGGTGCAAAGGACCATCGACGTCATTCATACCGCAACGCCTCGCCAATTGATTCTGATCATGGTGGCCTCACCCGCCGATGCGCTCGCGCTGGTTAAGGGCGGTGTGCCAATAACCAAGATCAGCATTGGCCATATGCGGGCGGGGGAGGGCAAGCGCTCTGCAACGCCTGCCGTTGCCGTAGACGACACAGACGTCGCTGCTCTCAGAGAGCTGCAAAAGCTCGGCATAGAACTAGAAATCCGCTATCTCCCCAGTTCCGCCCCCGACCCCATCGGCAATCTGTTTAACTGATCCCTTGGGGACGGAGGAAAACGGATCATTTTGCCTTCGTAGGGGATCTGTGTGGCGCTGTCCGCCAAACTATGCCGGTTTACTACGATGAATTGCTTATCGCCGAGCATGCCAAATTTGCAGAGAATAAAACCGCAGGTAGACGAGTTGCTAATTTTTTATAAACCAGCGCGTGGTCGGACATAGTGGGTTCATCGTAGTAATTCGGCATAGTTTTGTTATGTCACCAATTCGGTGGCATCGAAAAGAAGGATTTAGGCATGAAGCAGCGCCCGTCGGCGGTGGTGCCAGCGGGCGCTGCTGTGTGATATGTCGCGTTGTGGGTTTAGTGCCTCATAAAGTGGTACTCGATCACATTGCTGTAGGGGTGACCCGGGCCCACAATGCCCTGCGGGAACAGCGGCTGGTGCGGCGTGTCGGGGTACATCTCGGCCTCGAGGGCAAAGCCGGCGCCCCAACCATAGTTGGCATCGTCCTTGGCGTGCTCGTCGCCCAGCCAGTTGCCGGTGTAGAGCTGCACGCCCGGGGCAGTGGTGTAGTAGTCCAGCTCGCGGCCGGTCCACATCTCCTCGACGTGCATCGCGCGGCGGAGATTGCGGCCGTACTGATAGCCATCGATGCACAGACAGTGATCGTAGCCACGGGCCTGCTTAATCTGCGGGTCGTCGGCCTCCATGCCGGGAGCGACGGGGCGCAGCTCGCGAAAGTCAAACGGTGTTCCCTCGACCGGAGCGATCTCGCCGGTGGGGATATTCTGCTCGTTGATGGGCAGGTAGTGGGCAGCGTTGGCAACAAAGAAGTGCTCGCAGTCCATGCCGGCGTTATGGCCGGCAAGGTTAAAGTATGTGTGGTTGGTCATGGACACGTACGTGGCGCGGTCGCTCTCGCAGCCATATTCGATGCGAAAGACGCCGGTGCGCGTCACGGTAAACACGGCCGTAAAGGTGCGGTTGCCGGGGAGACCCAGCTCGCCATCCTCAAGCGAGGTGGTCATGCGAACGGCGTTGTGAGTCTCGTCGAGTTCAACGTCCCACACGCGCTTGTGCAGACCATGCTCAAGGTCGCTGTGCAGGTTGTTGGCGCCTTCGTTGGCCGGCATATGCCAGTCCGTGCCAGCGATAGTGATCGTGGCACCTGCAGTGCGGTTGGCCACGGGGCCGATGGTCGCGCCAAAGCAGGCGGGGTTGTCAAAGTAATCCTCGAGCTTATCGAAGCCCAGCACCACATCGCGCACGTTGCCGGGAATGTCGGGCACATCGATACCCAGCACGGTGGCGCCATAGTCCATAATGCGAACGCAGATCTCGGGCCCGTTGAGGGTGTAACGATGAACGGGGGTACCGCACGGCGCGGTGCCGAAAAGCTCGGAAGTGATCATTTGGTTCCTAACATCGAGGTATTTCCGACAAACTGTAGCGCGAACACGCGAGATTATCACTACACCCCACTAAAGCAGGGGGTATTTTTCTCAAAAAAGTGATGATTGGAGCTGTGCGGGCGTTCATTTTTGACGCGCACGGGTCTGATACAATTTGTTCGTTACTGTTTGAATGATATGCACGCATAGAACGGCGAGGATTCATCGTGATTAAGGCAGAGCGACAGGATAGGGTTCGCCAGCTGCTCGATGAGCAGGGCACGGTTTCGGTTAAGGAGATTTCGGATGCGTTAGGTGTCTCGGACATGACGATCCGTCGCGACCTTGAGGAGCTTGCGAGCCTAGGCGAGATCGAGCGCGTGCACGGCGGCGCCCGTAGTGCGCAGAGTCGCCCGCACGCTATGTTGCGCCATGAGTATTCGCACAGTGAAAAGCGCACTAAGCATGCCGAGGAAAAGCTGCAGATCGCGCGCCGCGCCGTTGGGCTCATCGAGGAGGGCTCGACCATCTTTTTGGGGACGGGCACTACAGTTGAGCAGATGGCCTCGATGCTGCCGGCGTGCCGCCTACGCATCGTGACTAATTCGCTTTCGGTGTTTAATCTGCTCGAGGCGCGCGAAGACTGCGACCTGTGTCTCGTGGGCGGTATGTACCGTCGCCGCACTGCCGCCTTTGTGGGCCCCACGGCCGAGGACACCTTGCGCGCACTGGGGATCGACGCAGCCTTTATCGGCGCAAACGGCATTCTGGACGGCGACGTGTCCACGTCCAACATGGAAGAGGGCCGCATCCAGCAGCTCGCCTTTAGCAAGGCCGATTCACGCTACCTCATCGCCGACTCCAGCAAGATCGGCAAGCGCGACTTCTACACCTTCTGCCGCCTGGACAGTTTGGACGCCGTGGTGTGCGAGCCGGGTATCGCCGCCGAGGACCGCACTGCCATCGAGGAACACACGCAGGTCATTTGCTAGCTAGCGCTGCGTGAGGACATGACACATAAAAGTTGAAACGTCATTTTGCGCATCAAAAATATGACACGTAAAAATTTGCGCGTCATTTTACGTGTCATCGAGACGCGATTTGACGCGCAAATAGGAATTCGTGGGCGCTCGGAAGATCGACGGAGTTCGTGAACCTGCAACTTGGTTGGGTAGCGTACGGAGTCCTCCAGCGGGACCGAATATGTTTTCGGTATCATATCGGTATCAAATGATACCGAAAGTATGTTCGTGATACCGAAAACTAGAAACCATGCCTCATAACTGCTTGGAAAGTTCGGATTTGACTATCTTATTGTCTCGATCTGTAACAGTTAGACGGTTAAAAGTGGGCTACGTGTTACAGATCTAGATATTTCTGCTCGGGTGTTCTGTTTGTCTTGATCTGTAACATCTAGACGGTCGAAAGTGGGCTACATGTTACAGATCGAGATTGTTCAGCCCGGGTCACCCGTTCGTCTAAATCTGTAACAGCTAGGGCCGAAATACTCGACTAGATGTTACAGATCGAGATAAACGGCCTGCTCGGGCTCACCAAAAACAAAAAAGGCCGCATGCGAACCCGTGGGGGATTCGCATGCGGCCGACAGGGGGTATGCGGCAAAAGTTAGGCCATGAGCAGGCCGGTCTCCGCGACGTTCTTGTACCAGTACGCGCTCGCCTTGGGATAGCGCTTCTGGGTCTCAAAGTCGATGTAGAACAGGCCATAGCGCTTGTTGTAGCCGTTGGTCCAGGAGAACTGGTCCTGCAGCGACCACACAAAGTAACCGTCGACGTTCACGCCGCCGTCGATCGCCTTGAGGATCCACGCGAGATGCTGGCGCATGTAGTCGATGCGAGGGGCGTCGTCGATAAAGCCGTCCTCAAAGTCGTCCTTATAGCCCATGCCGTTCTCGGTGATGTAGATCTTCTTGTAGTTGGGGTAATCGTTCTTAATGCGAAGCAGCAGGTCGTAGAGGCCCTCGGGATAGATGATCCAGTCCCAATCGGTGGTGGGTACGCCTTCGCGCACGCATGACTCGCCCACGCCCTTGAGGAACCAGCGAGAGGAGCCCTTGTCGCCGGTACCATTGTGGTTGATGTCGTTTTCGCCCTCGGCAGCACGCAGGAACTGGCACTTGTAGGTGTTGACGCCCAGGCAATCGTTGTAGGGGAGCGCGGCGGTCAACGCGGCGATATCCTCGTCGCGGACGTCGAGCTCGCCGCCGGCGATATGGGCCAGCTTGGTCGCGGCTTCCATGGTGTCGGCTGCATAGTGGCCGCGGAAAGTGGCGTCGAGTACCCAGCGGTTGTTGATGACATCGGCCATGCGAGCTGCCTCGCAGTCGGCGGCGTTGTTGGGGTCGAGGGGATACTTGGGCTCCAGGTTCTGGACAATGCCGATCTCGCCCTCAAAGCCGCCCTCATGGAAGGCGACGACAGCCTTGGCGTGGGCTACCATCATGTTGTGCATGAGCTGGAAGGCCTTGTCCAGGCGGTACTTCTCGCCGTGCGGCCAGTTGCCGACGATAAAGCTGCCCTCGGCGGTTGCGGGAATCTCGTTAAACGTGAACCAGTGCTTGACCTCGGTGAACTCGGCAAAGCAGAACTTGGCGTACTCGACAAAGGCGTCGATCGTCGTGCGCGTCAGGAAGCCCTCGCCGCCGTTCTGGTAAAAGGCCTCGGGCGTATCGAAGTGATCGAGCGTGACATAGGGGATAACGCCAGCTTTGTTGCAGGTGGCGAAAAGCTCGTGATAGAAGGCAACGCCCTCGGGGTTAATCTCGCCAGTGCCGTTGGGGAAGATGCGGCTCCAAGCGATGGAGACGCGGATACCGTTGATGCCGAAGCGCTGGCACAGGTCGATATCGACCGGATATTTGTTGTAGAAGTCGCTTGCGGGATCGGGGGAGAAGCGACCCTGGGCTGCCAGGAAATCGTCCCAGGGCACTTTGCCCTTGCCGTGCGTACGGGTCTCGCCCTCAACCTGGTAAGCAGCGGTGGCGCCGCCAAACACGAAGCCGTCGGGGAACTGCATGGGGTTGGTCATGAGTCATCCTTTCTGTGGGATACGAATAGGGAGAGGTGCCCGAACTGGGGATCCGGGCACCAACAGAGGGAGGAACTAGTCGAGGTTCTCGCGGAGCCACTTGATGGCGCCAGCGGGGTCGCGAGTAAGGTCGATATATTCCTTACCGCGCGGAGCGAGCAGCTTAATGCCCAGGCGATCGGTATCGGCCTTCATGTCGTTGTAGTAGCTACGGACCTGCGGGGCAAGCACGATAACGTCGTACTGATCCATGATGGCAGTGTGCTGGCCATAGGCGCCTGCGGAGGAAGCGATATTCTCTCCGGTCTGTGCGGCACCTTCCTTGATGGCGTTGGCGAGCATGGCAGAGGTACCGGCGCCGGCGCACAGGACGAGGACCTTCAGGCCATCGACATCCTTCTTGGAGGATGCATCGGCAGCGGGTTCGGGCTGATCGGCGACAGGCTTGCTGTCGGCGGCAGCGGCGGTCGGCTCGACGGAAGCGGTGGTCTGCTCGACAGCGGGCGCAGAGGTGCTGGCGGCGATGGTGGCAGCACCATCGGACTCGAGACCCAGCTCGGCGGCGCGCTCGGCCTCCTGGTCGCAGAGCAGCTTATCGTATGCCTTCAAGAACGGCAGGTAGATGATGGCGTCCAGCAAGATGATGATCGCGACAAACACCAAGGCGATAAGCTGGAAGTTCGTGGTGATGAAGATGCCGATGGGGGCAGGGGTGGCCCAAGGCACCACGAAGGAGAAGCCGTTCATGCCCACGTTATCGATAAAGAACTTGGCAACACTCACGTTGACGCAGCCGGCGGCAACAAAGGGGATGAGCATGTAGGGGTTAAGGATCATCGGCGCGCCAAAGAGCAGCGGTTCGTTGACGGCGAAGGCAACAGGAACAATCGAGGCCTTACCGACGGCTTTGAGCTGCTTGGACTTCATAAAGAGAATCAGCAGAAGCGGCACGATGAAGGTGGCGCCGGTGCCGCCGAACTCACCCACGAGCGACATGTTAAAGGTGAGGGAGTGGGCGGGGTGGCCACCGGCCAGCAGAACCTGCAGGTTCTCGGCCTGGTTGGCAAGACGGATGGGGTCGATGCCCGGCTGGACGATCGAGGGGCCGTGGACGCCGATGAACCAGAAGAACGCGGTGGCTGCCTGGATAAGGATAAGTCCGGGATAGGTCTCTGCCGCAGTGAAGAGCGGGGAGAGCAGTTTGATAAGCAGCTCGGAGAACGGAACGCCCATGAGGTTGCGCACGACGACATCGATGATGCCGCAGATGATGACGGCGCCGCCAAAGGGGATGATGTCGCGGAAGTTCTGAGCGATGGCGCCCGGAACCTCCTTGGGCAGCTTAATGGTCAGATCGCGCGAGACGCAGAACTTATAGACCCACACGGTAATGAACGCGGCGATATAGGCCGAGAACAGACCGCGCGTACCCATGCTGGTGCAATCGAAGACCGAAAGCTCGGAGCCGTCGAGCTTGGTGGTGAACTGTGTGACTGCGAGCAGCAGCATGCTGCACTGGGCGGCCACCATGGTGGAACCGTCGTTGAGCACTTTGCCGGCGGGCATGCGACGGTTCATGGAAGCCGTGAAGTTCTTGGCGGTGGTGCCGGCAACCATGATGCCCATGACGCCCATGGTGAAGTTGTACAGCTTGTTGCACCAGTCGATGAGCGGCTGGGGCAGCGTGATGCCGACTACGCCAGGAAGGGTGGCAATGAGCAGAAAGATCGAAGAGGTGAGGACGATGGGCATGCACCCAAGGAATCCGTCCTTAATAGCCTGGAGGTAGATGTTCCTCGAGATCTTCTCAAAGAACGGCTGATGCTTTTCGAGCATCTTTACGATGGCGTTCATAGAGCTCCTTTGCTACTTGATGCGCGATGCATGTGGATGGAACTGGTCGTCGATGGATGGTCAGGACTGCCCGGAAACCTTCCTGCTTAAGGAAGGCATTGTGAAATGACAACGTTGTCATTTCGTTAATGACAACGTAAGACATTTTTGGAAGAGCAACAAGGATATACGGGTGAGTGGTCGATATTGTTCGGTAAACGGTTGATTTATCAGTCAGGCAGGTGGTGTATGCTAGAACGCAAAAAACAAGCGATAGAGAACCGAGTGGAGAAGCAGTGACAACGATGGACAAGAAAAACGTTTCGATGAACGACGTGGCGATTGCCGCGGGTGTTTCTCTCAAGACGGTGTCGCGCGTGATCAACGAGCCCGATAGCGTGCGAGAGTCGACACGCGATAAGGTCCATTCCGCAATGGAGGCGCTCGGATTTCGAACCAACTTTGCCGCTCGTTCGCTCAAGTTGGGCCGTTACGGGTGCATCGGCGTTGTGCTGTTTCACTTGTCAGGCGGTGCCGTGGACATGATTGACGGTATCGCCGATGCCGCCGAAGAGCGAGGCTTTGCGCTCACGATGATCAAAAAGCGGGCGGGGGAGAAGATGGCCCTTGCCGATGCGGCGCGCAGGATGTCGCAGCTTCCCGTCGACGGCATGATCTTCAACCTGCGTCAGATGGTCGATGACTTTGATACCTTTGAGGCGCCGAAGGACCTCAAGACGGTGATTATCACATCAATGGAACATCCTACCTGCTCTACCGTCAGTGACGACCAAGAGGGCGGCGCGCGTATGGCGTGCGAGTACTTTTTGGACCACGGTCACAAGAACGTGTACTTCGTCTCTGGTAAGAAAGAAGCGCTGTCGAGCCAGTGCCGTATGAAAGGTTGGCGTGCGGCACTCGAGGCGCGTGGCATTGAGCCGCCCGAGCCTCTGCAAGGCGATTGGAATGCGGATAGTGGCTATGCTGCGGGCCTTGTGCTTGCCGATAAGCCCGATTGCACGGCGGTCCTCGCTGCTAACGACTGCATGGCAAACGGCGTGATGATGGCTCTACGTGACAAGGGGCTCAGTGTGCCCGACGACGTGTCCGTGATCGGCTTCGACGATGAGCTCTACAAGACGATTCCCAACTCGATTCTGACGTCGGTGAAGTTTCGCCACCGCGAGCTGGGCGTCCGTGCGCTTAACGAGGTCGTCGCAGGTCTGGAAGCCCCAAGTTCCAGAAGCCGTACGCTTGTCTCGGGCGTGTTGGTCGAGCGTGCGAGCGTGCGGGATTTGCGGGCGTAGGCGTGCTCGGCCTGCTCGTCTAAATCTGTAACAGGTGGGACCCGAAAACTCGGCTAGATGTTACAGATTTAGACAATTCGGCCCGGCTTATTCCGTTTGTCTCGATCTGTAACAACTAGACGGTCAAAAGTGGTCTACATGTTACAGATTGAGATTTTCGGCTTGGCCTGTGCGTTCATCTCGATCTGTAACAGCTAGGACCGAAAAACTCGGCTAGATGTTACAGATTGAGATGAACAGGAGGACGGGTGCGGTCTAAACAAAATGGCCCGCGCATCACACATCGATGCACGGGCCATTTATTGTCTGCAAGCGGCAGGTGGTGTCAGCGTCTTATGCCTCGAGGTTTTCCTCGATCCAGGCGACGGCACCCTTGGGATCCTTAGTGAGGTCGATGTACTGTTTGCCCTTGGGCGACAGCAGCGTGATGCCCAGGCGGTCGGTGTCGGCCTTCATCTCGTTGTAATAGGTGCGAACCTGCGGAGCCAGGACGATGACGTTGTACTGGTCCATGATGGCGTAGTGGCTGCCGTAGGCACCGGCGTTGGCGGTAATGTCGATGCCCAGCTCGTCGGCGCCTTCCTTAAGCGCGTTGGCGAGCAGTGCAGAGGTGCCGGCGCCAGCGCACAGAACCAGAACCCTCAGATCCTTGCCCTTAAGGGCGGACGGAGCTGCGGAGGCCTCAGTGGCAGAAGCGGTCTCGACAACAGGAGCCTCAACGGCGGGGGCGTCAGCGGTCTTGACGGTCTTGGTCTCCTCGGCCTCTTCTTCGGCCAGGGTCTCGGCCTCCTGCTTGCACAGGACGTTGTCGTAGGCCTTGCAGAACGGGTAGTAGATCAAGAAGTCAACGACCAGCAGGACGACAACCAGGACCAGAGAGATCGGCTGGAAGTTGGTGTCGATGAAGGTGCCGATCGGTCCGGGGAGTGCCCACGGCATGGCATAGATAAAGCCGTTCATGCCCAAAAAGTCGATGAAGAACTTACCAATGAGGACGTTGGCCACGGGGGCAAACAGGAACGGGATCAGGAAGTACGGGTTGAGGATGATGGGCGCGGCGAACAGCAGCGGCTCGTTGACGGCGAACATCACGGGTACGACAGAGGCTTTGCCGACGGCCTTGAGCTGCTTGGAGCGCATAAAGAGCAGGAAGATGATCGGGACAATGAACGTGGCGCCGGTGCCGCCGAGTTCGCCGATGTAGTTACCGAAGTTCTCGGTCAGGGCGAGGGCGGGGTGACCGCCGGCCTGCAGCGTGGCGAGGTTGGTGGTGATGTTGCCAAACAGCGCGGCGTTGAGGGCAGGCTTAACGACCGAGGGGCCGTGGATGCCCATGAACCAGAACAGCGGGATCATGAACCAGATGAGGGCGAGGCCGGCGTAGGAATCGGCAGCGGCGAACAGCGGGCTCACCAGCGTGGAGATGACGTTGGCAAACGGGACGGCCAAGCAGGTGCGGCAGATAACGTCGATGACGGCGACAAACAGGATGGAGAAGCTGAAGGCGAAGATGTCGCGGAAGTTCTGGGCGATGGCGCCGGGGACTTCTTTGGGCAGCTTGATGGTGATGTCTCGCTTAATGCAGAAGGCATAGATGTTGACCGTGGCAAATGCGGCGACAAAGGAGCTCAGCAGGCCCTTGGTGCCCATGTTGTCGGTAAAGAACACCGAGACATCGGCGCCGTCGATCTTGGCACTCGTCTGGGTAACGGCCAAGATGAGCATAGCGCACATGGCGGCGACCATGGTGCTCGTGGCGTTGATGGCCTTGCCGGCAGGCATGCGGCGGTTCTTGGAGCCGGTCAGCGCGCTTGCGGTGGTGCCGGCGACCATGATGCCCACGACGCCCATCGTGAAGTTGTAAACCTTGTTGCAGAAGTTCACGACGTCGACGTTCCACCAGTCGGGCAGCGTAAAGCCGCCGACCGTGGCGACAACGCCCGGCAGGGTCGAAATAAGCAGGAAGACAGAAGAAGACAGGATGATGGGCATTGCTGCCAAAAAGCCGTCTTTAATGGCCTGAAGGTAGATGTTCTTAGAGACCTTGTCGAAGTACGGCTGACCTTTCTCCAAGAACTTAACGATCGATTCCATAGTTCACGCTCCTCTTTGCATGAAATCTTAATGGCATGGACATTGAAAACCTATATGGTCTCCCGCTTGCTAAAAGCCCGGGTGCAGGCGGGGTCGGTCCCAGGGGGAGAGAGGGGAGCGGCTGGGTTTGTATCGCATAGGGCCGCTCCCTTCTCGGGGGAAAGCGAGGCGATGCGCTACTGCGCGTCCGCCATAGTGTCGGCGAGCTCCTTGTACCAGAGTGCCGACTGCTTGATGTAGCGTTTTTGCGTGTCGAAGTCGATGTAGAACAGGCCGTAGCGCTTGTTATAGCCATTGGCCCACGAGAACTGGTCCTGCAGGCTCCAGATAAAGTAGCCCTGGACGTCGACGCCCTCGGCGCGCGCCTGGAGCACCTTCTCCATGTGCTGGTCGACAAAGTCGATGCGCTCGGGATCGGCGACGATGCCGTTTGCGTCGGGCTCGGGGTCCTTGTGGCCCAGGCCGTTTTCGGTGATATAGATGACGGGGAGGTTGGGATAGGTGGCGCTGATGTGCTTGAGCGTGTCGTAGAGGCCTTGCGGGTAGATGAGCCAATCCCAGTCGGTGGTGGGGATACCCGGCATATCGACCTGCTGCCCGACGCCCTTAAACTTAAAGCACGAGGTGCCCTTGTCTCCGGTGCCGTTAAAGCTGTTGGTGGACTCGCCATCGTAGGCGGCGATAAACGCCGACTGATAGTAGTTGAGGCCGAACATATCGTTGCGGGGCGCCGCCTTGGCGAGCTCCTCCATGTCGCTGTCCTCAACCGTAAGCGTGGCGTTGTTGGCACGCAGAATCTCGTTGATGAGTGAGAGGGTGCGCGCGGAGTAGTGACCCAGGAAGGCGCCGTCCATGATGAAGTCGGTGTAGAAGGCGTTGTACAGGTCGGCGGCGTGCTGGTCGGCGGGCGAGTCTGTGGCAGGATATGCCGGCGTCAGGACGTTGACCATGCCAATGCGTCCGCCCAGGTGCTCGGTCTCGTCAAGATCCTTATACAGGTTGACGGCGCGGGCGTGGGCAACGAGCTCGTTGTGCTGGCTCTGGATGCCGCTCGTCACATCAAAGTGATGGTTGGGCGGGAAGTTGCCTTGGATGTATTGGGAGTGCGAGAGGCTGATGAGCTCGTTGATGGTGAACCAATTCTTGACCTCGCGGAACTCGCGGAAGCAGAACTCGGCATAGCGCACATAGGCGTCGACGGTCTTGCGGTTGAGCCAGTCGCCCTGGTTGAACAGGGCGGCGGGGGAGTCAAAGTGATGCAGGGACACATAGGGCTCGACGCCATACTTTTTGCAGCAGGCGAACAGCTCGTGGTAGTGCTTAACGCCCTCGGCGAGGGGCTCGGCATCGTCGCCGTTGGGGAAGATGCGGGTCCAGGCGATGGACACACGGATGGCGTTGAGTCCATGCTCGGCAGAAAGGCGGATATCCTCCTCGTAGCGGTTGTAGAAATCACTGGCCGGGTCGGGCAAAAAGCGACCCTGGGCGACAAGGTAATCGTCCCACATGGTCTTACCCTTGCCTGCCACCTTCGTGGAACCTTCCGTTTGGTACGCGGCGGTTGCGGCGCCCCAAACAAAGCCCTTCGGCAGCTGCTGTACGCGGTTTAGCAAAGACATATGCATACACCCTCTCGTCTCGCTGTTCGATATTGTGCGTTTGCGCTCAGGAGGCTCCCTGGTTAGCGTTCAGCGGTGAAAAAGCCCGATAAACACTATCTTAAAATGATTAGAACCAAAATGAGCACGTGAACATTTGACAATGAGCACGTTAACATCCGGCTGGGATGTATAGAAACAAAACAACTTCAAACAGCCGCGAACGGTTGTATTTGTTCGGTAAGCGGTTTTGATTGACAGAAGTTTTCATGTTGTGGTATATGGCTCGGGTATCATGAGCACGTTATCAATGTATGTACGATGCGCCATGGGCGCGGGGAATAGTTGGGAAGCAGGTTAGCGTGGAAGGCATGGCTCAGCAAACAAGGAATGGTCATTCGGCGAGCGCGGCAGAGGTTGCGGCGCTCGCTGGCGTGAGCCGCCAGACTGTGTCTCGCGTGGTCAACGGTATGCCTAACGTGACGGAAAAGACGCGCAAGCGTGTGCTGGCCGCCATGGAAGAGCTGGGCTTTCGTCCCAATTTTGCTGGAGCGGCGTTGCGCGGCGGGTCGTATCGTTCTATTGGCCTGTGCATGTACAACATCACACGTGTCGGTAACCTGGCGACGCTCGAGGGTATCATGCAAGCGGCGCGCGAGCACGATTTTGCCGTCACTATGATCGAGATGGGCGGCGACAAGCCCTATACACTTGCCGATGCCTCGCGCCGCATGGTCGAGCGACCCGTCGACGGCATGATTCTCAACATGAACCGCATGGCTCCCGATTTTGAGGAGTTTGTTCCCCAGCCGGGAGTGCGAACGGTCATCCTGTCCATGTATGCGCATCCGCGCTGCACGACGATCGACTCCGACCAGTATGGTTCGTGCGAGCTGTTGACCAATTATCTGCTGGAACATGGTCACTCGAATATGCGGTTTGTGGCGGGTCCGGAAAACTCGATTTCCTCGCGTTTTCGTGAGGCCGGTTGGCGCGATACGCTGGGTCGTGCTCATGTCGATGCCGCTCCGATGCTGCGTGGCGATTGGAGTGCGGACAGTGGGTACGCCATGGGCGAGCGGATTGCGGCCGAGGTGCTTGCCGGCGGGTCGCAGGCGCCGACTGCCGTGCTTGCGGCAAATGACCAGATGGCGCTGGGCGTTATCGCCGCGCTCGAGAACGCGGGCCTGTCCGTGCCCGACGACGTGAGCGTGGTTGGTATCGACGACGCACTCGAGGGACTTGTTCCTCACAATCGGCTGACGACGCTGCGATTTGATTTGCGCGGTGTCGGTAAGCTTGCGTTTGAGGCGGCGATTGGAGAGAGCTCGTCTATCGAGGCGATTCATGTGCCGAGTACGCTGGTCGAACGCTCGACTGTCAAAGATATACGGGCGTAGGTTCAGCTCGTTCTGCCTATTTGTCTCAATCTGTAACAGCTAGGACCCAAAAAACTCGGCTAGATGTTACAGATCGAGACAAACGGCTTCCGACCTGCACAAAAAGACCGGGGGCGGCGCGCCGTGTGACGTGCCGCCCCCGGCTGAGAAATGGGGACAGGTTATGTGGGCAGGCAACCCCGCTAGTCTTTAGTCCAGACGACGGGTCTGCGCCACGTGCTTATACCAGTACGCGCTTGCCTTGGGCGTGCGCTTCTGGGTTTCAAAGTCAATGTAGAAGAAGCCGTAACGCTTGTTGTAGCCATTGGTCCAGGAGAACTGATCCTGCAAGCTCCACAGGAAGTAGCCACCTACGTTGACGCCCACCTCCATGGCCTTGAGCAACCAGCGCAGGTGCTGCTCGATGTAGTCGATGCGCGGCTGATCGTCCACAAAACCGTCCTTGTAGGGGTCCTTGTAGCCCATGCCGTTCTCGGTGATGAAAATCTGCTTGTAGTTGGGGTAGCGCTGCTTAATGTAGACGAGCAGATCGAACAGGCCCTCGGGATAGATGATCCAGTCCCAGTCGGTGGTGGGGATGCCAGGCTTGTTCACATGCTCGCCAATGCCCTTGACGCGCCAACGGCCGGTGCCCTTCTCGCCCGTACCGTTGTGGTGCAGGTCGTTCTCGCCGTCGTAAGCCTTCAAAAAACGGCACTGGTAGTTGTTAACGCCCAGGTAGTCGTTGTAGAGCGCGGCCTCGCGCATGATTTCCAGATCCTCGTCTAGGATCTGGATGGTGCCACCCGAGACGGCGGCCAGGCGGTTGGCGCACTCGAGGGTGTCGGGCGCGTAGTCGCCGCGGAAGGTGGCGTCGAGCAAGAACTGGTTTTGCAGCACGTGCTCGTTGTTGGCGGCCTTGATATCGGCGGGGTCGTTCTCGTTGAGCGGATACTTAAACTCCAACGACTGAATGACGCCGATCTTGCCCTTAAAACCGCCGTTGTGGAAGGCCAACACTGCCTTGGCGTGGGCGAGCATCATGTTGTGCTCGCACTGGAAGGCCTCGGCCAGATGCGCCTTGACGCCACCGGGGAAGGTGCCCTCGATGTAGGTGTTGGAGGCATCGGCCCAAATCTCGTTAAAGGTGAACCAGTAGGTCACCTGGTCGGCGTACTCCTTAAAGCAGAAGGTGGCAAAGTCCACAAAGGCGTCGATGGTCTCGCGGTTGAGGAAATCGCCCTTCTCAAAGAGGGGCAGCGGCGTGTCGAAGTGATGCAGCGTGACGAACGGCTCAACGTGGTGCTTATGGCACTCGGCGAAGAGATCGTGGTAGAACTGCACGCCCTCGGGGTTGATTTCGCCGGTACCGTTGGGGAAGATGCGGCTCCAGGCGATGGAGAGGCGAATGCCGTTGATGCCAAACTCCTCGCACAGCTCCAGATCGACGGGGTACTGGTTGTAGAAGTCCGAAGCGGGATCGGGGGAGAAGCGGCCCTGGGCCTCCAGGAAGTCGTCCCAGGCGACTTTGCCCTTACCGTGAGTGCGGGTCTCGCCCTCTACCTGGTAGGCAGCAGTGGCGCCGCCAAAGACAAAGTCCTCGGGAAACTGCGCGGGCGGGTTGGTGACGCTAGCAGGGTTAACGGACATGATGATCCAATCGTCTAAATCGAAGGGCCAGCCGGTCTTGGATGGTCGGCTGGCCCTGAGCGTTACTTACTTAGAGAGCTGTTCACTCACGAAGGCGAGAGACTTATCACCGTTCTGGGAGAGCTCGATGTATTGCTTGCCACGGCAGGCGACGCACTTGTTGCCCACGCGCTCGCAGTCCTTCTGCAGGTCGGCCAGGTAGCTCGCGGCCTGCGGGGCCAGGACGACTAGGTCAAAGTCGGGGAGCATGTCAACGTGGTTGCCGTATGCCTCGGCAGCGGTCTCAAGATTGATGCCGCGCTCCTTGGCGGCCTTGGCCAGCGC
>UQIQ01000032.1 GCA_900541185.1 uncultured Collinsella sp.
CGAGATGACGTCGAGTCTCGTGGGCTCGGAGATGTGTATAAGAGACAGGTCGACGGTATGAAGGGCGCCTGCATGTGCGGCCCCGTGTTCGATGCTTCCAAGGTGGTGGTCTTCTAGTGGGTACCGTGAACATGGCCGTCGATTTCGGCGGCGTCAAGATGCAGAACCCCATCAACACCGCAGCCGGTACCTTTGGCTACGGCTGGCAGTTCCAGAACTTCTTTGATGTCTCCCAGCTGGGCGCCATCACCACCAAGGGTTGTGCTGCCGAGCCCTGGCCCGGCAACCCCGCGCCCCGTATGGCCGAGATCCCGGGCGGCATGATCAACTCCGTGGGCCTTCAGAACCCCGGCGTGGCCGCCTTTGCCCGTGAGTCCGGTCCGTGGCTCGAGCAGCTTTCCAAGGACGGTTGCCAGGTCATCTGCCAGGTTGCCGGTCATTCCGTCGAGGAGTTTGTCCGCGCGCTCGAGATGTATGTCGAGCTGTGCCCCTGGGCTGCCGGCTACGAGATCAACGTGAGCTGCCCCAATATTGCTGCCGGCGGTGCCGCCATGGGCTCCTCGCCCGAGGGCGCCTCTGCCGTTATGGCTGCCTGCCGCAAGGTGACCGATAAGCCGCTGTTCGTAAAGATGGCGCCGGTCAACGTCGCCGAGATTGCCAAGGCTCTCGAGGCCGCGGGAGCCGACGGCCTTTCGGTCATCAACTCCATCCAGGGCATGGCCATTGACGTTCATACCCGCAAGTCCCGTGTGGCCAAGCCCAAGGGCGGCCTTTCGGGTCCGCTGTGCCACCACATCGCCGTTCGCATGGTCTGGGAGGTCGCTCAGGCCGTCGATATCCCCATCAACGGTGTCGGCGGCGTCATGACGGGCGAGGATGCGGCCGAGTTTATCCTGGCCGGCGCCACCTGCGTGTCGGTCGGCATGGCCAATTTCGTCGATCCGTGCGCCTCAATTAAGATCGCGCACGAGCTCGAGGCCTGGGCGGAGTCCCAGGGCGTAAAGGACATCAACGAGCTGGTAGGTGCTTTCGAATGCTAGAGACCGATGTCCGCGACCGTGTGATCGTCGCCCTCGACTGCGACCGTGAGCGCGCACTCGAGCTCGCCCACGAGCTTTCGGGCCATGCCGCCTGGCTCAAGGTTGGCATGACGCTCTATTACGCTGAGGGCCCCGAGATCGTCAAGACCTTTAAGGACCTGGGCTTTAAGGTCTTCCTTGACCTTAAGTTCCATGATATTCCGCATCAGGTTCGCGGTGCCGCCCGTTCGGCCTCGCTTGCCGGTGCCGACCTGCTTTCGGTTCACGGCTTGGGTTCGGGCGCCATGCTCGCTGCCTGCCGCGAGGGTGCCGAGGAGGCGCGCGAGGACCGCGCCAAGCTCGTCGCCATCACCGTTCTCACGAGCATGAATCAGGATGCCTTGAGCGAGATCGGCGTCGAGTCGCCCGTGTCCGAGGAGGCCGCCCGCCTTGCAAAGCTCGCTCAGGCCAACGGTATCGATGGCATCGTGTGCTCGCCGATGGAGGCTCACGACATGCGTGAGCTGCTGGGTCCCGATGCCCTGATCGTGACTCCGGGCGTGCGTCCGGTGGGTGCCGCCCTTGGTGACCAGTCCCGCGTGGCGACGCCTTCCCAGGCTATCGAGCGCGGTGCAAGCCACATTGTGGTGGGCCGTCCCATCACCGGTGCCGACGATCCGGTTGCCGCCTTTGACGCCATCGTCGCCGAGCTGGTCGAAAACGTCGCGTAAAAGATTCCCCTAAGTCACCACTTTTGGGTCTCATTAGCACAAAATAGCCCCTGTGCCTGCGTAAACTTTCCCATCCTTTGTGTGGAATCGCAGGTCAGGGGCTTAACTTTGGGCGCAGTATATTGCACTTTTTGCGGGTATCGTCTAACCTATGGAGCCGCGATTGGGCATTTTGTACGTTCTACGTGCTAAAATGCCAATTATTGAATCAGATATAACCTAACTTTTTGGAGGTACGAATGGCACTCCCTCAGCTTACCGATGAGCAGCGCAAGCAGGCTCTTGAGAAGGCTGCTGCCGCACGTCACGCCCGCGCTGAGCTTCGCGAGCAGATTAAGAAGGGCGAGAAGTCCCTCGAGTCCGTGCTCAACTCCGATGACCCCATCGCTTCCCGCATGAAGGTTTCCACCCTCATCGAGTCTCTCCCTGGTTATGGCAAGGCCAAGGCCGCCAAGATCATGGAGGAGCTCGGTATCTCCGCTACCCGTCGCGTCCAGGGCCTCGGCGTCCGTCAGCGCGAGCAGCTCCTCGAGCAGCTGACCAAATAAGTGAGCGCTCAGGATTCCAAGCTCTTTGTGATTTCTGGACCGTCAGGCGCAGGCAAGGGTACGCTCGTCACTCGTGTGCGCGAGCGCCGCTCGAACCTGGGCCTGACGGTTTCGGCTACCACGCGAGCACCACGCAAAGGTGAGGTCGACGGCGTCAACTACTTTTTTCTGACGCGCGAGGAGTTCGACCGCCGCGTGGCAAACGGTGAGTTTGTTGAGTGGGCCGAGGTCCACGGTAACTGCTACGGCACGTTGGTGAGCGAGGTCACATCCAAGCTCGCCTCTGGCGCATCTCTGATTTTGGAGATCGATGTCCAGGGTGCCCTGCAGGTGAAGGAGCGTTTCCCCGAGGCCGTGCTGATCTTTATCAAGCCGCCTTCGCTTGAGGTACTCCGCGAGCGTCTGGTCGGTCGCGGTACCGAGACGCCCGAGACAATCGAGCTGCGTATGGCAAACGCCGCCGATGAGCTTGCCCTTGCCGACCGCTACGACGACGTCGTGGTGAATGACGATCTCGACCGCGCGACCGATGAGCTCGTTCGCGTTCTCGATATGCATGAAAGGATCTGAGGTCCGTGTCCGTTGTAAAGCCTTGCATTGACGATCTTCTGGAGAAGACCGATCACAACCGCTTCCTGCTCGCTTCGCTTGCCTCCAAGCGCGCCTGCGACATCAATAGCATGCTGCGTGGCCAGCACAACCGCGTGCTTGCCGTCCAGGATGTCGATGACATCACCATCGGGCTTTCCGGTGCCGATACCATCTCGATGGCTATGGACGAGATTGTCGACGGCGACATCTCTTACGACGAGGCCCGTTACGAGAAGGCGCTCGGCCACAAGGTTGCTGAAGCCTAAATGGCGGCTCGCGTCTGCCTGGTCCACTATCACGAGGTTGGACTGAAGGGTAAGAACCGCGCACATTTTGAGCATATCCTCATGGATAACATCAAGGCGGCCTTGGCCGCCTTTTCCGTGAATGCCGTGTCTCGAATTTCCGGTTATATTCTCGTGACCTTTAACGAGCATCAGGCCGATGAGGCGGCGCGTGTCATTCGCACCGTTCCCGGCGTTGCTCGTGTGTCTTTGGCGTATCACACCAACCGCGACCCGCAAGAGTACTGCGCCGCCGCCGTGAAGGCACTGCGCGAGTTTGGTCCTTTCGATTCGTTTAAGGTGCACGCCAAGCGCTCCAATACTGACTATGAGCTCACCTCGATTGATATCAATCGTCAGGTGGGCGAGGTACTGTGCGAGGCCTTCCCCGATAAAAAGGTTCAAATGCACGACCCCGATGCGATCGTGCACGTACTGGTGGTCCAGGGTAGCGTCTACGTGTATGCGCGCTCCGAGCGTGGCGTGGGCGGTCTGCCGGTGGGTTCTGCCGGCAAGGTCGTGACGCTGTTGTCGTCGGGTATCGATTCTCCGGTGGCGACCTGGATGCTCGCGCGTCGCGGCGCGGTGTGCGTGCCGGTACATTTCTCCGGTCGTCCGCAGACGCCCGATACGAGCGAGTATTTGGTGCAGGACATCATCCGTGCGCTTGAGCCAGGTGTCCAGATCGGCCGCCTGTACGTGGTGCCGTTTGGCGACTGCCAGCGTGAGATTTCGGTCACCTGTCCCAGCAACCTGCGCGTGATTATGTATCGCCGCATTATGTATTCGGTTGCCGAGCGCATTGCACACATCGAGGGTGCCAAGGCTATCGTTGCGGGCGAATCACTTGGGCAGGTTGCCTCCCAAACGCTTGAGAACATCATGGCCGTCAACGAGGCCGTGAAGATCCCCGTGTTCCGTCCTCTCATCGGTTCGGACAAGCAGGAGATCATCGCGCGCGCCGAGGAGATCGGTACGTTCGATATCTCGACTGAGGCCGCTCCCGACTGCTGCACGCTGTTTATGCCGCGCCGTCCCGAGACGCACGCTAAACTCGATGCCGTGCATGAGGCCTGGGAGTTGTTCGATCACGAGGAGATGATCGAGCGCCTGCTCAAGCAGACCGAGTACATTGACTTCGAGAGCAACACGTATAAGGCCCCTAAGACCTTAAAACGCAAACATTCGGAGCTTGCTCCGCGTGAGATTTACCAAGATCACGAGTAAATATGTGCATAGGCCGACGATGTATTTGTATCGTCGGCCTTTATTTATCTGCGCGTTTGTTTCCAAATTGTTCATTTGTCGACGTGTGCCTGAATAAATGGACATTTTCTCGCAAGGTTTTGGTCAGATTTTGGTTTGACCGCGAAAAACGGTGTGGGCGTGCGGAGGCTGCGGTGCTCGTTTCCTGACACGATGGTGTTGGGAGGTGTTTGCTATGGCGCAGCGCGAGCAACACGAACGGGTCAAAAAGATGGACCGCTGGGCGGGCAAGCTGCTCGGTCATAAGGCAGTGGTGATGGCGATACTGGTCGTCATGGCGATGGCGAGCGGCTTGGCGATGGCGAACCTTGGCGGCGATGCCGGCGGCATGTCGTTTGAGCGCACTGACGGTTCAGGCTCGTTGGTGGAGCCGGGATCCGGCGATGCCTCGAGCGGAAAGACATCCGAAGGCTCTTCGTCTAAGGCTTCTGCTGCCGCAGAGGTCTATGTCGATGTCGATGGCGCCGTTGTGTCGCCCGGTGTATATCGCCTCAAGGACGGCGCCCGGGTGGCTCAGGCGATCGATGCCGCCGGCGGGCTGGCGCCCGAGGCAGACGTTACGGGGCTTAATCGGGCATCTAAGGTCGTCGATGGGCAGAAGATTCACGTTCCAACGGTAGGGGAGCAGCAGGCGCCCATTGCGGAAGCCGGTGTTGATGGTGGGACTTCCGCATCATCGGGCGTGAGTGGCGCAACAGGACTGGTAAACATCAATACGGCAAGCGCGGCAGAGCTGCAGACGCTCTCGGGTATCGGTCCCTCCATGGCACAGTCGATCATCGATGAGCGGACAAAGAACGGTGCTTTTGCCTCGGTTGACGATCTGATGCGTGTGTCGGGAATCGGCGAGAAGAAGCTTGCCAAAATCAAAGATTGCATCTGCGTATGAGTGCGACCGAGCGCGAACATGTGATGCCTCCGCGGCCCCTGATGCCATGGACGATGACCCTGTGTGTCGGCATGTGCGTGAGCTGCGCCTTGGTGCTCAACGTGGCCGCAGATGCGCTGCTGAGAGAGCGGACGCCGGCGGTCGGGCTGCTATGGGCCATTCCATTTGCGGCGGCGGTATTCGTTGTGCTGGCTCAATCTTGTGCGCGGCTTGCCCCTTTGAAGCGGTGGCTGTATGCCGCGTCCGTCGGTCTCGTGGCGGGAGCGGTCGTCTCGGCGTGGTGGGCTGTGGGTGCGCTCAGCGCCTCGAAGGCGCTCGACGGTCGAGCGGCAAGCGGCCTCGAGTTTGTCGTGCAGGGCGATCCATCCATAAACGACGACGTGTATTCCTATACCTGCGAGGCACGCGCGGACGGTAAGAGCTTGGCAACGGTTCGCCTAACGTGTGACCGCGAGCTCAAGTTTGGGGCGCACGTGCGTGTTATCGGTCGCGTTTCACGTTTTGAGAACGATGCGTATGGACGATCGCGAGCGCTCCGAGGCGAGGTGCGCAAGGTTAAAGCCGTTCGGATTTTGTCGGTCGATGAGGGCTCTCCGGGGCCGCTGCTTCGGCTGCGAAATGAGCTGCTTGCGTCCATTGCGCCTGCGACCGACCCGGCGCGTGCGCTCATAGCCGGTGTCGTTTGCGGTCGTTCGGCCGAGCTGCGCGCCCAGCAGGCGGGCGACTGGTTTTCGGTGACGGGTACGGCGCATCTTATCGCCGTCTCGGGCAGCCATTTGGCTATCGTGGGGTTTGTAATTGAGGGCGTATTGCAAAAGACTCGGTGTTCACGTGGTCTTCGGCGGGCGATATTGGCGATAACGCTTGTGGGCTACGCTGCCTTTACGGGCGCGTCTCCCTCGGCCGTGCGCGCGTGCTGCATGGTGTTCGCGACGCTTGTCGTAAACGGCGCAGGGCGTCGCCGGCACGGCGCATCGGCGCTCTTCGTAACCATGTCCATCTTTGTGCTACTGCGGCCGACGGTGCTGTTCGAGATGGGCTTTCAGCTTTCATGTGCCAGCGTCTTAGCCATTCTGTGCTTTTGCCCCTATGCGACCTACGCTTTGGGTGAGTTGGGTGTGCCGTCGGGCGTTGCCAGCATGCTTTCCGTCACGCTGTGCTCGCAGTTGGCGACGCTCCCCATTACCATTCCTGCCTTCGGTACGTTCTCGCTCATTGCTCCGCTGGCAAATGCGGTCATCGGTCCGGTGGTGAGCGTACTGCTCGCTGTGTCGATCGTACTGGTTCCCTATTCGCTCGTGGCACAATTGCGGATTTGGGCGCTCATTGTGCCCATGGTTGCCGCCCGTTGCGCACTGTTCTTCGAGCAGCTGTTTGCCGCCGTGCCGGGTGCATCCGTGAGTGTGCCGCCCGATAGCATGTGGATTTACCTAGTGCCGTGTTTGCTGGCGGTTCTGCTGGTCTGGTGGCCGCGTCCCCGTGCACGTCCTATGGCGGTGGGGCTTACGTGCCTGGTGTTCTTGGCTGCGATTCCGTACGCCTACTGGGATCGGTTCGCTCCGCCTTCGGTGACGGTGCTCGATGTGGGCCAGGCCGATGCGATTCTTATCCGCCAGGGCGGCACAGTAGCGCTCGTCGACTGCGGGCTCGACGAGCGCGTGGTGGCGGCGTTGGTTCGCAATAACGTGCACCATATCGATGCCGTCTTTGTGACGCATTGGGATGAGGATCACTGGGGTGGTCTGCCTGCCGTGCTCGAACAGTTTTCGGTCGGAACGATTGCCGTGGCGGCAGATGCGCTGGAGGATGCTCCTGCCGAGGTATTGAACCGACCTGGCGTGGAGTATCGGCAGGTGCGCCATGGGGATACGGTCGACATCGGCTCATTTTGCGCCCGCGTGATGTGGCCATTCGAGTCCGTGGATGGCGAGGGCAATGAGGACTCGCTTGTCCTGCTGCTCTCTTATGTTCAGGAAGACAAGGGCCTGCGCATGCTCCTCACCGGTGATGCCGAGCTCGACCAAGAACGGGAATTCGTGCAGGAGGTGGGGGATATCGATGTCCTTAAACTCGGGCATCACGGCTCCAAGGTTTCGGTCGATGCCGCGCTGCTGGAGATTCTGAGACCCGAGCTTTCCCTCGCGAGCGCGGGCGAGGGGAATCGATACGGTCATCCGTCCGATGCCTGCATCGATGCCGTGAAGGAAGCGGGTGGCGTGTTCGCGTGCACCATCGAACACGGCGACATTACCGTCACGCCGACTGAGAATGGCTTTGCGATGCGATGCCAGCGACCGTGACGACGTCGTTGGCGTGTGGAGGGCCCCTGGGCTAGAATGGCACGGAACGAATACGAAGGCCTGCGGGAGGGGAGCGCAATGTCCGAAACCGGTCTGCTGCCGGCATATCTGATCGTCGGTACCGACGGAGTCAAGCGCGATCACGCCGTCTCGCGTATGAAAGCGCGTCTGGAAAAGTCGGGTATGGTCGAGTTTAACCTCGACGAGCGCGACATGACTAAGGACCCCGATATCGAGTCCATTATCGGATCGCTTAACACCTTTCCGATGGGCAGCGAGTTTCGCCTGGTAATCCTTGATGGCTGCTCAAAGCTCGCTAAGGCTGTCTCGGAGCCGCTCGTCGAGTACCTCGCAAGTCCCAGCCCCACAACGGTCTGCCTCATCATCGCCGACTCGCTTGCCAAGAACACGCGCCTGTATAAGGCGATCGCCAAGATCGACAAGAAGGCCGTGATCGATTGCTCCGGCACCAAGCGCTGGGAGCTACCGCGCCGCGTTCAGCAGATGGCGACGCAGCATGGCAAGTCGATCTCGACGGCGGCCGCCGAGGAACTCGTCTCGCGTTCGGGTGAAAACACTCGCATGCTCGATAACGATTTGGCTAAGCTTGCCCAGATGGTCGAGGCGCCCCAGATTGAGCTTGCCGACGTTGAGCGCTGGATTGTACGTACGGCCGAGGTTCAGCCCTGGGACTTTCTCAATGCGGTCTCGGCCCGTGACATGCGCCGCTCGCTCGAGCTCTTCAATCTACTGCCTGCCAAGAGCTACGTGTGGACTTACACATTGCTGTGCGGCCGTATTCGCGAGCTTATCGTTGCCAAGGCGCTCGATGCGCGCGGACAGGGTCGTGAGCTGGCCGCAACGCTTAAGCTCCAGTCCTGGCAGGTCAAGAATCACCTGACCTGGGCTCGCCGCTTTTCGATGGCAGAGCTCGTCGCAGCGCTCGAGGGAGCGGTCGATGTGGAGCTCGCGCTCAAGGGTTCGGCCGATTCTGAGACCGCGCTTTTGCTCTGGATTACGAACATCTTGAGAAAATCGTGATGATACCTGCCTATTTGGCAAATTCGTTCTATCCCTTTGAGGGGGAGCGTGCTATAGTATGCGCTTGCATGACCTCACCGTGTCTCAGAGGTGTCATACATTTTTTGCAAGGAACTCGAAAGGAACTCCAGAAGTGGCAAACATCAAGTCTCAGAAGAAGCGTATCCGCACCAATGAGGCAGCTCGCATGCGTAACAAGGCTGTCAAGTCCGAGCTCAAGACGCTGACCAAGCACGTCCAGTCCGCCGTCGCCGAGGGCGACGCCGAGAAGGCCCAGGCCGCCCTCAAGACCGTCACCAAGCGTCTCGACATGGCTGCCGCCAAGCATGTTATCCACAAGAACCAGGCTTCCAACCGCAAGTCCGGTCTTGCCAAGCTCGTGAACAGCATCAACGCCTAAGTTGTAAATTTCACACCACACAGATTACGCGCATAAATGGAGCCTGTTTTATGGAACAGGCTCCATTTTTTGTATCGCTCGGGTAAGATAGTCCGCATGAATACTTCAAATGACATTTCCCACATCCGCAACTTCTCAATCGTTGCGCACATCGACCATGGCAAGTCCACGATCAGTGACCGTATCCTCGAACTCACCCATACAGTCGACGAACGCGACATGGAGTCGCAGCTGCTCGACACCATGGATATCGAGCGCGAGCGCGGCATCACGATCAAGTCCAATGCCGTTCGCGTGTCCTATGACGCCGACGATGGCGAGACGTATCAGTTCAATCTGATCGATACGCCGGGCCACGTGGACTTTACCTATGAGGTCTCGCGCTCGCTGGCAGCCTGTGAGGGCGCGGTGCTCGTTGTCGACGCCACGCAGGGCGTTGAGGCGCAGACCGTTTCTAACGCGACGCTCGCCATGAACGCCAATCTGGACATTGTGCCGGCCATCAACAAGATTGACCTGCCCTCGGCTCATCCCGACGAGGTTAAGACCGAGATCGAGGATGACCTGGCGATCCCTGCCGATGATGCCGTGTGTGTCTCGGGCAAGACCGGCGAGGGCATCCACGATCTGCTGGAGTCCATTGTCTTTTTGATCTCTCCGCCCAAGGGCGATGCGAACGCGCCGCTCAAGGCACTCATCCTGGATTCGTACTTCGACGAGTATCGTGGCGTCGTCGCCACGGTGCGCATCTTTGACGGCTCCATCAAAAAGGGCGATACCCTGCGCATGATGCAGGCAAAGGGCGACTTTTTGGTCGATGGTGTGGGCGTCAAGCGTCCCGCCGAGACCCCGGTCGACGCGCTGACGGTCGGCGAGGTCGGATACGTGGTCACGGGCCTGAAGGACCCCGAGGCCGTTCACGTGGGCGATACCCTCACGTGGGCGTCGAATCCCTGCCTCGAGTCGCTTCCCGGCTACCGCGAGGCTAAGCCCATGGTCTATACGGGCCTGTTCCCGATCGATAACAAGGACTACGAGAACCTGCGTGACGCGCTCGATAAGCTGCACGTCAACGACCCGTCGTTGGTGTGGGAGCCCGAGACCTCGGTGGCGCTCGGCTTTGGCTTCCGCGTGGGCTTCTTGGGCCTGCTGCATATGGAGGTCGTCAAGGGGCGCTTGGAGCGCGAGTTCAATCTTGACCTCATTGCCACGAGCCCCTCGGTGGACTATCACGTCTACAAGACTGACGGCGAGATGATTGATGTCCGCAGCCCGCAGGATCTGCCCGAGGCTACGCGCATCGAGCGCATTGAGGAGCCCTACCTCAAGGCAAAGATCATCTGCCCGCCCGAGTATACGGGTGCCGTCATGCAGCTCGCTATCGAGCACCGCGGCGTTACGACCGACATGATCCATCTCACGAGCAAGTCGGTCGAGATGCGCTTTGATATGCCGCTCGCCGAGCTCATTTTGGACTTCTTTGACCAGCTCAAGAGCCGTACCAAGGGCTATGCCTCGCTCGACTACGAGTTCAACGAGTACCGTCCCTCCGAGCTTGTGAGGCTCGATATCTTGCTTTCGGGTGATGAGGTGGACGCGCTGTCGTTTATCGTCCATAAGGACAAGGCCTATGGCCTGGCCCGTGGTCTGTGCGACAAACTTAAGGAGATCATCCCGCGTCAGCTGTTCGAGGTGCCCATCCAGGGTGCTATCGGCAACAAGATCATCGCCCGCTCCACCGTCAAGGCGCGTCGCAAGGACGTGCTTGCTAAGTGCTACGGCGGCGATATTTCGCGTAAGCGTAAGCTGCTCGAGAAGCAGAAAGAGGGCAAGAAACGCATGAAGGCCATCGGCTCGGTCGAGGTCCCGCAGGAAGCCTTTATGGCGATCCTCAAGGTGGACGAGTAGGTCTATGGCGCTTTCTGAATACAGCAAGCGGCTGCTGGGCGCCTATGCCGAGCAGCCGTTCCTTATGGCTCCCATGGCGGGCGTGACCGACCCTGCCTACCGCATCATGTGTCGTCGCCGCGGTGCCAACCTTGCCTGCAGCGAGATGGTGAGCGTGGCGGGCCTTGCCTATGCCAGCAACAAGACCTGGCGCCTGGTGCTACCGGCCGACGAGGAGCAGCAGATTTGCGTGCAGCTCTTTGGCTCCAAGCCCGATCAGTTTGCGAGTGCCGTCGCTGCTGTCGAGGAACGCGTGGGCGATCGCCTGTCATTGATTGATATCAACATGGCTTGTCCGGCGCGCAAGGTCGTTACCAAGGGCGAGGGCTCGGCGCTTATGCGCACGCCCGATCTGGCCGAGAAGATCGTCGAGGCGGCGGTGGGCGCGGCACATGTGCCCGTGACTGTAAAGATCCGCAAGGGCTTTTATGCCGAGGATCGCAATGCCGCAACGTTTGCCCAGATGCTCGAGGGCGCCGGGGCCGCCGCAGTCGCCGTGCACGGTCGTTGCGCCACGCAACTCTATACAGGTCAGGCCGATTGGTCGGTCGTCGATGAGGTTGCCGACGCTGTCGAGATTCCCGTGATCGGTTCGGGCGACGTGTTCTCCGCCGAGGATGCGGCTGAGCATCTGCAAGGCTCGGGTGCCAGCGCGGTGTTTATCGCGCGCGGCATCTACGGCAATCCGTGGGTGTTCGGTGATGCTCGCGCCCTTGCGCTCGATGGCACGCCGGTTCCTTCTCGCTCCTCGGTCGAGCGCCTGGAGGCTCTGCGTGAGCACCTGACGTTGACGCACGAGCTTCTGCCGCTTATGTCGCGCGCCCGTACGTACGCGAGCTGGTATCTAAAGGGCATGCCCCATGCCGCCGCCTGGCGCGCTCAGGTGGTGCGCTGCTCCACGTACGAGGAGTTTATGGCACTGGTCGATGATATCGAGCGCGATGTGGTGGCCTGCGAGGCTGCCCTTGCCGCCGGCGAATCGGTGCCCCCTCATCCGCTGGAGGCTTAAGGGTGGCCGTTACCGCGCTGTACGTGCACGTGCCGTTTTGCGCCCAAAAGTGCCGGTACTGCGACTTTGACTCGCGCAGTTTTTCTCCGTGCGACCTGAGTGCTGCGCTCGATGTCTATTTTGAGCAGTTGTTCGCGCGCCTCGATGCTTTTGGCAAGGCTGGGGCCCTTGACCATATCCGCACCGTCTATGTTGGCGGCGGTACGCCGTCGCTGGCGGGGGAGCGCCTGGTGGAGCTGGCGCGGCGTATTCGTGCGTGGTGCGCCCCCGTTGAGTTTACCTGCGAGGCCAATCCCGAGTCGCTGACCGCCGAGCTTGCCACTGCGCTTGCCAAGGTTGGTGTCACACGCGTCTCTCTGGGCGTGCAAACGCTCGATAACACCGAACTTACCGCCATCGGCCGTATTCACGATGCCGATCGGGCGTTTGCCGCCATCGCGACGGTCAAGAACTCTGGGCTTGACGTGTCGTGCGACCTTATGTGTGGACTTCCCGGGCAGACCGCAGCGAGTTGGAAGCGCACACTCGATGGCGTGCTGGCGGCGGCTCCGCATCATGTGTCGGTCTACCCGCTCACGCTTGAGGAGGGGACTCCCCTTTATCGCATGGCGTGCCGCGACGAGTCGGTCGAGCCCGACGAGGATTTTCAAGCTTCGTGCATGGATGTGGCGCGTGAGCGTCTGGGTGCGGCCGGCTATCACCCGTATGAGGTGGCAAGCTATGCGCTCGACGGACATGAGTGCGCCCATAACATTGCCTACTGGACCGGCCAGGGCTATTTGGGCCTGGGTCGTTCCGCCGCGGGCATGCTCGACGCCGAGGATTTCGACCGTCTTGCAGGTTTGTTCCCCGGCGTGTCTTCTCGAGGCGATTCGTACCGCGTGCGTCTGGTGCAACGTGACGATGACGCGACGGCGTTTGAGGCCGAATATCTGTCGCAGCGTGAGGCTGCGGCTGAAGACCTGATGCTGTCTTGTCGCATGACGGGCGGTGTTGCGTCCGACCTGTTGGTTCGTGCAGCTTGCGTCATCCCGGCCGATGAGCTGGCAGCTGCCTGCGATCGCGCGCTCGAATTGGGTCTTGCCACTTGGGTGCCCGAGACACTCGGGGTCCATGAGGGACCTTTCACTTCGGCAGATGTCGTCGCGGGCTATGTTCGAGCTCGTCTGGCGCCGACGCACTTGGGCTGGCTCGATGGAAATGTTCTGTTCGAGCTGTTTTGGGATCTAGCTTAGGCCGCTCGTGTAGAATTACCGGAATATATACGCTGCTGTGAGCAGGAGGTTGCCGCGCATGGCGACGATGAACGAAAAAGATTACTACGAGATTCTGGGTGTCTCCAAGGACGCCACCTCGCGTGATATTCAAAAGGCCTTTCAGCAAAAGGCCCGCAAGCTCCATCCGGACGTCAACAAAGAGCCGGATGCCGAGGAAAAGTTTAAAGAGGTTTCCGAGGCCTACGCCGTGCTTTCGGATGAGCAAAAACGTGCGCGCTACGACGCCATGCGCTCGGGCAATCCCTTTGCCGGTGCTCCTACGGCTTCGCCCTATGGTGGCGGCTACGCCGGCAACACAGGCTATGGCAATCCCTTTGAGGGCGGTTTTCCCTTTGGCGGCGCTTGGGGCCAGCAGCGTCGTGGGCAGGCTGCTTACAATCCCGAGAACGGCGCCAATGTGGTCGTCGATATCAAACTCGACGCCAAGGAGGCCAAGGGCGGTGCCCGCAAGACCGTCCGCTATACGCGCTTCGATACCTGTGGTCACTGCGGTGGTTCGGGCTCTGTTTCGTCCGAGCATGCACATACCTGTCCGAGCTGCGGCGGTCGCGGTCACATCGATGTCGACCTGTCCTTTCTGTTTGGTGCCGGCACGTTCCAGTCGGTCTGCCCTGAGTGCGGTGGCTCCGGTAAGGTCGTCGCCGACCCCTGTCCCGATTGCGGCGGCAGCGGGCGGACCCGTGTGACCTCCGAGCAGACGATTGAGTTTCCCGCCGGCACGCACGATGGCGACGAGGTCCGTATTGGCGGCATGGGTCACGCCGGCACCAACGGCGCCTCTGGCGGTGATCTGGTCGGTCGCGCCCATGTTGAGGCCGAGCGCCTGGAAGGCAAGGCCCGTACCGGTTTTTACCTGATGGGCATCGTGGCGCCGTTTTTGGTGCTATCGGCCATCTCGGGCGTGTTCTCGGCCTTTGCCGTGATGTGCTTTATTCCGTTTGCCATGGGCCTGTTCATGGTGCTCTCGGACGGCGTGCTGCACCGCAGCCTGCTGTGGTGGAAGCGCGGCGCGATGCAGTTTGCCAACGGTTTTGCCAACGGATTTATGTTTGCGCTCGTGTCGGTTTGGTTTGCGAGCTGCTCGCAACGTGCCATGCTTTCACCCTACGCAATGCAATAACATCAAACCCTCTGTTTGCGGCCGGCCCAGCTTGGGTATAGGACGCACTGTGACAATAATGAAAGTCGGAAGGATTCGGTCGTGTCGGAAAATAGGGATTACTACGAGGTGCTTGGCGTCGACAAGGATGCCGACGCGCGGACGATTAAGCGCGCGTTTCTAAAGAAGGCCCGTACCGTACACCCGGACGTTTCGGACGACCCCGAGGCCGAGGCCAAGTTCAAAGAGCTCAACGAGGCATATTCCGTTCTTTCCGATGAGCAGAAGCGTGCTAACTACGACCGTTACGGCATTGCCGACGGCCCTGGTGGTTCGGGCTACGTCGACATTAACGATATCTTTGGCGGCATGGGCATGGACGACCTCTTCTCGTCGTTCTTTGGCGGCGGTGCCGGCGGTGGCGCCCGAAATCGCCGTGAGCGTCGTCGCGGCCGCGACATGGCCATCTCCCTTTCGGTGACGCTCGAGGAGGCGGCACTCGGGTGCAAAAAGACGATCAGCTATGACCGCCTTGCTCCCTGTGAGGATTGCAATGGCACCGGTAGGGCCGAGGGCGCGCAGGAAAAGCAGTGCAGCCGCTGCCACGGCACGGGCTATGTCACGACGGTCCAGCGTTCGTTCCTGGGCCAGGTTCAGTCCTCTTCGCCTTGTCCCGACTGCCACGGCGAGGGCACGGTCATCGATCATCCCTGCGAGACCTGCGACGGTCAGGGCCGCACGCCTTCGCATGAAAAGATCGACATCGATATCCCCGCCGGCGTTTCGACCGGTCGCCAGCTGCGCGTGAGCGGCTTTGGCGAGGCTGGCCTTCGCGGCGAGCCCTCGGGCGACCTGATCGTCAACGTGCGCGTCGCCGACCACGAGCGTTTTAAGCGCAACGGTGACGACCTGTACCTCGTGAGCGATATTTCGATTGCGCAGGCAGCGCTCGGCTGCGAGATCGAGGTCGAGGGCATTATGCCCGATGAGGTCGTCAAGGTGACGGTCCCTGCTGGTACACAGTACGGCGACACCGTGAGCGTCAATAATTACGGCATGCCGCGCATTGGCGGTGGCGGTTCGCGTGGTCGCCTGATCGTGCAACTGCGCGTGGTCGTTCCCACCAATCTTTCCAATAAGCAACACGAGCTGCTCCGTGCTTTTGCCGATGAGATGGGCGATGACGTCGCTTCCGGTAAGAAGTCGGTGACCGACCGTATCAAGAGTGCCCTCGACGATATCCTCGATTAAGGAGCCCGCGTGCTCGCACCCCATATTTCCGTCGTCAACCTCGGCTGCCGCGTCAACCGGGTTGAGTCTGACCGTATCACTGCCGATCTTATGCGCCTGGGCTTTGCTATTGTGGATCCCCAGGATGCCGATCTGATCGTCATTAACACCTGTGCCGTTACGGGCGAGGCCGAGGCCAAGACCCGTAAGGCCGTCCGTCATGCGCTGGCCCATCCTAACGACCCTTACGTGGTCGTAACCGGCTGCGTCGTCAACCTGCATCCCGAGGAGCTGTTGGAGCTTTCGGATCGCGTGATCGCCGAACCGTCCAAGATTGACGTCGCCGAGCGCGTCTGCGAGGTGCTGGGCGTTGAGTCCGATAGCGTTCCCGCCTGCAGCGATGGCGAGGTGGTCGATGCGCTCGGTCGCTCTCGCCTGGGCGTGAAGATTCAGGATGGCTGCAACCATCGCTGCACCTATTGCATTGTGTGGAAGGCTCGCGGCCCCGAGCGTTCCGTGCCCGTCGAGTCCGTGCTCGAGCAAGTTCGCGAGGCCCAGGAGGCCGGCGTGCCCGAGGTGGTGCTGACCGGTGTGAACCTGGGTGCCTACGATGGCAAGAGCGCGACCGACGAGCATGTCGAAATCGATGAGCTGCTCGAGGCCATCATGGAGCGCACGTCTATTCCGCATGTGCGCATTTCCTCGGTCGAGCCCATGGATATCTCTGAGCGCCTGCTTAAGGTTATGGCGCGCTATCCGCAGCGCATCGCCCCGTTTTTGCACCTGCCCGTGCAGTCCGGCTGCACGGCGACCCTGCATCGCATGGGCCGCCCCTATAGCGCCGAGGCCTTCGAGGACACGGTGCGCATGATTCGCGCCAACCTGCCGCAGGCGTCCCTTTCGTGCGACGTTATCGTCGGTTTTCCCGGTGAGACGGACGAGGAATTCGAGGAGTCGCTGGCGCTGTGCCGCCGTGTGGGTTTCTCGCGTATGCACGTGTTCCGCTACAGCAAGCGTCCCGGCACCCTTGCTGCCGAGATGCCCGGCCAGGTGCCGCCCGAGGTTATGGCCGAGCGCAGCCGCCGTATGCGGGCCGCCGCACAGGAGCTCGCCATTGCCGACGCTCGTCGTCGCGTGGGCACGGTCGAGCGTGCCGTGCTCGAGTATGGTGACAACCTGACGCTCGGCTCGTTCCATCATGCCCGTCTTGACGATACCTGTGGACTTACAGCCCCGTGCCTGCTCGATGTTGCTATCATCGGAGTCGATGATTCCGGCTTGGTCCATGCACGCAGGGAGGTTCATGGAAGCCTCGAAGATTAGACTTACCGTTCCCGAGGGAATTGATCCCTCGCGCGTTTTGGGCGCCGGCGACGGCGTCCTTCGTGCGCTCGAGAGCTTGGTTCGCGCTCATGTGGTCGCCCGTGGCGATAGCATCGCCGTGAGCGGCGACCCGGACGAGGTCGAACTCGTGGCGCGCTTTTTCGAGCACGCTTTTCGCGAGGCGGCCGCCGGGCGCACGCTGTCTGCCGACGATGTCTCTCGCTGCCTGGCTGTCTTGCGCGACGGTGAGCACGAGGCTACGTCGCTTCGCGATGACGTGCTGCTTTCGTATCGCGGCCGCGTCATTCGCCCCAAGACGCTCGGGCAAAAGCGCTATGTGGATGCCATCCGCTCGCATACCATCACGTTTGGCTTGGGTCCTGCCGGTACCGGTAAGACCTATCTGGCCATGGCGCTCGCCGTTGCCGCGCTCAAGCGTCACGAGGTGGGCCGTCTGATCTTGACACGTCCGGTTGTCGAGGCGGGGGAGAACCTGGGCTTTTTGCCCGGTACCCTTGAGGAAAAGATCGATCCCTACATGCGTCCGCTCTACGATGCCCTTTTTGACATGATGGATCGCGAGCGCACCGATGAGCTTATGGAGCGCGGCGTGATTGAGATCGCCCCGCTTGCCTACATGCGCGGCCGCACGCTGAGCGATGCTTTCGTGGTGCTCGACGAGGCGCAAAATACCACGCCCGAGCAGATGAAGATGTTCCTGACGCGCCTGGGCTTCAACTCCAAGTTTGTGATTACCGGCGACCTGAGTCAGCGCGACCTGGTGGGTCGTCGTGGTGGTTTGGCCGATGTCGAGAAGATTTTGGGCCGTGTCGACGATGTCGCATTTTCGCACCTGGAGCGCGCCGACGTGGTGCGCCATGCCTTGGTGGGACGTATCGTCGAGGCATATGATGCTTATGATGACGTGCGCGAGCAGCGCCCGCGCGACCGAAAGGAGTCCCGTTGAGTGTATTGATCAGCAACGATGCCGAGCTCGATACGCTGCTCGATGCCCAGGAGGTGGAGCACATCTGCGAGGTTGTGCTTGCCGCCGAGGGCGTTGAGCGTGAAGTCGAGATTTCCCTTTCGTATGTCGACGAGGACGAGATGCACGAGCTCAACCACGAGTGGCGCGGTATCGACCGCACCACCGATGTGCTCTCGTTTGAATGCGACTCGGCCTTTGACGAGGATATTCCCGCCGACGAGACGCTCGAGCTCGGCGATATCATCTTGGCCCCGCAGGTTATTGCCCGTCAGGCCCCCGGTTTTGGCAATAGCTCCGCTGACGAGTGTCGTCTGATGCTCGTACACGGCATGCTGCACTTGCTGGGCTATGACCATATCGAGGACGACGAGGCCGAGGTCATGGAGGCCCGCGAGGACGCCATCCTGCGCGATCTGGCGTTCGAGCGCGGCGAGGACCCCAAGCTAGTCCACGTCGGCCCCATCACCAACCACGCCCACGACTAGGAGCCGTCTATGATTCCCGGATCGAACAAGGACCATCCGTCCTTCTTAAAGTCGTTTTCCTACGCCATGGAGGGCTTCGTTACCGCCGTCAAGACCGAGCGCAACATCAAGGTCATGCTCGTGGCGGGCGTGTGCACCGTCATTGCCGGCTGTATCGTGGGCCTCGACATTGCCGAGTGGGGCACGATTATCATCTGTTGTGGCCTGGTGATTCACGGCGAGCTGTGCAACACCGCTATGGAGGCTATCGTCGACCTAGCGACCCAGGAGCTCCATCCGCTGGCCAAGCGTGCGAAGGACATCGCCGCCGCCTCTGTTTACATTCTTTCCATCACCGCCGCAATTGTGGGCGTGCTGGTATTTGCCCACGCGCTCGGCTTTATTTAGAAAGGGATTCCCATGTCCGACAATATGCAGTCTGCCGATGAGATTTTGGACGACGAGTCCCTGGACGCGGTGGATACCGAGGAGCTCGAGGAAGTCGAGGAGTTCGACCCGTTTGAGGGCATGAGCGATGAGGAGCTCGACGCCCTGTGCGACGAGGACGACAACCTCGCGGGCTTTGGCGACGTGGAGCCCGGTTTCCGCAGCGGCTTTGTGGCCCTGGTCGGTCGTCCCAACGCCGGCAAGTCTACGCTGCTCAACGCCTGCTATGGCAAGAAGGTCGCCATCACTTCGCCGGTGGCCCAGACGACCCGCCGCCGCATGCGCGCCGTCGTCAACCGTCCCGGCTACCAGCTGGTCTTTGTCGATACCCCGGGTATTCATAAGCCCAAGGACGGCCTGGGATCCGAGCTCAACAAGAGCGCGCTGTTCGAGCTGAACGATGTTGATGTCGTCGCGTTTTTGATTGATGCCACCAAACCGATCGGCAGGGGAGACGCCTGGGTTGCCGAGCGCGTCAGATGCGCCCGTTGCAAGAAGGTCCTGGTGCTCACTAAGGCCGATGAGGCCGACCCCGCACAGGTCATGGAGCAGCTCAAGGCAGCCCACGAGCTCATGGAATATGACGACGAGATCGTGACGTCGTCGGTCAAGAACTTCAACGTCGATGCCTTTATAGAGACCGTTGCGCACTTTTTGCCCGAGGGTCCGCGTTGGTTCCCCGAGGACATGGGTACCGACGCTTCCGATGAGACGCTCGTTGCCGAGTTTGTGCGCGAGAAGGTCTTGCGCCGCACCCGTGATGAGATTCCGCACTCCGTTGGCGTGATCTGCGATGCGCTCGAGCAGACCAAGAAGGTGCTGCGCGTGCACGCCACCATTTACGTCGAGCGCGAGGGCCAAAAGGGCATCATCATCGGTAAGGGCGGCGAGATGATCAAGCATATCGGTATCGACGCCCGTCGCGATCTTGAGCGCATCTTTGGCACGCAGGTCTTTTTGGAGCTGGACGTGAAGGTCAAGGCCGGCTGGCGTGACGACGAGGCCCAGATTCGCCGCTTTGGCTACAACGCCGAGGACTAAGGACGCGCGGTGCGCATGGCAGGCTCCCGGACATATCGCACGAAAGTGCTCGTGCTCGATAAGACTAAGCTCAAAGAGACCGACCTGATCTTGACGATGCTTGACGAGCGGGGGCGGCAGGTTCGTGCCGTGGCAAAGGGCGCCCGCAAACCCGGCGGACGCCTGGCTGCGCGCTGCGAGCTGTTCTGTACGGTCGATATGCTGCTTGCACATGGACGGTCACTCGACGTGGTTTCCCAGGCCGAGCTTATGGAGGCGCCGCTCGGCGCTGCGCCCGATTACGAGACGACTTGCGCCGCAAGCGCGATCGCCGAGGTCGCACGCGTGTGCTCGTTCGAGGACGCCGAGGACCCGTTTACCTTTGCCATTACGCAACGGGCGCTTACCCTGGTCGGCAGCGGGCTCGACGCTGCGCATATGGATTTACTTGTGGCGGCATATGTCTTTAAGCTGCTGTCGCACGTTGGCTATCGACCAGATTTTTCGGCCTGCGTGCTGTGCGGAGACCCCATGCTGTCGTATTTTTCACCACAGGCGGGCGGGCTCATGTGCGGATCGTGCGCGTCGAGCGTTCCGGGTGCCGAGCTGGTATCGACTGGTGAGGTCGCATGGCTTCGCGCCCTCATGTCCATGACCTTCGATGCGCTCATGGCCGAGCGAATCGACCCGCATACGGCGGCATTCTTGCTCGGGCTTTCGCATGTTTGGGCTGCGACGCACACCGATCAGCGCCTCCGTGCGATGGAATTCATGTTGGGTCGGTGATGATGCGCAGGGGCGGGCTGCTTGTGGTAACATATCGGCCTGTTGGTACCTCGACCTTGGTTGCTCGCTCCACCGGCGGCTTCCCAGTCCGAGGCGAATCGAGTCGCCCGATGGCGACGCAAAACGAAAGGTGAAACAATGACTGTTTCCAAAGAGCGCAAGGCGGAGCTGACTGCCCAGTTCGGTAACACCCCGGTCGACACCGGCAACCCCAAGGTTCAGGTCGCCATCCTGTCCGAGCGCATCAAGGAGCTGACCGAGCACATGAAGTCCCACCAGAAGGACTTCCACACCCGTCGTGGCCTGCTCATGCTCGTCGGCCGTCGTCGTCGTCTTCTCTCCTACATCAAGAAGAACGACATCGTCGAGTACCGTGAGCTCATCAAGGCTCTGGGCATCCGCGACAACATCCAGTAGGATTTGTACATGCTAAGAGCGTCCTGCGCAGCGGGGCGCTCTTTTTGTGTAAGGGCGCGAACAATCACGCTCTGAAGCGTGGCGGGGGCAGGGGGCCCGCGTCACATGAGAAGCCCGCAGGCAAGGGGTCTGCGGGGTAAAGGAGAACAATGACACTCGTATCCAAGACCTTTGAGCTGTACGGCAAGACCTACACCTTTGAGTCGGGCGAGCTTGCCAAGCAGGCCACCGGCGCCTGCCTGGTCAAGCAGGGCGACACCACGATGCTCGACACCGTGGTCGTCTCCAAGGAGCGCAAGAACTACGACTTCTTCCCGCTGACCGTCGACTTCAACGAGAAGATGTACGCAGCCGGCCGCATCCCGGGTGGCTACCTCAAGCGTGAGGGCCGTCCCAGCGAGAAGGCCACGCTCACCGCGCGCATGATCGACCGTCCGATTCGCCCGAGCTTCCCGGACGGCTTCCGTAACGAGGTGCACATCGTCGCTACCTCACTCGTCGCTGACCAGGTCAACCCCTTCGACGTCATCAACGTCATGGGCGCCTCCTTGGCCATGACGCTCGGCGGCGTGCCCTTCGAGGGCCCGCTTGCCTGCGTGCGCATCGGCCGCAACGTGGAGACCGGCGAGTTTATCGTCAACCCCACCTATGAGGAGCGCGAGAACTCCGATCTGGACCTGGAGCTGGGCGGCTCTGCCGACTTCATCTCGATGGTCGAGGCCGGCGCCGAGGAGATCTCCGAGGACGACATGCTCGCCGCTATGAAGTTTGGCCAGGAGGCCCTTGCTGCCTTCTGCCAGGCTCAGGACGAGTTCGTCGCCGAGTGGGAGCAGGTCAACGGCGCCATCGTCAAGAAGGAGTACCCGCTCGACCAGCCCGTCGAGGAGGTCCAGGAGCGCATCTTCGCCCACTACGACGAGATGGCAGCCGCCCTTCGCGACGCCGACAAGCTCTCCCGTATCGGTAAGGTCGAGGCTCTGAAGGAGTCCATCCGCGCCGAGTTCACCGAGGAGGAGCAGGCCGCTTGGGAGCGCGAGATCCCCGTGGCGCTCAAGAAGCTCGAGAAGAAGGCCATGCGCACCATGGTCGTCGAGACCGGTGAGCGCGTCGACGGCCGTGCCGCCGACGAGATCCGTCCCATCATGGTGAAGGACAACTACCTGCCGCTCGTTCACGGCTCCGGCCTGTTCCAGCGTGGCCAGACGCAGGTGCTTTCCGTCCTGTCGCTCGGCATGCTCAACGAGGGCCAGCGTCTGGATACCATCGAGCCCACCGAGGGCAAGCGCTACATGCACCACTACAACTTCCCGCCGTTCTGCACCGGCGAGACCGGCCGCATGGGCAGCCCCAAGCGCCGCGAGATCGGTCACGGCAACCTGGCCGAGCGCGCCCTGCTTCCGGTGCTTCCCGACGAGAACGAGTTCCCCTACGCCATCCGCGTCGTCTCCGAGGTCATGGAGTCCAACGGCTCCTCTTCGATGGCTTCGACCTGCGGCTCTACGCTCGCCCTTATGGACGGCGGCGTGCCCATTAAGCGCCCAGTCTCCGGTATCGCCATGGGCCTGATCCAGGAGGAGGGCAAGACCGTGGTCCTGTCCGACATCCAGGGTCTCGAGGACTTCCTGGGCGACATGGACTTTAAGGTCACCGGCACCACCGAGGGCATTACCGCCCTGCAGATGGACAACAAGGCGACCGGCCTCACCTTCGACATCCTGGCCCGCGCCCTGCAGCAGGCCAAGGAGGGTCGCGCCTTCATCCTGCAGAAGATGCTCGATGTGATCCCCGAGCCGCGTCACACCACGCGCAGCACCGCTCCGCGTATCGTCTCCATCCAGGTTCCGACCGACAAGATCCGCGACGTCATCGGTTCCGGCGGTAAGGTCATTCGCGGCATCCAGGACGAGACCGGCGCTTCGGTTGACATCCAGGAGGACGGCACCGTCTTCGTCGGCGGCACCGGCGAGTCCGTGGACCAGGCTGTCGAGCGCATCAAGCTCATCATCAAGGTTCCCGAGCCGGGCGAGGAGTACACCGGTCGCGTGGTCTCCATCCAGCCCTTCGGCGCCTTCGTCAACCTGCTGCCCGGTAAGGACGGCCTGCTGCACATCTCCCGCGTCGCCAAGGGCCGCGTGGAGAAGGTCGAGGACGTCCTCAACGTGGGCGACGAGGTCAAGGTCGTCGTCATCGAGGTCGACGATCGCGGCAAGATCTCGCTCGATCGTCTTGACAAGCCCGAGGCCCCGGCTCGCGCCGAGGGTGCCTCCGAGGGCGACGGCGAGCACTTCCAGCGTCGTGAGCGTCCGCGTCGCGAGCGCTCCGAGCGCGGCGACCGTCCGCGTCGTCCCGGCGACAACGGAGGCCGCAAGCCCCGCCGTCACCACGACGCCGAGTAGCAGCCAAACATAAGCAGTTCAACAAGGGCGACTCCGCAATGGGGTCGCCCTTTTGCTTGCGCCCGGGAGGGCCGCATATGAAGTTTATCGCGAGTTCCGCA
>UQIQ01000033.1 GCA_900541185.1 uncultured Collinsella sp.
ACGCCGGGCCGACTCGCTTCGGATGGGGCTCTACACCAACTTTCTCGACACTACCTGAAGCAGCAGGTAAAGCTTGCCATGGCGATAGCGACCGATTGCCCGTACCTCATCCTCGATGAACCGCTGAACGGCCTCGATCCGGGAAAACGGAAAACCTCCTGCGACGCGATGCGCAGCGAGGTGGAGCGGGGACGCAGCGTGCTCATCTCAAGCCATCTGCTCGACGACCTGGCAGACCTCACCGACTCGTTCTACTTCATCGAGGCCGGCATACTCGTGGAAAAGATCGAGTCATCCTCGCAGACGCTCAAGCAGGAATACCTCGATACATACGAGGGAGGTGAATGACATGATAGGCAAGAGCTATGCAAAGATAGCGATTGTTGGCTTTGTACTTTGTCTCGCAATGGTGCTATGTGCATCGTTTGCGAAGTATAGGTCCGAGCAATCGTTTATTGATGGCGCTGAAAACGGTTTTGGCATAGACGGGATGTATGTCAACGATGGCGCGACCAGGACGTCTATGGCGATTCTTGCAGGCGAAGACATGGAATGGCAAATCTGTAATGACGATGGCTCTTGTCTGAGTGGTCGTTTGGCCGCAACGAGCGATCCGAATTCGTTCGATCTTCTCGACAATGATGGAGCGGATTGCGGTTCTGTTCACCTTTCATATGCATCGCGAGATGGGATGGACGGCATCCTCTACGTCTCCCACGAAACTGACGATTTCAAGATGCGCAGAACTAACCGAGCGCCGGCTTTTATCGAGGAGTGAGAGTTCCCGTCGGCCTGCCGATCAGGCCGCCGGGGTATCGAACCCCGCATTCATCCGTACACACACGGATGAATGCGGGAAGTGTCCGGATGAAGTTGATAATCAAGGAAACAAAGCCGTCCTGCCTGGGACGGCTTTGGCCTGGACTTTAACTACAACATCGCAATCGACACTTATCAGCTCGCGCAACGCGCATGGCCAGATCTCGGACGCTGGTGCATGGAGGACCTTCGAGATTTACTGGACATCCAAAACGACGACGCACACCGCGTGCTCGCCGACTGCGAAGACGAGATGGCTGTCTATAATGCGATCAGAAACGGCGTGAAGTCCGGAGATCTTTCTGTGGAACCGCCGCGCCGTCGCGCGAGCCGACCGGGCAACCCGGGCAATCTGGTCCCGGCTCTCCCGGTCGTATTCCTACGATATCGCCCCTAGATCACCAATGTGTCAGATAAAGAATGAGGCAATGGCTATGATCACGCCTACGGCAGATGCAACGACTGCGCCTTTTTTCCTCTCCTTTAGTCCGACGAATAGGGTTGCCGTAAAGTAAAGGGCGGAAATGCAGGCTATGGCAAGCGAAACAAGTTCCTTGGGCGGTTTCAGCAAAAGGTCGCTAGCAAAGAGTAATGCAAGCAGGGCAAAGCCGATTGTGTTCAAATATCTCGATTGATTTTGCGACAACATGGCAACTTCCTTTCAGAACATGCAAATGAAAAGTCGGTACGATGTCATTGCGGTTGCAAAAAAGCCGCCGCTAGGACCGGTTGTCACGAGACCGGCGATAACTTCAGCGGTGCCAACAAGCTAGAGATCGCGCAGGCAAGCCTCCTCCTTCGCGTTCAGCTTGACCTTGTGAGGGACGGTGCGGTTATTTGCAAATCCGTGAGAATCGCACCACGCCTTGGAATATGAATCCGTGCAGCGTCCGCGCTCAAAAAGGGATATATCGTAATTTTCGTCGTAATTGACTCCGACGTAGATATCGCTGCTCTCGGCGGGAGATCCCTCGTCGGCATGGGCTGCCGCAACGGGTACAAATGGTGTCATGACAAGGGAGGGGCAAAGAGTTGCTGAGACGATGGAGGGTAGGCATTTCTTCATGGCGGGCTCCCTAATCTGGCCTTTGATAGTTACTCGATGTCGCCTCCTTCCGCTTTATATCCGTTGTATTTGGCGTATTTCTTTAATAAGGCAAGAGGTTCTTCCTCTCCTTCGGATGAGCCGATGATGTTTCCTTGGTCATCCAGTATGAATACGGACGGAATATGCTCAAGTTCATATTGGTCATTCACGACCTTATCTTAATCTATGTAAATGGGAAAGTCTCCTTCATGGACCGAGGCTTCTTCAATCGTGCTGTCCTCAGAAACATTGAAAAGGTTCTTCCTTATGGCTGCGAAATTATCAAGTTGTGGCATATCCTCTATGAGAGATTCGCAGTGCGGACACCACGATGCCCGGATACCGCATCATCGGTATCAACCATGACGACCTCGCCGACGGTAGCGGCAAGGCGGGGCTGACGTTTGAGACGACCAACGATGTCCTATACAAACACATCTGGAACGACACAAAGACCAATGTCGGCGGTTGGAGGTCCTCTAAGCTCCGCGCCCGCCTGAACTCCGGTGACCTCTGGGCGCTCCTGCCGGCCGAGCTCCAGTCCAAGGCGAAGGCCGTCACGAAGATGACGGACAACGAGGGCGGCGGTAGCGCCGGCACTCCGACGGCAACGAATGACAAGGTCTTCATCCTCTCGACGACCGAGATTTACGGAGACCTCCAGTCTGACGGCGCCCAGTACGAGTACTATGCGACGTCGAGGTATTCTGGACCTGAGATTGTGTGCTATTTCAGCACTCGTTCCGTGTCTCCGAGTGACTCAACGGACTTTATCTATGTTGACCCTTTCGGTCGCTGGAGCAGCGGTAGTGCCAACAGTGCCGGCAACGTGTTTCCCGCTTGGTGCTTCTAGATTTTCTAGTGCAAGGCCCGCGCGACTCCGCGCGGGCCTATCTTTTGGCAAGTGTACGAACGGTTTAGGTTCGCGGCACAGGTATTCGGGTTGAGGAGAAATGGGGTCATATGGCGGCTCTCAGAGCGCCTGCTGCACTCCCCCGCCATTACCCCTGCGGCGTCCTCGTATGGAGCCCATCCTGGTTGGCATATCGTTGCAATCGCTCACTTGTCCACCGGTCAAGTGAGCTACTGGAATAAATACAGCGACACGCTTGTTCGTTACAGTCGCTATATCTGTGTAAATCGCCGCGATAAATACAGTCTGTACTCGACTGTATACCAGCTACGCGTATGTAGATTCATATCGCGTTAATAAATCGGCCCAAGCGTGTGCAAAACGCGCAAGTAGCCGCAAAAGGCGATTATCGCGCAGGGTGATTTTTGGCACCCTGTTGATTAATCAAAATTAAGCAATTGCTTAAAACAAAAAAGGTCAGGCACTAGGTGCCTGACCTGCAAACTTCTGGTCGGGACGACTGGATTCGAACCAGCGACCCCTTGACCCCCAGTCAAGTGCGCTACCAAGCTGCGCCACGTCCCGAAGCTTTTGTTTGTTGCTCTGCTCTCGCTTGCAACAGGGAGTATATTAACCCGAAACTTTGTCCTTGTGCAAGAACTTTTTTACAAATTTTGAAGCAAGTCCAAAATTGTATCTGCGAGCTGGGGTTTTGTTAGCACGGGAAGTTCTTGCGTACCCGTTGTGCTCACAATCCAGGCCTTGTTGGTATCGGTTCCAAAGCCCGAATCGGCGCGCGAGACATCGTTGGCGATAATGGCATCGCAACCCTTGCGCGCGAGCTTGCGCTGTGCGTACTCCACGACGTTATCGGTTTCGGCCGCAAAGCCGATCACGCACCGCTCTCCCTTTTGGCGCGAAAGCTCGGCCAAGATATCGACCGTCTCGACTAGTTCGATGCGATCCAGGCGTTCGTTGGACTTTTTGAGCTTATGGTCCGCTGGGGCCGCTGGAGTGTAGTCGGCGACGGCGGCGGCGCAAATGGCCACGTCGGCCGTCTGGAAGGCGCTCGTCGCCGCCTGCAGCATCTCTGCGGCGGTCTGCACGCGTACGCACGCCACGCCGCGGGGAACATCGAGTGATGCCGGTCCCAGCACGAGCGTGACCGCAGCACCGCGGCGAGCAGCCTCCCCCGCCAGGGCGATGCCCATCTTGCCCGAAGAGCGGTTGCCAATGAATCGCACCGGGTCGATCGGCTCGTGCGTGGGGCCGGCGGTAATCACGATGTGCTTACCTACCAGGTTCTGAGGCGCGGGGTTGAGCACCTCACAGACAGCCTCGACGATGTCCTCGGGCTCGCTCATGCGTCCCGTGTCCACGTCGCCGCAGGCAAGGTAGCCACTGCCCGGACCCACCACATGCACGCCGCGGTCGCGCAGCGTGGCCATGTTGGCCTGCGTCGTCGGCGCCTTCCACATGCCGTTGTTCATAGCGGGTGCGATCACGATGGGTTGCGGCGTTGCAAGCAGCGTGGTGGAGATAAGGTCATCGGCGATGCCGGTGGCCATCTTGGCGATGATATTGGCCGTCGCGGGCGCCACGACCACCAGGTCGGGTTCCTGCGCCAGCGAAATGTGGTGGATGGGGTCGGAGGGATCGTCGAATAGGCCCACGGCAACGGGCTCGTTGGTGAGCGCACGGAAGGTGAGCGGGCCCACAAACTCCGTGGCATGCTCGCTCATAACGACCTTGACGCGCGCACCGCGCTTTTGCAGCAGGCGCACGATATTGCACGACTTATAGGCGGCGATCCCGCCGGTAATGCCCAGCAGGATCGTTTTTCCCTCAAGTTGCATTGAATTGTTGGATGCCGCCATCGTTTAAGCTTCCTTGCTCGGGAGTACCAGGAGGCGGTGGCAGTACGGGCAGTGCGTAATCTCGCTACCGTCGTGGTTGAGGTCGCTCATGGACGATGCCTGCAGCGCGGTGTGGCAGACTGTGGGGATGTTGCCCTGGATGGTCTCGACGGCCAGGCCGCGGAACTGCTTGAGCAGACGCTCGTAGTCGGTGAGAACGTCGGCTGGCAGCGTGGCAGCAAGCGCGGTGCGCTCCTTAGCGGCGGCGTCAATCTGAGCCTGCAGGTCGGCAGCCTTGGCGCGGGCGGCCTTGGTATCGGCCTTCACGCCCTCCTCGAACTTGGCGATAATTGCCTGTGCGCGGGCCTCGCGGTCGAGCGCCTCCTTATGGGCGACAACGACGTCCTTGCGGGTGTGCTCAATCTTGTCCAGACGCTTTGCCAGGGTGGCAAGCTCATTCTCCAGGTCCTGCACCTCGCGGTAATCAGAGCCGTCGACGTGACGCTTTTTGGCAGCCTCGATGGCATTGTTGGTCTGAATCTCGGTGGTGTTGAGATCGTCGAGCTCAATGTCCAGATCCTTGCGCTGGGCGTAGAGCTTGGTCATCTCGGACTTGAGCTTCACATAGGTCTTGCGCTTGGAAGCGAGCTCCTTGAGCTCCGGCATATTGGCAAGTTCGCTCTTGTTGCGGGCGAGCTCCAAATCGATCTGTTGCAGCTTGAGTAGCGTAGCGCCGGCGCTCATAAGTTCTCTCCTTTTGTCACAGTCCACCATTGGCAAGGGTTCAGTATTTTAATCGCATGACGGGGGTTGACCCCGGCGTCAACTGCAGAGTTCATCAATATATCAACGAACGGCTCCTCGGAGCGGTCGTGGCCGAGCAAGATCACCGGTAGCCCACGCAAGGCAAGGTCTTGCGCCACGTGGTAGCCCGCCTCGCCCGTCACGACAACATCCGCACCGGCGGCGATGGCAAGTTCGCCAAAGTCACCGAGGGAGCCGCCCAGAATGGCGACGGTGCGGCACGAGCGCTCGGCATCGCCCCATACACGCGGGTCGCTTCCGAAGGCCGTGGCAGCACGGGCGGCAAGATCGCGCAGCGTGCACGGGTCGTTGAGCGTCGCAAGCGCGCCAAGGCCGGTCGACTCGGGGTCGTCTACGTGCTCCAGAGAGCTCACGGGCACGGCGTCCAGCAGCTCACTTAGGCAGGCACGCGCCTCGTGCGAGCGGTCCAGATTGGTGTGGAGCGAAATAATGCTCACGCCGCAGCGGGCAGCCTCGTAGAGGGCCGCGCTGCACTGGGGTCGTGTGGCATCCGCCGGACAAAAGGCCTCGGGTGCCTTGATGTATATGGGATGATGCGTCAGCAGCACGTTGGCACCGGCTTCGAGAGCACGGTGCACATTGGCTTCGGTCGCATCGAGTGCGCAGGCAACACCGGTAATCTGCGCGGCAGGGTCGCCGACGGAGAGTCCTACATGGTCCCAACTCTCGGCATCAGTCTTGGGATAGCGTGCCAGCAGCGCGCGCTCAAGCTCGGCGACGATCATGCGGCACCCACGATCGAGAGCAGCGTCCGGGCGAACTCGTCCAGATCGCTCGGATTCACGCGGTCATCAAAGGAAATGCGCAGTGCTCCCAATGCCTGCTCGCGACCGATGCCCATCGCGCTCAAAACGTGGCTCGGGTCCATGCTGCCGCTCGAGCAGGCAGAGCCGGCCGAAACCTCAAAGCCGGCGGCGTCGAGCTTGACGATGAGCTCCTCGGAGTCCAGGCCGTCGACGTAGATCGAAACCATACCCGGCAGACGGTCGACCTGCTCGTAGTCGCCCATGGTGGCATGAATGCGTGGATGGGCCGTAAGCGTGGCGTAGAGTTTGTCGGAAAGGGCTTGCAGCTTTTCGCGCTCCTGAGCCACTTGGGGCACCAGCGTGCGGGCAGCAGCGGCAAAGGCTAGCTGCGTGCGCAGGTCCTGCGTGCCGGCGCGACGTCCGGCTTCCTGTCCGCCGCCAAAGATGCGGGGGCGCAGTGGCGTGCGGGTCTTAACGTAGAGCGCGCCGGATGCCACAGGACCGCCAATTTTGTGGGCCGCGACGGACATAGCATCGACGCCCAGCTCGGTGACATCGAGTGGAATGTGCAGATAGCCCTGGATAGCATCGGTGTGGAACACTGCGCCCACGGTATGAGCGGCCGAGGCAAGCTCGCGGATGGGCTGCACCACGCCGGTCTCGTTGTTGGCGACCATAATGCTCACGAGCGACACGTCGTCGCTCAGCAAGTCGCTCAGCGTGGCAGGCTCAATGTAGCCCGCGCGGCAGGGCTGCACCAGGTCGACGGTAAAGCCGGCGGCACGCAGCAGCGGCAGGTTGTCCAGAATCGAATCGTGCTCGATGGCCGAAACGATTACACGATCGCGCTTGCGATCGCGCTGACGAGCGCCCTCGGCAAGACCGAGCAGCGCCAGCTGGTTGGCTTCGGTGCCGCCGTTGGTCAGAACAATCTCGGACGGGCGGACGCGTGCGCCAAAGCTATGGGCGATCTCGCGACGGGCAACCTCCAGGCGCGCGGCGGCCTTGCGGCCGAGCGAGTGCAGCGAGTTGGGGTTGACGCCGGCAAGCTCGCTGTCGTCATATTCGCGCTGCGCAAGGAGCGCCTCGGCGCGCATGGGCGTCGAGGCGGCGTAGTCAAGATTCACGGGTATGCGGTTTTGACCTGCGGTCATAAGGGTTTATGCCTCCTGTGCGGCCTCATTGCCCAGCTTCTGCAGCAGCGCAACCTCGGCGGCGGGATCTTCGGACTTAAATACGGCGGAGCCGGCCACGAGAACGTTGGCACCAGCCTTGACGACCTCGGCAATGTTCTTGGAAGAAATGCCGCCGTCGACCTCGATCATGGGCGACACGCCGTGGCGCTCGCACATGGCCTTGAGCTCGTGCAGTTTGGCGATAGTGCCCGGGATAAAGCTCTGGCCGCCAAAGCCGGGGTTCACGCTCATCAGCAGCACCATATCGACGACGTCGATGATGCTCTCAAGTACGCACACGGGGGTGGCGGGGTTGAGCACCACGCCGGCCTTGACGCCGCGCTGCTGCAGGTGCGTGAGCGTGCGATGCAGGTGCGTGGAGGCCTCGTAGTGCACGGTGATCATGTCGGCACCGGCATCGGCGTACCAATCGACGGTCTCGTCGGGGTTCGACACCATGAGGTGCGCATCGACCGGCACGTTGGTGGAGCGCTTGACGGCCTTAAGGATGTCAACGCCAAAGGTGAGGTTGCCGGTAAAGTGACCGTCCATGACGTCGAAGTGCACGTAGTCGGCATCGGCGATCTTGTCGAGTTCGCCCTTGAGGTTGGCCATGTCGGCCGAAAGGACAGACGGAGCGATTTTGATGGAACCCATGGTAGAAGCCTTTCTGCGCTAGTCGGTGAGTCCGTAGAACTCTTGAGAAGGGACGCGATCGGTAAGAATCTCGAGCGCCCTATCCAAAGTAACACCGTTGTAGAGCGTTTGCTCCACGGCAAAGGTGAGCGGAATGTCTACGCCCAGTGAACGGGCAAGTTCGCTGACGCTGCGGGCCGCGACGGCGCCCTCGACAACCATATGCGTGCGCGTCTGGTACTCGTCGAGCGACACGCCGTGGGCAAACTCGTAGCCAAAGGTGCGGTTGCGCGAATGCTCCGAGGTGCAGGTGGCAATGAGGTCGCCCATGCCGGCAAGTCCCATGCAGGTCATAGCTTGACCGCCGCGGGCATGCACCAGACGGCTAATCTCGGCCAGGCCGCGCGTCATGATGAGGGCGAGCGTGTTGTCGCCTGCGCCCGAGCCGGCGGAGATGCCGCACACGATGGCGATGACATTTTTCATGGCGCCGCAGACCTCGACACCGGTCATGTCTTGCGATAGATAGATGCGGAAGGCCGTGGATAGTAGCAGGTCCTTAAAGGTCTCCCCTACATGCGGGTCTTCGCTGGCGATAACGGCGGCAGAAAGTCCGCCGCGGCAGATCTCCTCGGCATGGTTGGGGCCCGAGAGCGCCGCCACGCGCCGCTCGTTGCCGATCTCGCTGGCGATGACCTCGCTCATGAGCAGGCCGGACTCGGGCTCAATGCCCTTGGTGAGGCAGAGCACCGGGGTATCGGCGGCGATAAAGGGCACGGCCTGGTGGCACACGCTGCGAAGGTGCGTCGAAGGAACAGCAAAGATGATGGCCTTGGCGCCGTCGAGTGCCTGCACCAGGTCCGTGGTGGCGACGACGTTGCCGGGCAGCTCGTAGTCCACCAGATACCGGGGATTGCGGTGCTCGGCATTGATGCCGGCGGCCGTCTGCTCGCTATGGGCCCACATGGTTACGCGCACGGCTCGCGCGGCGGCAAGGCCGGCGACGGCGGTTCCCCACGAGCCAGAGCCAATCAGCGCAACATTCATGACTCTCTCCTACTTATCGTCGGGCTCGGTGACGCGCTTGGTAAACGAGAGCTTGGACTCCTTACCGGTCATGAGCTTTTTGATGTTCGCGCGATGGGCCCACACCACGGTGATGCCGATTATCGCCATGCAGAACTTGAGGCCCAGGCTGCTGTACGGAAAGACCGCGCAAGCAGCGATGGGAAGACCGATGGCCGCGGCAAGCGAGCCCACCGACACAAACTTGGTGATGGCGACGGCCACGATAAACATGCCCAGCAGCGACAGGCCAATTGGCCAATACCAGGCGAGGATGACGCCCAGACCAACTGCGATTCCCTTGCCGCCATGGAAATTGAGGTAGGGCGAGAAGATGTGGCCCCACACCGCTGCCAGGCAGATGACGCCGAGCATCCAGTCGCCGGCGGCGCCGGGGGCCATAATGCTCACGGGGAAACCATAGCCCAAGTCGGCAATGAGCGGACGCGCGATAAGGACGCAGATGGCGCCCTTAAGGCAGTCGAGCAGCAGCGTGAGTGCGGCCACCTTGGGGCCGGCCACGCGCAGTGCGTTGGTGGTGCCGATGTTGCCGGAGCCCGCCTTGCGAATGTCGGTGTGGTTGAACACGCGGCCCAGGATAAGGCCAAACGGAATCGCCCCGATTAAGAACGAGACCACGGCGCAGATGGCGGTCAGAAGAATCGGATTATGCATCCTTTTGCTCCTTCTTCCTAAAGAAGAGTCGAATGGGCGTGCCGGAAAAATCGAAGGTCGAGCGCATGCGGTTCTCGACGTAGCGCTGGTAGGTGTCGTTGACCAGGTCGCTGTGGTTGACGAAGAAAGTGAACGTCGGCGGGTTGACGCCCGTCTGGGTCACGTAGTGCATGCGCAGGCGGCGCTTGCCGTCCACCACGGTATGACCGAACTCGCGCAGGTCGGTAAGGAACGTGTTGAGGCGCGAGGTGCTGATCTTCTGCGAGCGCGTCTTTTCGGCGGCGTCTACCATTGCCCAGATCTTCTCGACGCTGCGGCCGGTCAGGGCAGAGATGCGCAGGTACTGGGCCCAGGGAGCCATGACGCCCAGACGGCGGTCGATGGTCTCCATGCAGGCCTCGCGCTTATGGTCGTCGTCGAGCAGATCCCATTTGTTGAGCAGCACAACGATGGCGCAGCCGCGCTCGATGGCAAGACCCATGACCTTCTGGTCCTGCTCAGTAACGCCCACGGAGGCGTCGACGACGAGCAGCGCCACGTCGGCGCGGTCGATGGCGCGCAGGCCGCGGACCATCGAGTAGTACTCGATGTTCTCGTACACGGTACTCTTCTTGCGGATGCCCGCGGTGTCGACCATGCGGTAGTGCTTGCCGTTGCGCTCCACGACGGTGTCGATGGCGTCGCGCGTCGTGCCGGCAATGTTGGACACGATGGAGCGGTCGGCGCCCAGGATGCGGTTGAACAGCGAAGACTTACCGGCGTTGGGGCGGCCGATGATGGCGACGTTCAGCGCGTCGGGGAACTCATCGGCGACCTCGTCCTCTTCCTCGGGAAGCAGGGCCACGATGTCGTCGAGCAGGTCGCCCGTGCCGTGGCCGTGCAGGGCCGAAAGCGGCGTGGGCTCACCGATGCCGAGCGAATAGAACTCCCAGATGCTGTCGTTCTCGCGATCGGGGTTGTCGAGCTTGTTCACCAGCAGAAAGACCGGCTTGTCGCAGCGCTTGAGCATGCGGGCGACCGACTCGTCCTCCTCGGTGACACCGGTGCGGCCGTCGACCACAAACAGGATGACGGCGGCTTCCTCGGCGGCGGCGAGGGCCTGGTCGCGGATGGATGTGGCAAACACGTCATCGCTCTTGAGCGGCTCGATACCGCCCGTGTCGACGATGGTGAACTCGCGGCCGTTCCAATCGGCCGTGTGATACGAGCGGTCGCGCGTGACGCCGCGGGACTCGTGGACGATGGCGTCCGAGGTCTGGGCCAGGCGGTTGACGAGCGTGGACTTGCCCACGTTGGGGCGTCCGACGACGGCGACGATAGGTTTCATCTGCTCTCCTTTAATGGGTAGGGTCAGTGGAAGTGTTAGAGTCTGCGGGCACAATGCCAAGGATGCGCTCCAGGGTATCGAGCAGCTCATGCGGCATGGTCGACACCACATGAACCTCGGCGCCGCGACTGGTAAGGCTTGCGAGTAAATCGTCACGATGATACTCGTCAAGCGTCATGCCGTCAGCGTTGAACATGAGCTTAGGCACAAAGAGCATAACCCCAGAGAGATCCTGCGGCAGCTGCTCCAGAATGTCACACGCGACGATGAGGCCGGTCACGTCCACGTTGCCGCCAAAATAGCGGTTCTTGATGGCCGTGACAGTGCCGGCGAGTCCCTGGGGCGACTCCACAAAGCGGGCCACCGTGTCGCGTGCGCTGGCGCCCGAGAGACACAGAAGCCGCTGGTTGCGGGCGGCGACGGCCTCGCGGACGCGGGCCAGACGCTCGGCGTCGGTAGCCAGCACGTCGTCGGTCTCGTCCAGATACGAGCGGATCATGCCAATGCCGTCGTAGTACTGCGGGTACCCGTCGTAAAAGTCTGCCTCGGGAGGATCGATGCCGGCGTCCAGATAGAACTCATCGCTCATCTGGAAGGTGTGGCGGCCAAAGCGTTCGTAGGCACGATCCTGGTAGGGACGGATCATGGCAATGGTCTCGCGCGCTAGCTCGGGCTTGTCGCTGTAGGACCAGCTAAAACGGTTCTGATGCTTGGTAAAACCGAGCGGCACAATGCCCAGGCTTGTGATTTGCTCGTGCTCCTCGCAAAAGCGCAGGGTCTTCTCCAGCTCCTCGCCGTCGTTCATGCCGGGGCACAACACGATCTGCGCGTGAATCTCGATGCCGGCGGCCATGATGGCCTCGAGCACATCCATGCCGCGCTGGGCGTTGCGGCCCATCATGCGTCGGCGGACATCGGGGCTCACGGCGTGGACCGACACGTTCATGGGGCTCATGTTGCGTTGGATGACGTTTTGCACGTCCTCGTCGGTGAGGTTCGTAAGCGTGACAAAGTTGCCCTGCAAAAAGCTCAGGCGGTAGTCGTCGTCGCGAATATAGAGCGTGGAGCGGCCGCCCTTGGGGAGCATCGTCATAAAGCAGAACACGCAGGCGTTCACACAGGTACGCATGCCGTCGAAGATGGGGCCGTCGAACTCCAGACCCCAATCCTCTCCGGGAAATCGATCGAGCTCCACGGGGGTGACGGTGCCATCGCGCGGGTCGAAAACCTCGAGGTCGACCGTGTCGTCGTCTGCCTCCCAGAGCCACACGATCATGTCGGTAAGCTGCTCGCCGTTGACCGTGAGCACGCGCATGCCCGGCTCGATACCCACATCCCATGCGGGCGATTCGGGACGCACGTTCTTAACGAGCGCGCCCTCACCCGGCTCGGGGTCGCGGCTGCGCCCGTAATCGGCCACCTCGGCGGCGTATGCGGGTACGGTCTGGTCCATGGTTAGCAGCAAAGCTCCTTGATGCGCGTGACGGCGCGTTCGATGTGTTCTTGCGGGGTGGAGGCTCCGGCGGTGATACCGATGTGGTGAGCGTCGGTAAACCACGCGGCCTGGAGCTCGGAAGTTTCCTCGATGTGATACGTGCGCTCGCAGGCGTCTGCGCAAATCTGCGCCAGGCGGCGGGTGTTGCCCGAGTTCTTGCCGCCCACGACTACCATGCAGTCGCAGCGGTTGGCAAGTGCGGCTGCTGCCTGTTGACGCTCACTCGTGGCGGCGCAGATGGTGTTGATCACACGCAGCTCCTGCACGCGCGGGGTGATAGCTGCCACGACCTCGGCGAGGTTCTGCGCGGTCTGGGTGGTCTGCACGACGAGGCCTACCTTGCCCTTGAGCGACAAGGCATTGGCGTCGGCGGCACAGCTCACGACCTGTGCATCTTTGCCGGCGTGGCCAAGAATGCCCTCGACCTCGGGGTGACCCGGCTCGCCTACGACCACCACGCGGTAGCCCTCGCGCACCAGGCGCTCGGCTGCCATATGGACTTTCTTCACGTAGGGGCAGGTGGCGTCGACCACGTTTAGGCCGCGCTTGCGGGCAGCATCGATTACCTGCGGCACCACGCCGTGGGCGCGGATGATCACGGTGCCGGTTGCGGCGTCATCCAGGGTTTCGGCCAAGCCAACGCCTGCCTCAGCGAGCTCGCGTACCACGATGGGGTTATGGATGAGCGGACCCAAGGTATGAACCTGAGTGCACTCCCCTGCCTGCGGCGCGGCGGCCAGCGCCATATCGAGCGCACGCTGTACGCCGTAGCAAGTGCCGGCGTGTGCTGCGATCTCGATGGTAGGCGCTGTTGCCTGGTCGGACGCGGTCGCGGCAGTGTTCGTAACGTTCTCGCTCATGGCTAGAACCTGCCCGGATGCTTGGCGCACAGCTCGTCTCGCATAGCGTAGACGCGGTTCATGGCCTCGGACTCAAACCATGCCAGGCGCTCCTTGCGCTTGAGCTCGGCCGGTGCATCGGATAGCGAGATGGCCTTGCCGGCACGGATCCAGCACTTTTTAGGGCGCATGAGCTTTTTGCCCGCAGGCGTAATATCGGACCAGCCGCAGATAGCGAGCGGGTTGACGGGCGCCTTGCCCATCTGGGCAATGAGCGCAAAGCCGCCGTGGACCTCGGGCTTGATCTCGCGCGAGCGGATGCGCGTGCCCTCGGGGAAGATCAGGACGTCCTCGCCGCGCTGCAGCGCATGCTGGGCGGCGCGCAGGCACTTCATGTCGGCGGTACCGCGCTCGACGGGGATACCGCCGACGCGGCTAAAGGCCCAACGCACAATCTTGCTCTTGGCGAACTCGGACTTAAAGATGGGACGAATGCGGCGCCCCCCAAAGAACAGTGCCGTCTCCACGGCCAAGAGCTCGGCCATCGAGGTGTGGTTGCAGATGACCACGCTGCCGCGGCCTTCCTGGCGCTCAAACAGCAGGTCAGCGTCCTCGACCTTCCAGCGCCACATGAGCTTGGAGAAGGCCCAAAGGATGGCCATGACTACGGCGACGGTGCCGCGGATGAGCACGGGGAACTCTGCATAAGGAGCGTTGTAATAATCCTCGGGCGTCTGCTTAAACAGGCGCATGGGCTACCTCCTTTGGTTGATGAGGTCCTCGATTATCGAGACGACCTCATCGATGGTGTGGGCGGTGGAGTCGACGTGCACGGCGTCCTCGGCGGGCACGAGCGGGGCGACCTCGCGGCTGCTGTCGAGCTTGTCGCGCTGCTTAAGGGCGTCGAGGGTCTCGTCGACCTCGGCTTCGAGCTGCTCGGACGTGAGCGGCTGGGCGTCGTTTTGGTGACGCTGCAGCACGCGGCGGCGGGCGCGCTCACGCGGGTCGGCGGTCAGGAAGACCTTGACCTGCGCGTTAGGGAACACGACGGTACCGATGTCGCGACCCTCAGCCACGATATCGCGGTCCTCGGCGGCGCGGCGCTGGTGGATGAGCATGGCGGCGCGCACGCCCGGATAGGCCGAGACCTTGGACACGTTGGCGTCGACCTGCGGGGTGCGGATGGCGGCCGAAGCGTCCTGGCCGTCAATGGTCAGGCTCGTGTCCTCGCCGGTGCCGTTGGTAAAGCGAATCTCGATCTGCTCGGCGAGGGCGTCGATGGCCGCCTCGTCGTCCAAATCGATGCCACGGTCGAGCGCGGCGAAGGTGACGGCGCGGTACATAGCGCCCGTGTCGAGCTTGTTAAAGCCCAGCTGGCGGGCGATCTCCTTGGCGATGGTGGACTTGCCGGAACCGGCGGGGCCGTCGATGGCGACGATCATGCAATGCTTCCTTTCGATGGGTGACGTGCTGGTATGGTTCGCGGGCGTTGGGGCGCGGCGGGTTGCCTAGCCCGTGTAGCGCTCACGGTAGGTGTTACGCTTGGGTGCGGAGCCGTGGCTGCCGTGATGACGCGTGCGGCTGGCGAGGGTTTCCTGAGGCTTGCCACCGCGTTTGGCGCTCGCCTGCTTGGGTGGGATACCGCCGGCCTTGAGGATCTGCACCTCGCGGTCGGTGAGCTCGCGCCACGAGCCCTTGGCCACATCCTTGAGCTCCAGGCCGGCAAAGTTGCAGCGATGCAGACGAATTACCGGATGGTGAATCTTGCTCAACATGCGCTTAACCTGATTCTTGCGACCCTCGCGGATGATGACCTCCACGGCGGTGGTACCGGGCTTAACCCCCTGGGGAGCTACGGCCTCGGCCTCGCGTGCGGTGATGACGCGGCAGATTGCCGGCTGGCAGACGCCATCGTCGAGCTCGATGCCGCGGCGGAGCGGTTCTAAGTCGCGATCGGTCAGGTGGCCGTCCACGAGCGCCTGATAGGTCTTGTAGACGTGCTTGCTGGGGTGCAGCAGGTCCTGCGACAGATCACCGTCGGTGGTAAAGAGCAAAAGGCCCGTGGTGTCGCGGTCCAGGCGGCCCACCGGGAAGAGCCCCGGAAAGCGGTTGCGCGGTACCAGGTCGGCCACGCAGGGGCGCTCCTGCGGGTCGCTCATGGTGGTGAGGTAGCCGGTCGGCTTGTAGAGCATCAAGTACACGGCGCCCTGGTTGAGCTTGACGGGCATGCCGTCGACCTCGATATGGTCGCGGTCGACGTCGACCTTGGTGCCCAGCTCGGTCGCGACCTGACCGTTGACGGTCACGCGTCCGGCGGTCATCAGGTCCTCCGACCCGCGGCGGCTCGCAACGCCCGCGCGCGCCAAAAAGCGCTGCAGGCGCATGGTGTGCGGGTAGACAGGCTGGGCGTCGGTTGCGGGCACTGCGTTGCCCATGGCGCGCGTCTCCCCTACTTCGTTAGTCCTCGTCATGCATATCCTCCGAGGTCTCGTCGACGACCAGGGTCTCAAAGTCCTCGACTGCCTCAACATCTTCAACATCGGTATCGAGCAGTTCGCGCTCTTCGTCCAGATCTTCGGCCTGCTCCTCGAGCGTGGACTGAATGCTGCGGCCGCTTAGACGCTCGCGGATAAACTGGCGCGACTGCTCGTCGGGGGCAAACTGCTCCAGATCGGGCAGGTCGCGGGTGGAGCGCAGACCGAACTTTTCCAAGAAGGCGTTGGTCGTGCCGTAGATGATGGCTTGACCGCGCTGGGGATCGCGGCCGAGCTCGCGCACTAGACCCTTGTCCACGAGCGACGCGATGACGCCGTCGGAGTTGACGCCGCGGATGCCCTTGACCACCTCGCGCGTCACGGGCTGGTGGTATGCGATGACGGCCAGGGTTTCGAGCGCCGCCTGCGACAGCTTTTGCGTGTCCCAGCTCAACACATAGGCCTCGACCACATCGTGGTAGGCGGGATGTGTAAACAGGCGCCAGCCACCGGCGACCTCGCGCAGCTGAAAGCCGCGGTTGGCCTCCTCGTACTCAACCTTGAGCTCGGCGAGCAGCGACGCGCACTCGCCGGGGGCGATATCCAGTGCGCCGGCCAGCGCGGGCGCACTCACCGGGTCGCTCGACACCAGCAGCAGCGCCTCGAGGGCACCTTTGAGGCTGTTTGCCTCCAGCGTGGAAAGGGTTGACATGGTTGCGGCTCCTATTCGGTGAGCTCGGGGCCTTCGCCGGGCACGTATGCCTCGGCTCCCTCGACTCGGTTGATGCAGATGGTTCCGAAGATCTTGTCCTGGCTCAGGGTGAGCGAGCCACGTTTGGCGAGCTCCAGCATGGCCAGGAAGGTGACGACGAGCTGCTCGGTGGTGGCGTCGCCGTCCAGTAGCTCGCGGAAGGTGCAGGTTTGGTGCGCCATGGTAAAACGGTCGACTGAGGCTACGGTCAGGTCGAGCGGCACGCGATGCGGCGCCACGTGCTCAGCCTCCAGCAGGAAGGTCTGGCGCTTGCCGTCCAAGTCGGCGCAGATGACGGCGAGACCGCGCAGGGTGATGCCTGCCAGGTAGTCGGGCATGAGCCCCAGGAACTCCGGGTCGGGACCGGCCACACGCGGGTGCATGCGGCTTTCGGCCTGCATGCGGGCACCGAGGGCCGCCGCCGCGCCCTTAAACTGCTTGTAGGCAATCAGGCGCTGGATCAGGACCTCGCGCAGAGCGTCGCCGTCGAGCGTGCTGAGCTCCTCGAGGTCTTCGTCGAGCTCGTCATCGTCGTCATCGGCTTTGCACGGGGTTTCCTGAGGCACCAGCGAGGCTGCTTTGATGTCCAAAAGGGTTGCCGCGACCAGCAAAAAGTCGCTCGCCACGTCCAGGTCCAGCGCCTCGATGCGCTCGGCCTCGGCAAGGTACTGCTCGGCCACCTCGCTGATGGAGATGGCGCCGATATCTACTTTTTGGCGGGTTACCAGCTGCAGCAGCAGGTCGAACGGTCCGCTGTAGACCTGCGTCGACACGCGATACGACATCTTCGACCTCCTTTGACGGCGCCTTCGCGGCGCGGTTTGGGTGCATGTTACGACCGTTATGCACGGTCGACCTGTAAGTTTACCTTAGATGCCGGCGATTGCGAAGTTGAGCAGCTGCTCAGCGAGCGGATACACGGTAACGTCGAAATAGCGGCCGATCACGTCGATGCCGGTCCACATGGGCAGCAGGTACAGCACTAGGATGAGGATGGGCATAGCGTATTGCTGCAGACGATAATAGTTGTTAAGAGCCTTGCCTTTAAGGAACGGCACAATGATCGACGAGCCGTCGAGCGGCGGGATCGGGATGAGGTTGAAGAACGCGAGTGACAGGTTGACCACGATAAACGTGGCGCCGAAGTTCATGATCTGTGATGCAACGGCAAAGGACATGCTGGTGTATAGGTTGCCGTATGCCGCGTGCATGAGGACCGCGGCAAGGCACGCGAGGGCGATGTTCGATGCGGGGCCGGCCGCACTCACCAGGACCTCGTCGCGTTTGGGGTGCTTGAGGTTGTTGAGGTAGACGGGCACGGGTTTGGCAAAGGCGAATACAGGACCGCCGGCGGCAAGCATAAGCAGCGGCAGGATGATGGTGCCAAACGGGTCGATATGGTTGAGCGGGTTGAGCGAGACGCGTCCGCGCGAACGGGCCGTCTTATCGCCGAGTGCCCAGGCTGCGGCGGCGTGCGCACTCTCGTGGATGACGATGCCCACAATGACGGCGACGGCACTCGCGAGCAGGTTCATGATATAGCTGCTGGACATGGCGCTCCCCTAGCGGACGCGGCGCGAGGCGCGCGTGAGCAAGTAGTCGGCGACAAACAGAATGACGGCCACGATTGCGTAATCCAGGCGGAACACGCCGCCAAAGGGAGAGGTGATGACGCCGTAGCCGGCGATGGCGCTTGGCAGCGCGCGCGAAAGCTCAACGACAAAGCCCACGATCTGCAGCTTGGCGGTGAGGCCGCTAAAACACAGCAGCACGGTCATCGCGCTCATAAAGATGCCGGAGATGCGGCACGCGATGGCGATGGTGCTCATCGCCACGGCAGCGGCCTTACGAGAGTTCACGCGCGGTCTCCTCTTCGATCTGGGTGGAAAGCTCCAGCCATTCGTCCTCGAGCTTGGGCAGCTCCTGCTTAAGGCCGTTATATTCCCCCAGCGCGGCGTTGAACTTATCCTGATCGGCATAAAGCTCTTCGCTTGCCATCAATTCCATAAGCTCGTCATAGCGGGCACGCTTTTTGTCAAGCTCTGCCTCGATCTTCTTGAGCTGGTTGCGCACGCCCTTGAGTTTTTTGTTGAGCGCAGCGCGGGCCTGGGCCTCGGCACGCTTTTGCTCCTTGGTCTTTTTGCCCTCGGCAGGCTTGGAAGCGGTGGCGGGGGTGTCGGGCTGGGCCGCGGTGACCTTAGCGGACTTGGTCGCGGCCGGTGCACTCTCCCCTACCGCCTCGGCGGCGGCGCGGGCTGCGAGGTCCTCGCGCTTGTAGAGGTAGTAGTCGTAGTCTCCGTCGTAGACCGTGACCTTGCCATCGCGGATGTCAATGATGCGGTTGGCCACAGCGCGTACCAGGTGCTCGTCGTGGCTGATCAGCACGATGGTGCCGGGGAAGTTCTGCAGGGCGTTCTCGAGCATGTCCACCGAGTCGATGTCCAGGTGGTTGGTGGGCTCGTCCAGGCACAGGAGCGCCTCGGGGGCCACGAGCATTTTGGCAAGCGCCAGGCGTGCCTTTTCGCCGCCGGAGAGGACGCGTACCTGCTTTTCGATTGCGTCGTTGTCGCTAAACAGGAAGGCGCCCAGCAGGCTGCGCTGCTGCGGCACGGTCCATTTGGGCGTAACGGTGTCGATCTCTTGTAGGACAGTGTTGGACTCGGTCATGCCCTCGAGCGCGTGCTGGGCGTAATAGGCCACGCCCACGTTGGTGCCCAGATCGCGGGTGCCGGTGGTGGGCGGCTCCAGGCCGGCGAGGATCTTCATGAGCGTGGACTTGCCAGCGCCGTTAGGGCCGACGAGCGCCACGTGTTCACCGCGGTAGAGTTTGAGGTCGATGCCGCTGTAGATGTGCTTGTCGCCGTAGGACTTGGAGACGCCCTCCAGGCCCACGACCATATCGCCGGAGCGCGGCGGATCGGGGAACTTAAAGTCGATGTGCTTGTGACCCTCGGGCAGGATGACGAGCTCCTTTTTGATCTGCTCGATCTTGCGAATGCGCTCCTGCGCCTGGGCGGCCTTGGTGGGCTTGTAGCGGAACTTGTCGACGAAGACCTGCATGTGGGCGATGTCGCGCTCCTGGGCGGCGCGCTTGGCGCGCATCTGCTCCAGGTTGTCCTCGCGCTGCTTGAGGTAGCTGCTGTAGTTGCCGGTGTAGGTGGTCACGCGACGGTTTTCGAGTGCGGCGACGTGGTCGACGCAGGCGTCCATGAAGGCGCGGTCGTGGCTGACGATGAGGACGGCGCCGTCGTAGTTGGCGATAAAGCCGCGCAGCCACTGGACGCTTTCGAGGTCCAGGTGGTTGGTGGGCTCGTCCAGAAGCAGCAGGTCGGGGTGGCGCAGGAAGAGCTTGGCAAGCGCAATGCGCATCTGCCAGCCGCCCGAGAACTCGGAGCACGGGCGCTCAAAATCGGTGACCTTAAAGCCCAGGCCGGACAGGATTTTGCGCGCGTTGCTCTCGAGCTCGTAGCCGCCCAGGTGCTCAAAGCGGTCCTGGACCTGGCCATACTCGTTAAGGAGTGCGTCGACGTCCTTGCCCTGCTCGGAGAGCTCGGTGATCTGGGCCTGCAGCTCGTTGGCGCGCTCGCCCATGCGGCGGATTTCCTTGGCAGCGGCCATGACCTCGGCGAGGATGGTGGTGTCCTTGTGCTCGAGGTTGGTTTCCTGCTCTAGGTAGCCTACCTGGCAGTCCTTGGCGTACTGGACCTGGCCGGCGTCGGGGCTGTCGATGCCCATGATGATTTTGAGCATGGTGGTTTTGCCGGCGCCGTTGGGTCCCACGAGCGCGAAGCGCTCGCCGGGGTTGATCTGGAAGGACGCGCCGCTAAAGAGGACGCGCGCGCCGAAGCTTTTTTCGATCTTGTCGACCAGGAGGATCATGGTGCCGCCTTTGACCTTGTTTTCCTATATGAAAAAAGGCCCCAACTTGCGTTGGAGCCTCATTCAATGCTCGGGTGGAGACGAGGGGGATCGAACCCCTGACCTCTTGACTGCCAGTCAAGCGCTCTCCCAGCTGAGCTACGCCCCCGTGCGAAGAAGTACTATACGGGAACTCGGACGGCGATGCAAGGACAATTTTGGAAAAACTTTCCGGGGGCGCGGGCCGCCATCCGCCCAACGGCCGTCCTGCCGGCGCCAGGCCCATTACCGGGGCCAATCGTGCTCCCGCCGACCCGGCGATTTCAAAACCATGCCGGTTTACGGGGCCAGGCCGGGAACCCCCGAGCATGCCGTCATCGGTAAAATCAAAACCGCAGGTAGACGGCTTGCGCATTCCGTGAAATGCAGGGTATGGACGGCCGGTCCGGGTCCAGCCCCGTAATCCGGCATAGTTTTGAAATGGCACTGATTCACTAACAATCAAATATGCTCGTTCAAATTCATTTTCGCCGGCTAATTTCCGATTTCCAACCAGTTGCACAAAACATTTGCTCGCAGTCGCGTCTCGGCGGATTTCATTGCCTCAGTTTTGGCTTTATAGCGAATCCCTAAACGGTCGCAGACACTTCTGACTATGGTGTCTATCAGCTTTGAATCGTTGAGCATATCGTGAGTCACCAGGAATACATCGAATCCCATGCTCTGCAACGCAGTCATGCGCTCCGCATCGTGGTCAAGTATTGCACCTGAGCCATGAATGACCTCACCTTGGATCTCGATAATAACTGCCTTCATTAGGATTGGGTTTACGATCACGATGTCGCCGTAGCAGACCTTTTGGCCTGCGATGCTTTGGGCTGCCACGGATAGAGGGGTTAAATCGTTGAGGTACACGTATCTGAATCCTGCACCACCTAGACGTCGAGAACGACTTAGAAGCAGGACCCCAGCGACTTCGAGTGGAGACGCAGCAATGCCGATAACCTGCTGAGTGGCATCATAAAACTGCTTTCCCCACATTTGACTTTTGACCTTGTCGGCGAATCGATGCAGAACGCTTAGCTCGATGAGCGGCTTTCTCATCCAAAGAGAAGTGCCTTTGAGTTTCGTAACCTCTCTTCCATCCTCACGCTTGTTCGTTTGGCCTTCTTTATCTGTGGCCTTTACGGTTGCGCGGGCGTAAACTCGTTTCCAAGGAACCTCGTCTTCGCCTTCTCCAAGTTCGACCAGATCCTGTGTGCTGGAATTGCGATTCTCCTCTATCGCCATTTTTAACTGCATTTCGGCAGCGGGAGCCGGCTCGAAAACAGAAAACCAACCGCAAAGTTCGTACATAGCCAGTACGAGATCTATTTGGGACACAAAGCGTGTCATAGTAAATAACGTGTTAAGCGGATTGGTGACACTAAAGCCTAAATTAGTGTCGATTGTTGTGCCGGCATCCGATGCCCCTTCCCAGCGAATAGTAGAGCGCAATCCCGAGTGGTGATTACAACAACCTGGCGAAGCAACAGCGATAATCGGGGTCTTGAGGACTTCGGTTAAAAAAGGGGCTTGGGATAGAGCTCGCCAGCCGTCTTCGGAGTTGGGCAGGCGCGGGTAGAGATTGCGCACCTGCGGTGGGCAGCGCCAATAGCGGAATGCAGTGTTTGCGCAGACGATTTCGTCCATTTGCGCCTCCCCTGGTATCGGCCGTAGGCCATGCGGTTGTGGTCGTGGACGATTATCTACTGGGGCATAATGCGGGTAAGTACCGGAAGCTGACCAAACGCTGACCAAAAAATGGATGGGATGTGTTGAAAGGTTGTCACGAGGCGTGAATGTGCTGGTACGAGCTGTGAGCCAGTGGTCTTTTTCTCCACAATTGCGTATGAATCATGCAAAGAACTCATTGAAAGAGCGCGTGAACTATTTTCAAAATGTTCGACGACGTCACTCTATAGTTGGTCAACGAACGAAAATTATATTCAATATGTAGGAGCTATGAAGGGTTTGCGATCAATAAAATATAGGACCCCATGCTAATAAAAATCAAAATTTGGTGTCAGTTTTGGTGTCACCCTTGGTGTCAAAAAGACGATATGAGAAAGCCATTGGGGGCCGCCTCCCCCGCGGCGCAGCTTCTTTCCGCGGGCTCGGGGTGCCACAATGGGCTTTGAGTATCGGCCCGTGCGGTAGCCCTTACCGCACCTGCGG
>UQIQ01000034.1 GCA_900541185.1 uncultured Collinsella sp.
AGATGACGTCGAGTCTCGTGGGCTCGGAGATGTGTATAAGAGACAGCTCTTCGATAGGAGCTTTTCCCACATGGCAGACATCGCATTCGAGAAGGACCTCTCCGTCGCCGAGACCGGCATCGAGGGCCTCAAGGTCGTCGACCTCGCCGTCCACGGCGACTCGCGCGGCTGGTTCAAGGAGAACTGGCAGCGCGCCAAGATGTGCGCCCTGGGCATCCCGGACCTCCGCGTCGTCCAGAACAACATCTCCTACAACGACAGCCGCGGCGTCACCCGCGGCATCCACGCCGAGCCCTGGGACAAGTTCATCTCCGTGGCGCGCGGCTCGGTCTTCGGCGCCTGGGTGGACCTGCGCGAGGGAAGCGAGACCTTCGGCAAGGTGTTCACCTGCACGCTCGACCCGAGCAGGGCCATCTACGTCCCGCGCGGCGTGGGCAACTCCTTCCAGGCCCTGGAGGACGGCACCGCCTACACCTACCTGGTGGACGCCCACTGGTCGCTGGAGCTGAAGAGGACCTACACCTTCGTGAACCTCGCCGACCCGGAGCTCGCCATCGAGTGGCCCATCCCGCTGGACCAGGCCACCGTCTCCGAGGCCGACCTCAACCACCCGATGCTCAGGGACGTCGTCCCCATGGCGCCGAAGCGCACCCTCGTCACCGGCTGCAACGGCCAGCTGGGCCATGCGGTGCGCGCGCTCGCCGAGGAGCGCGGCGTCGCGAAGGACTTCGACTTCTGCGACATCGACACCTTCGACATGTCCGACCCGGACGCCTACACACAGTACGACTGGTCGCTCTACGGCACCGTGATCAACTGCGGTGCCTACACGGCCGTGGATAAAGCGGAGACCCCCGAGGGCCGTGTCATCGCCTGGAAGGCCAACGCGACCGGCCCGGCGCTCCTCGCCCGCACCTGCGCCGGGCACGGCATCACGCTCGTGCACGTGTCCAGCGACTACGTCTTCGACGGCACCGCGGAGGTGCACGACGAGGAGGAGCCCTTCAGCCCGCTTTCCGTCTACGGCCAGACCAAGGCCGCCGGCGACATCGCCGTGGCAGGCTGCCCGCGCCACTACATCATGCGCAGCTCCTGGGTTATCGGCGAGGGGCACAACTTCGTCAAGGCCATGAAGGCGCTCTCCGACCGCGTAGCTGACCCCGAGGACGGGCTCACGCAGGTTACCGTCGTGGACGACCAGCTGGGACGACTGACCTTCACGCGCGACATGGCCGAGGCCATCTTCCACGTGCTGGACGCGAAGGCCCCCTACGGGACCTATAACTGCACCGGCTCCGGCGCCGTCAGGTCCTGGGCCGACATCGCCCGCGCCGTCTTCGAGGCCGCCAACGGCAACGGCGACGGGGTCGTGCCGGTCAGCACCGCCGACTACTACGCCGAGGCCTCCGGCCCCGTCGCCCCGCGCCCGGTCCATTCCGCGCTCGACCTGTCCAGGCTCGAGTCGGCCGGGTTCAACATGCCCGACTGGGAGGAAGAGCTGGGGGAGTACCTCAAGACGCTCTAGCCGCTATTAACTTTTCGAGAGTAAAAGCCGCCGTTCTTTATCGGCGGCTTTTCTTGTTGGTGGCTATTTGCGCAGTGGTGCCAATAGAATTTTGCGAAAGATCTACCTCTCACATGGCTTGGAAGTAGGGTGGCCGGGCTGGTCGTCGCAGGTGTACTTGCTATATACGTTGACCTCCCACTGCTTTTTTTCGACCTTTGCCACGGAATCGAGGATGAATCCGGTTGCAAGGCTCAGGCCGCACAGGAACATAAACGATGCAGCAAGCATGGCAGTGGGGAAGCGCGGGACCAGACCGGTCTGGAAATACTCGACAACGATGGGCATGCCCAGGGCGAGGCCGATCACCGCAAACAGAAGCGCGACGAGGCTGAAGAACTTCAGCGGGCGGTAGTCCTTGAACAGCGTGCCGATCATGGCGATGACTTTAATACCGTCGCTCACGGTATTGAGCTTGGACTCGGAACCTTCCGGACGGTCGCGGTACTCGATGGGCACATCTTTGATGCGCCAGCGGTGGTCGACGGCGTGGATCGAGAGCTCGGTTTCGATCTGGAAGCCCTCGGAAAGCACAGGGAAGGTTTTAACGAACGGGCGGCTCATGGCGCGGTAGCCGGTCATGACGTCATCGAAGCTGTACCCATAGATCCACTTGATCATGGCGCGGACCAGATTGTTGCCAAAGCCGTGGAAGGCACGCTTGTTTTCCTCGGCGTAGGTGCCGTTGGAAAGGCGGTCGCCTACGGTCATATCGGCCGTGCCGTTGAGGATAGGCTCACAAAGGGCTTTGGCCGCCTCGGCGGGGTAGGTGTCGTCTCCGTCGACCATCAGGTAGCAATCGGCGTCGATGTCGCGAAACATCTGGCGGCACACGTTGCCCTTTCCTTGGCGCGGTTCGAGGCGCACCGTGGCGCCGTGCTCGGTGGCGATGCGTGAGGTATCGTCCGACGAGTTATTGTCGTAAACATAGACTGTCGCCTGCGGAAGCTCGCGGTGAAAGTCGTCGATGACCTTACCAATCGTGAGCGCTTCGTTGTAGCAGGGGATGATGACGGCGATGGATTTAGAATACATTCAATGCTCCTTATTCATTCAATCTTTGAAAGTATAGCCGTTTGGGCTTGGCATCCTAAGATGTGGGTTAGTTCTCCAGTTTTGTTCCGCGAATCGTTTGCATAGCCGTCGGGTCTATACTGTTCGTTTGTCAACGATTACGAGTAAAGGAGTTGCATCCGTGTCGGATCAGACAAAGCAACAAGAAACTCGCAGTCTGCCTGCGACGTTTGCTAAGAATGAATTTGAGAAGGATGCGTTTATCCTTCGTCAGCTGGTTACCAAGGATTTTAAGATCAAGTATCGTCGTAGCGTTCTGGGCGTCGCATGGTCGGTGCTCAATCCGCTGCTGATGATGATCGTCATGGCCATCGTGTTCTCGACGATTTTTGCCCAGGGCCGCAATGGCTCAATTACGCCCGAGATGTACCCGCTGTACTTGATTGTGGGTAACGTGACCTTTGCCGTCATGTCCGAGTCTACGAACCAGGCCCTGACGTCGATCGTGGGTGCTGCCCCGCTGCTCAAGAAGGTTAAGGTGCACCGCTGGGTCTTCCCGGTGCAGAAGGTGCTTTTCTCACTCGTGAACTTTGGCTTCTCGCTGGTCGCCGTAGCTATCGTTATGCTGTGGTTCCGTGTTATGCCTTCTTGGCACCTTATTCTGCTGCCTGTCTGCCTACTGCTGCTTATGTGTTTCTGTATGGGCTTGGGCATGATGCTCTCTGCCCTTACGGTTTTCTTCCGCGATGTCATGCATCTGTGGAGTGTTGTCATCACGGCTTGGACCTATATCACGCCTATTTTCTGGACGACCGACTTCATTGCTCAGATGCCGCATATCGTTCGGATCTTGGTGTATGCGAACCCCATGTACAACTACCTGCAGTTTATGCGTGATATCTTCCTGTTCCAGACTACGCCCTCGCTTTTGACGTTTGGTATGTGCGTCGCTTGGGCGGTCCTTGCGCTTGTTATTGGCTACACCGTGTTCCATAAATCCGAGCGCAAATTTATCCTCTACATCTAAGGAGTGCTGTGATGACTGAATCTGTTGTTGATTACAGCGAGCAGCCTCTGGCTGTCGAGGTCGACGACGTCACCATGATCTTTAACATGGCGTCCGAGTCGTTGACCAACCTCAAGGAGTACTTCATTAAGCTTGCCAAGCACGAGCTGTTCTTTGAGGAGTTTAGGGCGCTTAAGCACATCTCGTTCGATATTCATCGCGGCGAAGTTGTCGGTCTGGTTGGCACCAATGGCTCCGGCAAGTCTACGATGCTCAAGATTATCGCCGGCGTGCTTGAGCCTAGCGAGGGCAGCGTTAAGGTGCACGGTAACATCGCGCCGCTGATTGAGCTTGGTGCCGGCTTTGACCCCGAGCTGACCGCCCGCGAAAACATCTATCTGAACGGCGCCCTGCTCGGCTATACCAAGGAGTTCATCGACGCCAACTTTGACGGCATTATCGAGTTCGCTGAGCTGCAGAACTTTGTCGATATGCCGCTTAAGAACTTCTCCTCGGGTATGGTGGCGCGTATTGCCTTTGCAATCGCGACGATTACCGAGCCCGATATTCTGATCGTTGACGAGACGCTGTCCGTCGGCGATGTGTTCTTCCAGCAGAAGTGCGAGGACCGTATCCAGCACTTTATCCAGAGCGGCGACGTGACGGTTCTGTTCGTTTCGCACTCCATGGAGCAGGTTGAACGCATCTGCCAGCGTGCCGTTTGGATTGAGAAGGGTGACCTTCGCATGGACGGCCCTGTCGATGAGGTCTGCAAGGCGTACCGCGAGCAGTTCAACTAGGTTATAATTACAGCCGCTTGGCTGATTTATTTGGTTGAGCGTGCGGTTATTTGCTCCATTAGCTCAGCTGGATAGAGCAGGGGACTTCTAATCCCAAGGTCGACGGTTCGAATCCGCCATGGAGCACCATCGTTTATTGAGCCCGGGCCGCTTGGTGGTCTGGGCTTTTTTCACATGCCGGTGTTCTTTATTCTTGCCGGGTATACGTTTAGGCCGAAGCCGTGGCGCGAGCGTTCTGCGGACAGTCCAGTCTTGCCATCTTTGCAATCCACGCGGTCGATTGGTTTATCCCCTGGCAGACCATGCCGCTGCTTATGACGCTGCCGGCATCGTGGCTCTTCGCATCAATCGTGCGTTGCGCCTGCGACATAGGGTTGGCGTACGTGATCAAGAAGGCGTAATTAAAAGCATGGAGGACCAACTTGGCCCTCTATGCTGTCATTATGCCTTCAGACACTCGGGCAAAACGCTTGCAACTGCATTCATTGCCTGCGGCTTTAGGTACTGCTCGTTGAGCTTCGCCTTTTTGTAGGCGTAGCGAGTGTCTGCTGAGTACTTGATCAATACGTCGGTAAAGAATCGCTCCCAACTTAGGTACTTGCGACTTTCGATATAGCTCGAGGGGTCCTCGAGGATCTTTGAGATATCGTTACTGGAAATAAGGCCAGATTGTAGAAGTGTCCACTCGAATGATTCCGGGAGGAACAAGCGAACGTTCTTGTAAACGCGCTGTCCGAGAGCCCTTTCGATGTAGGGACCAAACGCTGCGCCGTCTCCTATGGCAAGAATGTTTTGCTCGGGGCACTCGTGAATTGTTCGTTTTAGATTCGCAACGCCGGTGGCGGTATAGCAGGGGATCCCGAGTTGGTTGCAAAGAGCGTTGTAGAATTGATAGCCAGATTTGCTATCCTCGACAACTACGGCGTCGGGTACCTCGAATCCAACATTTAGGTCCTGGTAAAGCATGTTTGCCGTGTGGCTGTATATCGGTTTTGTTACCGAGTAGAAGCGTTTATCGCTCTTTCGGCCGTTGATTGTTTTGCTCGTGGTGTTTACCAGCTTTAGGATTTCGTCGACACTGTAGGGGAGTTCGCTGGCGTCTCGGCGAGATATCAGGACAAAATAGTTGGACGACCCGTTAACGGCTTTTGCGAAGTCTTTTGAGTAGATAAATTCGTTGCCCTCATCCAAAAAGATTATTGAGTCCTCGATAATCGAAAGCTCGCGTTCCCAACGCCTGCCAGATAGCGTTTCACAGGGAACGTCACAACTGAGCGTGACGCCGCTCTCCGGTCCACGATCGTTGTAGTCGCGAATCATCGAGATGAGTGTCGTTTTGCCCGTGCCGCTGTTGCCGCGTATAAAGGAAATATTGCGTTTAAAGGTGAGCGTGTATTTGACTTTTGCGCGCTCCACGACAACGGTGTGTGTTCCCTTCATTACTCATCAACATCCAAAAAGTCATTCGTGGCGCCGACAAACTCCTGCATGTTTCTAACGATGCGGCCATCGTTTTCAATGCGGATTTCAAAGCTCTTCCAGGGGAATTTCATGATGTGGTAAAGGGTCACCAGCACATCCTGCTCTTTGCCAATTTTGAGCAGCCAGCGGGCGCAGTTGTCGCCGCAAGTGGATGCATTGAACACCATGTTTGGGAGATTGCGCACCAGCAGCAGCGTTTTAACGCCGCCAGAAAGCTCGAGGGGCGTAATCGAACCGAGCTGCTTGCTGATGATGTTGTGGGGGCCGATGAGCTCTGAACCGTCAACACCTTTAATCATCTGCGCAGCCATGGGATCTTCGAACCAGGAATCCAGGTACGAGTTCCTAAAATAGGTTTCGGTATCGTAAATGGAACCGGGGTAATCCCCCAGGTGAATGCTCAGCATGTGGGTCTCCAGACGTAGTGTGACTGCAACGATTATATGCCAGTAACAAAATGCCGGCAGCAGCGAGGTGCTGCTGCCGGCGCTGGAGTTTTGTTCGTGTGAATCGGTGCTAATGTATTGATCCGCGAGGCTACTTTTCGAGATGCTCTTTCAGCAGCTCCAGAGCATGCGCGTAGCCCTGCAGGCCTTCGCCGGTGATGGTGGCGAAGCAGGCCAGGCGTGCATAGCTCACCTGGCGGAAGTCCTCGCGCGTCTCGACGGCGCTGATGTGGACCTCGACGGCAGGGATGGCGACGGCCTTGAGGGCGTCGAGAATCGCCACGCTCGTGTGCGTGTAGGCTGCCGGGTTGATGACGATGCCGTCGACCTTGCCGTAGGCCTCCTGGATCTTGTCGACGATGCTGCCCTCGTGGTTGGACTGGAAGACCTCGACCTCGTCAAAGCCCTGGGCGGCGCCCGCCTCCTGGCAGATCTGGACCAGGTGGTCGTAGTTGTCGCTTCCGTAGATGCCCGGCTCACGAATGCCGAGCATGTTGAGGTTGGGACCGTTGATGACGAGTGCTTTCATGGTTGCTTCCTTTGCGGTTGGAAAACCACCACAAAGGTGCCTGTCCCCTTTGTGGTGGTTTTGGTTAGAGAGCGGGTGGGAGGGTGTCGAGGAGGGCTTGGGCGGTGTTGGCGGCGCAGTCGCGCGAGTCGATGATGTAGTCGGCCCAGGCGCGGTAGCGGGGCATGCGCTGCTCGGCCAGCTTATCGATGCCGTCACGCGCGGTGATGGGGCGGCCCTTGTGGGCGAGCTCGTCGAGCTTGCGGTTGAGCATCACGATCTGGCTGTTCTGGTGCAGCAGCGGGTAGTTCTCGTCGCGCGTGACCACACCGCCGCCGGTGGAGAGCACCAGGCCGCTGCGCTTGGAGATTTCGGACAGCGCCTCCGTCTCCTGCTCGCGGAAGGCCGGCTCGCCGCGCTCGACGATAAAGTCGGCGCAAGGCATGCCTAAGCGCTCCTCGAGGGCGCGGTCGAGGTCGATGTACTCACGCCCCGTGAGCAGGGCAATCTGCTCGCCCACGCGGGTCTTGCCCGAGCCCGGCATGCCGATCAGAGCAATGTTTTGCTCGCGGCGAGACAGACGCTCCGTTGCGTCCAAGATGCGCTCGCGCGGGGTGACCTGGCCGGTGTAGCGCTCGACGGCTTGTGCCGCCTGGGCCACGAGCATCAGCAGGCCGCCGATGCAGGGGATGCCACGGCGCTCGGCCTCGAGCATGAGTCCCGTACGGGCGGGATTGTAGACGATGTCGATGACGCCTTCGAGCGCATCGAGCCCTTCGAGCGTGCAAGGCGCGTCGGGACAATGGGGGAACATGCCGGCGGGCGTGCAGTTGACGAGCAGCGCGGCGTCGGACTGTTGCGCGATGTTGTCGTAGTTGACCTTGCTCGTGCGACCCACGGGCACCACGTTGGCACCCAGGTCGCCGAGCACCATGCTTGCCGTGGTGCCGGCACCGCCGGTGGCGCCGAGCACGAGGACCTTCTTGCCGGCAACCTCGACGCCTAGCTCCTCGACCAGGCACTGAAAACCGAAGTAGTCGGTGTTGTCGCCGCGAAGGCGTCCGTCGGGCAGGCGCGTGATGGTGTTGACGTTGCCCATGCGTTCAGCGAGCGGGCTCAGCTCGTCCAGGTACTCCATGACGGCGCGCTTGTAGGGGATGGTCACGTTGGTGCCCTCCCACTCGTCGCCGGTCATAAAGGCGACGAGGTCCTCGGGCTCTCGCTCAAAGCGCACGTACTCCAGGCACGCAAGCTCCTTGTAGATGGTCGGGGTGTAGCTGTGGCCCAGTACACGGCCCAGCACGCCGTAGGGGCGAGTTGCGGCGGTATCGGTCATCTAGAGTACCTCCGTGTAGCTGCCAAAGTAGGTAAAGCTCTCACACACGTCGTCGATGGAATCGAGCAGGTCATCGAGGGCCTTGCTGCCAAAGGGGCAGTCCAGGTCAAAGTAGAACATAAACTCAAAATCGCGCCCGGGGATGGGACGGCTCTCGAGCTTGATGAGGTTGATGTTGAGCGCGTAGAAGCGCTCGAGCACGCGGTAGAGGGCGCCCGGCTCATTGGTCGTGGTGATCATGAGCGAGGTGCGGTTGGCGCCGGGGTAGACGCGCGGCTCGCGGCTGATGACGACGAAGCGCGTGTAGTTGTTGTCCGAGTCCTGGATGTTGGGCTCCAGCACCTCCAGGCCGTAGAGTGCCGCGCAACTGCGCGAGGCGATGGCAGCGACGTCGGTGCGCTCGGAGTTGGCGACCATTTCGGCCGACATGGCCGTGTTGGGATACTTGGTGGCGTGCAGATCGTGCGCCTCGATAAAGCCGGCACACTGGGCGATGGCCTGGCCGTGGCTATAGACCTCACGAACATCCTGCAGCTTGGTGCCGGACTTGACGAGCAGGTTATGGTCGATCTTGAGGCGCAGCGAGCGCACAATGTGGAAGTCGAACTGGGCGAGCAGATCGTAGACAGCGTTGACCGAGCCGGCTGTGGAGTTCTCGATGGGCAGCACGCCAAACTCGCAGAAGCCGTCGCGTACGGCGCGCATGACGCCTTCGAAGGTCTCGAAGAACGCGATGTCGGGGACGTCGAAGAGTTTGCACGCGGCGATTTGGCTGTAGGCACCCTCAACGCCTTGGCAGGCGACGGTTGCCGTCTGGGGGAAGGGCGTGTCCAAGGCCACAGCCGTTGCATGGGCCTTTTGCGATATCGTGATACCCTTGAGCTCGTTGATGTAGCGCTGCTGCTCGGCCTTGCTCATGCTCATGAGGAGACGGAACAGAGTGATGGTCTGCGCTTCGTAGCGCTCGGGCGCGCGGCTGGCGAGGTCGTTGAGCTTGGAGCGCTCGCGGGCGGGGTCGAAGACGGCCTTGCCCATCTCGATCTTTGATTTGGCGACCTCGGTGGCAATGTCCATGCGCTCGACAAAGCTGTTGAGGAGCGTGGTGTCGATGCCATCGATGGTCTGGCGAATGTCAGCAAGGTCCATAGGGACCCCTTTCGTGAATGGTTGTCCGGGGGTAGTTAGCGCTGGGCGGCGTCTTCGAGGAGGGCGTCCCAGATCGCCAGCGCAGCGGCTGCTTCGGCTACGGGGACGGCGCGCGGGACGATGCAGGGATCGTGGCGGCCGTGGACCGAGAGCTCGGCATTTTTCATGGCGTCCATATCCACCGTCTGCTGCTCGCGGCCGATGGAGGGCGTCGGCTTTACGGCCATGCGCCACATGACGGGTGCGCCGGTGGAGATGCCGCCGAGGATGCCACCGGCGTTATTGGACTCGACCTTGATCTCGCCGGTCTCGGCATCGATGCGATACGGATCGTTGTTCTCGCTGCCGCGCATGGCGGCGACGGCAAAGCCCATGCCAAACTCCACGCCCTTCACGGCGGGAATACCAAACGCGATCTGCGCGATGCGGTTCTCGATGCCGTCGAACATGGGGTCGCCGATGCCTGCGGGAAGTCCATAGATGCCGCACTCCACGATGCCGCCGATGCTGTCGAGTTCGTCGCGCGCGGCCAGGATCTCCTCGCGCATTCGACCGGCAGCCGCGGCGTCGATGCAGGGCAGGTCGTTAGACAGGATCGCCTTACGGTCGGCCTCGCGATAGACCATGTCGTCCATGGGCAGGTCGGAGATGCCGCCGATCTGCGCGACGTGCGCCATCACCTTAATGCCGCGAGCCTCGAGCGCCTGCAGTGCGATGCCGCCGGCGATACATAAGGGTGCCGTCAGACGGCCGGAGAAGTGTCCGCCGCCGGCGACGTCGTGCATGTTGTGGTACTTCACGCGTGCCGGGAAATCCGCATGACCCGGGCGGGGCTTGCGGCGCAGCTCGGAGTAGTCCTTGGAGCGCGTGTTGGTGTTCTCTATGATCGCGGCGATGGGCGCGCCGGTGGTATGCCCATCGACCACGCCGGCGATTATGTGCGCGGCGTCGGCCTCGCGGCGCTTGGTCGCGGTTTCATCGCGTCCGGGGGCGCGACGGTCCAAAAAAGCCTGCAGCTGCTCCTGGTCCACGGCGATGCCCGCCGGGATGCCATCGAGCGAGCAGCCGATGGCGGGGGAGTGCGACTGACCGAAAATGCTCAGGTGTAAAACGTTGCCAAAGGTCGAGGACATGCTATTCCTCCTCGAGCGCGACCTTGCCGCCCAGCGTGCGGTAGTGGTTGAAGAAATCGGGATAGGACTTGTTGACGGCCTCGGCGCCGTGGATCACGACCTCGCCGGTGGCACGGCTCGCGGCGATGGCGGCCATCATGGCGATGCGGTGGTCGTTGTGCGAATCGACCTCGCCGCCGGTAAAGGCATCGACACCCTTGATGATGAGGTCGTCTCCGGCAATGCGCACCTGCGCGCCCAGCGCGGTGAGCTCGCGGGTGGTGGTGACCAGGCGATCGGATTCCTTGATGCGCAGACGGGCGCAGTCGCGGATAAACGTGCGGCCTTTCGCCAGCGAGGCCACAGCCGAGATGACGGGCACCAGGTCGGGAATGTCGTGGGCACTCATCTCAAAGCCGGCGAGCTTGTCGGACTGCACGGTGGCGGCGTTGGTCGAGCGCACGATGCGGGCGCCAAAGCGCGAAAGCGCGGCGAGCACGTTGCGGTCGCCCTGTGCGGAGCTCAGCGACACGCCTTCGACGGTGATGGGGTCGGTGCCGATGGCGCCGGCGCACAGCCAAAAGGCGGCGTTGGACCAGTCGCCCTCGACGGCCACGCTGCCGGGCGTGCGGTACGAGCCACTGCTCACGCGGAAATTCGTGACCTCGGGCTGACCGTCCCTGGCGGGAATGCGCTCGACGTTGACCTCGACGCCAAAGGCCTTCATGGCCTGGATCGTCAGGTTGATGTAGGGGCGGCTCTCAATGAGGCCGGTCACCTGTACGCAGGAGGGCTGCGCCAACAGCGGGGCTGCCAACAGCAGGCCGGAGATGTACTGCGAGCTCACGTTGCCCGGCAGCACAAAGGTGCCCGGGCGCATGCGGCCGCTCGTCTTGAGCGGAAAACCGCCCAAGCCCTGCAGGTCGCAGCCCGCGGCAATGATCTCGTCCGAAAGCGGGGAAAGCGGGCGGGCGCCCAGGCGACCCTGGCCTACAAAGGTGGCTTCCGCACCCAGTGCGCAGGCGACGGGCAGCATAAAGCGGAGCGTGGATCCGCTCTCGCCGCAGTCGAGCGTGCCGCCGGCAAGGGCCTTGAGCAGGCCAAACTCAACGCTTTTCATGGTAGGGTGGACCTGGAAGCCGTCCTCGACGGTCTCGATGCGGGCGCCGAGCGCCGTAAGGCAGCGCACCGTGGCCTCGATATCGGCACAGGTGGTATTGCAGGCGACGTGCGTCTCGCCGTTGGCAAGTGCGGCGCAGATGATCAGGCGGTGTGCCATCGACTTAGACGCGATGGCGGGAACGGTGCCCTTGAGCGGGGACGGGGTGATGCGGGCTAGCATGCGGAAGCGTCTCCCTTCTGGCCGAGGCCCTCGGCAATTAAATCGTGGAAGGTGGAAAGCGGCGTGCGGTCGATGCTGCAGCGGCCAATGCCGTGCGGAATCACCAGGTCGATGGTGTCGCCCGCGCGCTTCTTGTCGTGGAGCGCCTCGGCAAAGACGGCGTCGGCGGAAAGCTCGCAGCGGGTCTTGAGGCCGTGGCGCGCGCAAAGCTCCTCGATGCGTCCGGGCAGCTCGGCATCGCAAACGCCATGTAGGGCTGCGGCGTGCGTGATGATGCCCATGCCGATCGACACGCAGTTGCCGTGGCCGAGCTCAAAGTGCTCGCAGGCCTCGACGGCGTGTCCGGCGCTGTGTCCAAAGTTGAGGAGCTTGCGCTGGTTGGTCTCGCGCTCATCGGCGACGACCACGGCGCGCTTAATGTCGATATTTCGGGCGATGATGAGCGCCACGCGAGCCACGTCTTTATTCAGCAGCTCGAGCGTGAGCGGGGTCTTCTCCAGCTCGGCGAACAGCTCGGGATCGGCGATCACGGCGTGCTTGACGACCTCGCCGCAGCCGTCGGCGAACTGCTCGGGCGTGAGGGTGGCCAGGCACCCCACGTCGGCGATAACCACGCTCGGCTGCCAAAAGGCGCCGGCCAGGTTCTTGCCGGCGGCCAGGTCGATGGCGGTCTTGCCGCCCACCGACGAATCCACCATGGCAAGCAGGCTCGTCGGGATCTGCACAAACTTGCAGCCGCGCATGTAGGTAGCGGCCACAAAGCCGGCCACGTCTCCCACGACGCCACCGCCGAGCGCCACGATCACGTCGGAGCGCGAAAGCTCGTGCTCGGCCACAAACTCCAAAATGGCAACGTAGGTCTCGGCACGCTTATGGGCTTCGCCGGCCTCGAAGGTGCAGATGCTCACCTCGTAGCCCGCGGCCTCCAGGCTCTGCTTAACGGGCATCTGGTAGAGCGGGCCCACGTTGGTGTCCGTCACGATGACGGCCTTGGTGCCGCCGGCAGTGGTGCGCACGAGCGGCCCCGCCTGCTCCAACAAAAACGTGCCAACATGCACCTGGTAGGGGCGTGCGGTGTCGATATCGATGGTAATCGCCATAAGCTTCGGTCCTTTCGACCTGGCGTGATGGGTGGTCTAGTGCGCTGCCTCGTCGTCGAGCGCGCGCTTAATGCGGTCGCCCTCGGCAAGGAGATTCTCCAGATAGCGCTGGTCGCGGTCCTTGAGCGCACGGCTGTAGGCGCCGAGCGACTCGATCAGATGGTCGATCTCGAAGGCGAGCGCGTCGGCGTCGTCAATCATGAGCTCGGACCACATTTGCGGGTTGAGGTGCGCCACGCGGGTGAGGTCACGGTAGCTGCCGGCCGAAAAGCCGTGGTGGACCTGGGCGGTGGGGCTTTTGACGTAGGCGTTGGATACCACGTGCGCGAGCTGGCTCGTAAAGGCGATGACGCGGTCGTGCTCATCGGCGCTCGTCACGCTGAACTTGCCAAAGCCCAGGGGGCGCACCATCTCGCGCACCTGGCCCAAAAGCTCCAGCTTGAGCGCGTCGTCCACCGCAGGCGGTACGAGCACGAGCGGGGCGCCCTGGAACAGGTCGGCGTGGGAGTGCGCGTAGCCCGAGTACTGCGTGCCCGCCATGGGGTGCGCACCTACAAAGTAAAAGCCGTGCTCGTGTGCGAGCTCAAAGGCGCGCTCACACACGATGCCCTTGACGCCCACCGTGTCGATCACCACGGGGCCCATGATGGCTTCGGTATCGGTGGCGTCGGCGAGTGCCTGGGCGTGTGCCTCGAGCCACTCGATGCAGGCCTCGGGGTAGCAGGCCAGGACGATGATGTCGCACTCGCCGAGCGTCTCGTCGTTGAGCTCGCCGGCGACGGTGCCCATACTGGCGGCCGTCATGACGTCGTCATCGGGGTCCCAGGCCAGCACGCGGACGCCCGCCTGCGCATAGCCGCGGGCAAAGCTGCCGCCGATAAGACCCAGGCCCACGATGCCGGCGCACTTGGGGCCGCCCTGGTTAACGCGCGCGTTTCTCACCGTACCCATGGGCTACTCCATGGTCTCTTGGCAGACAACCTCGCGGATGGCTCGGATGCGGCGCATGGTGTCGTCGAACTGATCGGGGGTGAGGGCCTGGGCGCCGTCGGACCAGGCGCGGCTCGGCTCGTCGTGGACCTCGATCTCCAGGCCGTTGGCACCGCAGGCGGTCGCAGCGAGCGCCATGGGCTCAACGTAGCGGGTGTAGCCGGTGGCGTGGCTGGGGTCGGCGACGACGGGCAGGTGCGACAGGTGGTGCAGCACCGGCACGGCGTTGAGGTCGAAGGTGTTGCGGGTGCGGGTTTCGAAGGTGCGGATGCCGCGCTCGCACAGGATAACGTTGTCGTTGCCCTCGCTCATGATGTACTCGGCAGCCATGAGCAGCTCGTCGATCGTGCCGGACATGCCGCGCTTGAGCAGAATGGGGGTCTGAGTCTTGCCGACCTCTTTGAGCAGGGGGAAGTTCTGGGCGTTGCGGGCGCCGATCTGCATGACGTCGATCTTCTTGTCCAGGAACACCTGCACGTCGCGCGGGTCCATGATCTCGGTGACGATCGGCATGTCGAGCTCGGCCGAGGCCTCGCACAGCAGATCGAGGCCGGCGGGGCCCATGCCCTGGTAGGCGTAGGGGGAGGTGCGGGGCTTGTAGGCGCCGCCGCGCAGCATCGTGGCGCCGGCAGCCTTCACGCGACGGGCGATGCGGATGAGGTTCTCGCCCTCGACGGAGCACGGGCCGGCGATGACCTGGAACTGGTCGCCGCCGATCTTGACGCCGTGACCGCAGTCGATGACGGAGTCCTCGGGGTGGAACTTACGGTTGGCGCGCTTAAACGGCTCGGAGACGCGCTGTACGCGCTCGACGACGTCCATGGACTCGAGCAGGAACGGGTCGATCTTGGTGGTATCGCCCACCAGGCCGATGATCGTTTCGTTCTCGCCGCGCGAGACGTCGGTCTTGAGACCCTTCTTCTCAATCCAGCTGACGATATGGCTTACGGCCTCGTCGCTGGCGCTTTGCTTTAGAATTGCAATCATGGTGTGCCTCTCACCTCGATGGATAACCCTTGCAAAAACGGCCCGCATCGCGAGCCGTATATATGGTGCATGTGAGTTTATACTATCTGACTCGCTTTTACCTTCTAAAGTGAGCCGTTGCGCCGCGTCTTCCTCGGAATTGCAAAGCTTTTTCTTTTATTTTGATAGCCCGTGGTGCACTTGGGTATAATGCCTTTCGTTCGCCCTATTAGCTCAGGGGATTAGAGCGTCTGCCTCCGGAGCAGAAGGCCGTTGGTTCGAATCCAACATGGGGCACCATCGAACGTAAGACCGTCCGAACCTCGCATGGTCCGGGCGGTTTTTCTTATACCGACGCGACGTGATGGGACGTGGTATGGCAGCAACGGATATCGAGCGCGGACTTTCGACCGCCGAGGTCGAGGAGCGCATCGCCGCCGGTAAGATCAACCGCAACATGGAGCTCAAGACTAAGTCGGTCAAAGAGCTCATCATCGAAAATCTCTGCACGCTGTTCAATTTGATCAACGTGATCTTGGCGTTCCTGGTCATCTTGACCGGTTCGTTTAAGAACCTGACGTTCCTGTTCGTGGTGTTCCTCAATACCGCTATCGGCGTCGTTCAGTCCATGCGCTCCAAGAAGATGGTCGATAAGCTCACGCTGCTGACCTCCAAGAAGGCCATCGCGGTGCGTGACGGTGCCGAGGTGGAGCTCGACCTGGACCAGATCGTGCTCGATGACATCATTCGCCTGGGGCGCGGCGACCAGATCCCCGCCGACGCCGTGGTGGTTTCGGGCGAGGCGCTCGTGAACGAGAGCCTGCTGACGGGCGAGAGTGACCTTATTAAAAAGCAGCCCGGCTCCGAGCTCATGAGTGGCAGCTTTATCGACTCGGGCCTGCTGCGCGCCCGCGTGATCCATGTTGGCGCCGACAACTATGTGGCCAAAATTAATAACGAGGCCAAGTACGTTAAAAAGGTCAATTCCGAGATCATGAACGCGCTCAACGCCATCGTGCGTTTTGCGAGCATCATCATGATCCCGCTCGGTTTGGCGCTGTTTGCCTCGAGCGTGAGCGAGCTGTGGGATGCCGCGGGAACCCCGGGCGATAGCGCGATTTCGTGGTGCTTCTCCGAGCTGTTGGCTGGTCATGTGCCTTCGTCGGCGCTGCTGTCCACGGTGGGCGCCCTGCTGGGCATGATCCCGCAGGGCCTGGTGCTGCTGACCTCGTCGGTGCTCGCTATCGCCACGGTGCGCCTGGCGCGCCGCAAGGTGCTGGCACAGCAGCTCTACTGCATCGAGACGCTCGCTCGCGTCGACGTGCTGTGCCTGGACAAGACGGGCACCATCACGTCGGGCCGCATGGAGGTCGAGGGAACCTATCCGTTGCCGATCGAGGGCATGGGCGTGGGGGAGAGCGACGCTGCCGTTCCCGTCGATACCACGGTGCTCGACTTCGCACTCGCCAACGTGGCACGTGCGACTTCGGCCGATGCCAACGAGACCTGCCAGGCGCTGCTCAACTATTACGTCGACCGCCCGGTCGAGGTGTCCGAGCCGCTGTCGGTTATTCCGTTCTCGTCGTCCAAAAAGTGGAGCGGCGCCTCGTTTGCGCAGGGCTCCTATGTGATGGGCGCGGCGCAGTTTGTGCTGTCGGACCGTGCCTTTGCGCGGGTCGAGAACCGTGTGGCCGAGCTTGCCGACACCTGCCGTGTGCTCGTGGTGGCGCGCGTGGACGGCTTTACGCCCGACGGCGATATGGTGGGCGAGGCCGAGCCCGTGGGCTTTGTGACCATCCGCGACGAGATCCGTACCTCGGCTGCCGAGACCATCGGCTACTTTAACGAGCAGGGCGTGACCCTCAACGTGATCAGTGGCGACGACCCGCGTACGGTGTCGTCGATTGCGCGCGTGGTGGGCGTGCCGGGGGCGGACGCTTATGTGGACGCCACGACGCTCGATACGCCGGCCAAGCTCGATGCCGCAGTGGACCGCTATCATGTCTTTGGTCGTGTGACCCCGCAGCAGAAGCGCGAGCTCGTGCAGGCGCTTAAGCGCCGCGGGCACACCGTGGCCATGACGGGCGACGGCGTCAATGACGTGCTGGCGCTCAAGGAGGCCGACTGCTCCGTCGCCATGGCGGCCGGCTCCGATGCCGCGCGCAACGTGGCCGAGATCGTGCTGGTCGATAACGACTTTGCCTCGATGCCCGCCGTGGTGGCCGAGGGTCGTCGCTCCATCAACAACCTGCAGCGTTCGGCTTCGCTGTTCCTGACCAAGACGCTGTTCTCGATGGGCCTGGCGGCGCTGTGCATCGCGCTGCCGCCGTACCCCTTCGAGCCCATCCAGATGACGCTCATCAACTTCTTCTGCATCGGCGCGCCGGGCTTTGTGCTGGGCCTGGAGCCTAACAACGCTCGCGTGAAAGGATCGTTCCTGACGAATGTGCTCAAGCGTGCGCTGCCGGCGTCGATTGCGGTCATTTTGGCCGCGGCGCTCGATATCTTTGTGGCGCGCGTGTTTGGCTTTAGCCAGCTCACTCTGTCTACGATGTGCCTGCTTACGTCGTGCGCGGCGAGCGTCAGTCTGATCTGGCGCATCTCGCAGCCTCTCACACCCCTGCGCGTGGTGCTCTTTGTGTTTGTAGTCGCCGGCATCCTGGTGGGTGTTATCGGGTTCCCTGAACTGCTGTCTATCGCCAACCTGTCCATCAGCCAGATGGTTATTTTGTCGGTCATCATAGTCTTTACCTGCTCGGTGTTCTTTAAGCTCGCCACGATGATGGATTCGCTTAAGCCGCGTCGCCGTCATGCGGCTACCGGCTTTGGTCGCGGTGTATGCGTGCGTCTGGGTCGCGGTGGCGGCAAGGTGAGCTCGACGGGTTCGACTGCCGGGCGTTTTGCCAAGCGCGTTGCCGCCGATATGGCGCAGCGCCGCGAAGATCGTACTGCGCGAGAGGCCGAGGCCCGCGCGCTCGAAGGCGTGGCCCAGGCCCAGCCCAAGAAAAAGAAGAGTGCCGGAGCCAAGCGCTCTCGCGTGACCAAGTCCGCCCAAGGCATCAAAGTCTCGATGCCCAAGAAAAAGAAGAAGTAGTCCACGGCCTTCGGGGATGTTGAATTGATGCCTTGCCCCTGTTGGGCCGTGGCGATGTTATGCTCTAACCTCGATTGTTTGAATTGCTTCGAAAAGAGGATGCCGTGATCTGCCCGCATTGCCTTAAGAACATAGAGGACGGCGCCTCGTTTTGCCCCTACTGCAACGCCTATGTGGGTCCGGGCGATGGTCCCGAGCACACCGAGTTCGTGTTCTGTGAGGGCTGCGGTGCCCGTCTTTCGCCGCACGATCGCACCTGCCCCAAATGCGGACGCCCCGCCCCGGGTATCCTCTCCGAGGACGCGGCCGCATCCGACCTGGCAGCGGGCCGCACGGCAGGCTTTCCGCGCCTGACGCAAGAGCAGATCGATACCGAGGTGCCCCATGCGCCGGCGTCTGCCGCCGCAGTGCTTTCGGACGCCGCCGACCCCAACGAGACCTGCGTGCTGCCGGCTTTCGATAAGGATTTCGGTATCCCTAAGGTCGATATCCCCATACCGGCTTCTCTGCACGACGATCCTCAAAAACCCAAGCGCAAGGTGCACCCCGACGAGGACGCCTATCACAAGTACAAGCGTCATATCCCCAAGCCGCTTATCGTCATCGCGGTTCTTGCTATCGTGTGCGGCGGTGCCTATTGGTTCGTGACGGCCGATCCCATGGGCGTCATGCCTGGCTTTTACGACCAGTTTGGCCAAGCAGCGCGATCCGCGTTCCCCACGCGCCAAAAGGGCGAGGCGAGCGAGGACGATACCAAGCAGGACGATTCTGCCGAGTTGGTCCAGGAAGAAACCGTGCTCAACGACGATCAGCTCTATACCAGGCTCGACGGTCTGTATCAGACCATCGTGTCCTACAGTGACGAGGATCAGATCGGCGAGGTCATCGATTCCTTTAACAACGGCTATCTCCGCACGCCGCTGTCCACCCGTCAGGAGCTGTCGCAGAGTGCCTACGCCCTGCGCGACCAGATCAAAAAGACCCAAGACGAGCTCAACAACCTTAAGTACCAGGACGATACAGTCTATGCGGATGACATCGCCCACTTAAAGCAGCTTGCCGAGTGGATGTATGAGCGTGTCGACGTGATCTGCCAGAGCTGGGACATCTCGCTGGCCATTCCCGATGGCGAGTCGATGAGTTCCCACCAAAGCGAGATCCTGGCGCCCATCGCACAGGGCGGCAACAGCGCGCTGAACCAGTACGATGCCAATGTGGGTTCCTGGAAGCCGCAGCAGCGTTCCTAAAATTAGTTCGCCATAGTCGGCATAACCTACGTGCGCAATTGATGTAAGCCCATGCTTATTGCTACAATTCGTACAAATATGCTTTAAACGCACGAGGAAGGAACCACATGTTTGGTTTTAAGAAAGAGCTCTACACGCCCGAGTATCAGCTTGCCGGTGACGAGTGCGCGGTGATCGAGACGTCCAAGGGTACCATCAAGGTCAAGTTTGACGGCGAGGGCGCCCCCATTCATGTCGCGAACTTCTGCGAGCTTTCCACGATGGGCTTCTATGATGGCCTTAAGTTCCATCGCTATGTGCCCGGCTTTGTCATTCAGGGCGGCGACCCCAATACCCGCGATATGACCGGCGCCGACGTCGCTGCCGGCCTTGAGGGCCCCGACGGCATGCCCGGTACCGGTGGCCCCGGCTACTGCATCAAGGGCGAGTTTGCCACCAATCCGCGCAACAGCCATGTCGACGGTGCGCTTGCCATGGCACGCTCCATGGATCCCGATTCCGCGGGTTCGCAGTTCTACTTCTGCCTGGGTGCCCAGCATAACCTCGATTCCGGTTACACCGTCTTTGGTACCACGGTCGAGGGTCTCGATGTGATTTCGCAGCTGCGTGCCGGCGACGAGATCGTCCACGTCGAGATTGTTCACGAGTAAAGGGGACTTCCTTGAATAGCCAGCTGATCCAACAGGGCCGCGCCGCTTATCGCGCGGGTGATTTTTCCGCTGCAGCCCAGATGCTTGGGGCGGCAAAGACTCCCGATGAGATTATGGGCGAGGCCGACCACCTTCGTGGCAACGCCCTGATGCACCTGGGCATGTATGCCGAGGCCGCCGAGGCCTATGCCGCCGCTCTCAACGACGGCACCTACGGCAAGCGCGGCGCGCTACTCACCAACCGCGGCAAGGCGCTTGCCGCCGTGGGCGACTACACGACGGCTGCCCAGGCGTTCTCTGCTGCTACGCAGGATGCCTCCTATGCCACGCCGTTCAAGGCCTATCTGGGCTTGGGTAACGCGCTGTTCCAGTCGGGCGACTATGCCAACGCGGGTACCGCCTTCCGTCAGGCCGCCATCGACGGCGCCAATCCGGCTCCTGCCGCCGCACTCGGCGAGCTCGGGTGTTGCTTCATTAAGCTCGGCCGTCCGGCGGATGCCGTGGAGACCTACCGCACGGCCATCGACTTTGCCGGCCCCCGCGACGACACGCGCGCGCTCAACGCCGGCATGGGTCAGGCGCTTTCTGCCGCCGGTCGTCCCTCCGACGCGCTCGACGCCTTTAACGCCGCTACTGCCGATGGCATCTACCAGCTCACCTCCGAGCAGTCCGACGAGCTTGCCCGCGTGCACGATTCGCTTGCCGCGCTGTCTGCCCAGACGGCTATGGCCACGGCTCCGGCGCCCGCGATGGACGCTCCTGCCGTCGATCCGCTCGATCCTACGGGCGCGACCGGTCAGTTTATGCCCGACCCCTCGGACACCGGCTTCTTTACGCTGTCCGAGTCCGAGATGGTCCAGCAGGACCGTCAGGATCGTAAGCAGGCCAAGGTCCGTCGTCGCCATCGCCACACGGGTCTCAAAGTCTTCATCGTGCTGCTTCTGCTCATTTTGATCGCCGCGGGCGGTCTGGGCTTCGCCTACACGCGCGGCTTTGGCTTCCCGTCTCAGGAGTCCGTCGTTACCGACCTGTTCCAGGCTGCCGGCGATGGTGACACCGCAAAGGCCGAGTCTTGCCTGGCCTCGAGCCTGTCCGAGGACGCCAAGTCGATGATTATCTCCTCGATTCCGCAGGGTGCCACCGTGTCCGTCGAGGGCATGGATCAGTCCATGACCGAGACGACCGCCAAGGTGAAGGCGTCGCTGTCCAAGGGCGGCGAGCAGGAGTACATCGTCAAATTCGTGCGCTCCGACAACCATATTGGCTGGGCCGTTTCCTCGCTCGATATGGATTTCTCGGCTGCTGACAACCAGTAGTGACCTTATGGGATTTAGCTTTGCCCGGCGCTTCACCGCAAGTGAGGTGCCGGGCTTGCGCTAGTATGATGAGCTAGTAGTTTTCCAGCAATCATCCAACACATCAGGAGTTGCGTTGTTTTCTTTGATGGATATGTTCTTCGGTAGCTATGCGGGCGATCTTGCCATCGACCTCGGCACCGCAAATACGCTTGTCTCCGTGCGCGGCAAGGGCATCGTCATCCGCGAGCCCTCCGTCGTCGCCATCGACAAGAACGACGAGCGCATCCTGGCGGTCGGTATCGAGGCAAAGCGCATGCTCGGCCGTACGCCCGGCAACATCGTGGCCGTTCGTCCCTTGAAGGACGGCGTCATCGCCGACTTCGACGTTACCGAGGCCATGCTTCGCTACTTTATCGACAAGGCGTCCGAGAAGCGCTATCCGTGGACCCCGCGGCCGCGCGTCGTCGTCTGCGTTCCCTCCGGCGTCACGTCGGTCGAGAAGCGCGCCGTCTTTGAGGCCACGATCCAGGCCGGCGCTCGCCAGGCGTACCTGATCGAGGAGCCCATGGCTGCCGCTATCGGCGCCGACCTGCCCGTCGAGGAGCCTACCGGCTCCATGGTCATCGACATCGGTGGCGGTACCACCGAGGTTGCCGTCATCGCCATGGGCGGCATCGTCGTCTCGCAGTCCATCCGTATTGCCGGCGACGAGTTCGATCAGGCCATCCTCACGCACGTTCGCGATGCCTACAACCTGGCCATCGGCGAGCGTACGGCAGAGGACATTAAGATCAAGGTCGGCTCCGCCGTGCCGCTCAAGGACGAGCTCGACGTCGAGGTCAACGGCCGCGACGTCATCACAGGCCTGCCCAAGACCGTGCGCATCGAGAGCGAGGAGATCCGTCGCGCGCTCAACAAGCCGCTCGACGAGATGGCCAAGGCTGTCAAGGACGCCCTCGACGCCACGCCGCCCGATCTTGCCTCGGACCTTATGTACTACGGCATTTTGCTGACCGGCGGCGGTGCGCTACTGCGCGGTCTCGACGTGCGTTTGCGCGATGAGACCGGCGTTTCGGTCAACGTCAGCCCCACGGCGCTCGATAACGTCGTGAACGGCTGTGCCCGCGTGCTCGAGGCCAATGCGTTTGATGGCGGCTTTGTCCAGACCAATGCTTAATTTCCAAAAGGTGGATTCCATTTGGCACGATCTTCGGGTTTCTCCACAAATCTGAATCTGTCTCTTATACACATCTCCGAGCCCACGAGACTCGACGTCATCTCG
>UQIQ01000035.1 GCA_900541185.1 uncultured Collinsella sp.
TCATGCCGCCGAAGTTGAAAGGCAGATTGCCGCTCTGGCGGGCTTGCAGCGTCGATCGGTCCGCCGTTCGTAAGAACGGCGGAACCAACCCTACATGACCATAACGTAGCGCGATCCCACGTAGTACTGCTTACCCATCAAAACCGGCTCGTCATCGGGGCCGATAAAGCCGGCACGCAGGTTGAGCAGTGGATCGTGCGGAGCAATGCCCAACTCGGCCGCCTGCTCGGTATTGGCACGAACGGCCTCGACCGTGCGGTAGCCAACCGAGACAATCGGCGTTCCGCCAACACGCTCGACCTCGGCAAAAATCGACTTGTCCTCAAGATCGGCCGTCAACAGCTCACGGTAGGCGTCAAACGGCACAAAGATGTTCTCCTCAAAAATGGGCTCGCCGTCGGCCGTACGCACGCGCTTGATGTGCAGCAGCAGCGCGTCCTTTTGCAGGCCAAAGAACTCCATCTCGTTTTGAGGTGCCGGCACAATCTGGCGATCGACCACATGCGCGCCCGCCTTCATGCCATTATCGGCACACAGCGCGGTAAACGTCTGCAGCGTCGAAGCGTGGAACTGGCGGTTGATGTGCGGCGTGGAGACAAAGGTGCCACGGCCCTGCTGCTTAACCAGGTATCCATTGGAGCACAGCTCCTCGACGGCGCGGCGCACCGTAATGCGGCTCACGTCGTACTGCTCGGCTAGCTCAAGCTCGGACGGAATACGCTCCTTGGGTGCATATACACCTTTCTCGATCGCGTCCTTGATTTCGTCGTAAATCTGTTGGTAAAGCGGTGCATTTTTGGGTGCAGGCATATCTAATCACTCTTATCGAAATATCGAAATAACTAATACGTATATAACGTCTAGTTTCATGTTACCTCATATTGATAAAACGATACACCGCATACAGCAAATCCTTACCTGCCGTCGTCCTGCTGCAGGCTGTCCTGCTCGCTGAGGCGCGCCTGCCTGCTGGCCATGCGTGCGGGCTTGTCGGGATCGGGAACGGCCGTGGGCATGGGCTCGTCGACATGACCTCCCCACCAGCCGCCCACAAAGTTGAGCGTGTGGAACACGTTGATCACGGCGCCGGGATCGATGTCGCACACCAGCTTGATAATGTCCTGGCTCTCGTAGGTCGATACAACGGCGTGCAGCAGGTACATCTTCTCGCGGCTGTATCCGCCAATGACCTCGGCGCAGCTAATGCCGTGCTGAAAATGGTCAACATAGGCGGTCATGACCTCGTCCGCCTTACGCGTCGTGATCTGCAGCGTCACGCGGTCGTAGCGACGATAGAAGCTGTCGATGGTCTTGGTCGAAATAAACTGGAACACGATGGAGTACGCCGCCTTGTCCCAGCCAAACATAAAACCAAAGATTGCCAGGATAAAGCAGTTAAAGCCAAAGATGACGCCCCAGATGGTCTTGCCCGTGTGGTTGGAAACCCACAGCGCGATAAAGTCGGTACCGCCGGTGGATGCGCCGGACTTAAGCGCGATGGCAGCGCCCAGACCCGAGACCACGCCGCCAAAAATGATGAGCATAATCTTGTCGCCCAAAAACGGTGCGAAGTGAAAGACGTTGAGGAACAGCGATGAGAGCACGACCTGCATCATCGAGAAGATGACGAAGCGCTTGCTAATGCCGCTCCAGCATAGGAGCGCCACGGGAATGTTGAGCGCGAGCATACCGAGCGAGATGTCGATGTGAACGCCGCCGAGCGAGGTAACGCGGTCGAGCAGGACCGCGACGCCGGTGAGGCCGCTCGGAAGCAGGTCGGCGGGCTGAATGAATGCCTGGATCAGAAATGTCTGGAGAACGGCGGAAATTGTGACCGCCACGGCGGTAATGGCACGGCGGACGATGGTGAGGCGGCCGAGCATGAGCACGCGGTCCGTGAGCTGATCGATGGCGTTCGCCACGCGGGCTCCTTTCGAAGGCAGATGTAGTTGTGAGGCATGTCGGCGATTGTAGCACGGAGCGTGCGAGGGTGCTTCAATTCACCCTCCCTCGACAACCAAAGCGGGACCAGCAACCCCCACGACCAAAGGCCCAAATTACAAGTGAGTAGACTTTTTACGATCTGCCGAGCACGCCCAAAACCGCCACCCCTGTGACCTGCGGTTTTACAAAGAAAGATATGCATTGTGCTCGGCCTGCGCCAAAAAGTCTACTCACTTAGCCCGAATCGAAGCCAAACGGATCAAAATCGAAACCAAATTGAGCCAGTCCACCGCAAAAAACGTTTGAACCCGTGCTTCTCGCGGCGGATTGACACTACAAAGCGGCCAAAATGTCGGTCAGATTATCGATAACGGCATCGGCTCGCGATTGATCGAGGTTAACGCCCTCGTGCGGACGCAGCGCCAAGACGCGGGCGCCGGAGCGCTTGCCGGCCTCGATACCCAAAGGCGAATCCTCGATAACCAAGCACTCGGCGGGCTCCACCCCCAGCGCCTCCATGGCGCGCAGGTAGATCTCGGGATCGGGCTTAAACGCACTGCACTCGTGGCCGCTGATGGTGTAGTCCAGCACGTCGGCGATGCCGGCAATCTCCACCAGCTCGTCGATCAGCTCGCGATAGGATGAGCTCGCGATGGCACACTTCACGCCGCGCTCGTGCAGCTCACGCATCACCGGCTCCGTCTGCTCGTTGAGCAGCTCGGCATACGGAACGGGGTGGTCCGGGCTGTAGACCTGTTTATACTCCACGCGCAGGCGCTCGCGCAGCTCAACATCGTCGGGCACCAGCGCCTCCCAAATGGCCGGCTCGTTAGACCCCGAAAGATCGGGGATCTCGTCAAAGTGGAACCCCTTCTCCTCCATAAACGCCACGCGACGACGGTTGTAGAACCACTCGGTATCGACCAGCACGCCGTCCATGTCAAACAGCACTGCCTTGATCATACGCATCTCCTCCCACCTGCCAAAAAGGGACAGGTTTATTTTGGTAGGTTTTATCTGGGATTTGCGACGCGACAGACACGCCCTCCCCAGAGCAAAAAAGGGGACGGGGCGCAAACCCCATCCCCTCTCAATCAACCCGTAAGGTCTACTTACTTGTGATTAGTAGGAAAGCTTCCACATGTAGCGACGCATGGTCAGCGGGTGCTGACGGGCCTCGGCGATCTGGTTGCCGTACTCGCGCATAACGGCGAGGTGCAGCAGCGGGTTGAAGTAGGTGACGACGCTTGCGGGCACAGCGTCAGCCAGGCCGTAGTCCTTGGAGTCGATCAGAGCGACCTTGGCGCCCATGCGCTCGAGGAAGGTGAGGGCGCGGGCGTCCATCGGACGAGTAGCGCCATCGGACATGAAGAAGACGTAGGGCTTACCCTCGGTGGAAACCTCGAACGGGCCGTGGAAGTACTCACCGGTGTTGTAGGCAGCGGCGTCGATCCACTGCATCTCGGTGAACAGGAAGGCGGCGTGAGAGTAAGCCATCTTCTCGGAGGCACCGGAAGCCATGAAGTAAATCATCTTGTCGTCCTTGAAGTCCTCGGCGAACTTCTTGGCGAGCTTCTTGCAGTGCTGAGCGGCGTTCTCACAGAGCTCGAAGACGTTGGTGAGGCCGGTGATCATGTCCTCGTAGTGGTCATAGCCCTCGGTCTGCTGAAGGATCTCGACAGCAAGAGCGATGGCGTAGCCGGGCTTCTCGCACTTGGCAGCGAAGTTGGCGTGGAAGCCGTGAACGATGACGTAGTCAGCGTCGACGGTCAGAGCGGAGCCAGCCTTGTTGGTGAGGGAGACGACCGGGCAGTTGTGCTTCTTGGCGGTCTTGTTGGCCTCGACGGTCTCGGGCGTGGAGCCACCGAGGGAGCAGGTGATCACGAAGGTGTGCTCGTTGACCCAGGAAGGCGTGTCGTAGTTGAACTCGTTAGCGGTGAAAATCTGAACGTTCAGCTTGTCCGTGTTGTTGGCCAGGAAGTACTTGGCGGGGTACAGGTCGGACATGGAAGCACCGCAGCCGACGAAGGCGACGCTGTGGATCTCGTGGTTGGACAGGACGTCAGCGACGATCTGCTTAGGGAGGTTAAGGTCGATCTCGTACATCTGACACATTCCTTTCGATTTTTGCGGCGCCACATTGCCGGGCGCTCGCAGGGTTACCGTGGTTTGGACCGAGTCGCCGGCCCGTTGAGGATGCGACAAGGGGACTGTCCCATTGTCGCATTTTGGGAATGGAAGCCTGCCTGGGGTATGGGATGCCAGGCAGGCCCCCGGGGGAAAGCGGTTAGACGCTTGGTCGCGACTAGGCCAGGATGCCGGCCGCGGAGAGGGCGATGCCGCCCACGATGGCGATCACGAGAAGCCAACCGGTGTTGACGTTCTTCTTGATGAGCCAGTACATAAGGCCGGTGAGGCCAAGGGAGATCATCTGGGGCATCATGCCGTCCAGGATGTCCTGGATAACGACGGTGCCCTCAGCGAACTGCAGCGGGGTGGTGGCGCCGATCAGCGTAGCGATCATGCCGCCCACGGACATAAGACCCACGATGCCACAGACATACATGAGCTTCTCCATGAGGTCGCCGCCCTGAAGCTTGCTCAGGTACTCGTGGCCGCCCTGATAGCCCATCTTGGCTGCGAACCAAGTGATCAGCACAGAGGGGACGATGGAGATGAGCATGGCCAGGATCGGGCCCATGATGGAGCCCTGCTGAGCCAGCTGAACGCCCAGGCCAAAGGCGATAACGCGGATGGTGCCCTGGAAGAAGGAGTCACCGATGCCGGAAAGCGGACCCATGAGGGAGGTCTTGACCGCGTTGATCGAATCGGGATCGAAGTTCTCGGGATCCTTGGCGTACTCCTCCTCCATGGAGGCGGAGAGGCCCAGGATGAAAGCGCTCGTCTGCGGGGTGCAGTTGTAGAACGCCATGTGACGGTGGTAAGCCTCTTTCTTAGCAGCGAGCTGCTTGGGGTCGGACTCATCCGGATAGAGGCGATCGAGCGTGGGAACCATGCCGTAGAGGAAGCCCATGTTCATCTGACGCTCGTAGTTCCAAGAGGCCTGGATGGCCCAGGAGCGCCAGAAGAACTGGCTGACCTTCTTGTTCAGGGACACGTCCTTGGTTGCGGTTGCCATAGTGTGTTCCTCCTTAGTCTTCGTCGTCTTCGAGCGGATCGTAGTCGGAATCGACACCGGCGGCTGCATGGGAACCGTTGAACTTGAAGCCCATGAAGACGACAGCCAGGCACACACCGATCAGAGCGACCGCGATGACGGACAGGTTGAGGTAAGCGGCGAGCAGGAAACCGATGAACAGGAACGGAGTCATACCCTTCTTGATCATCATGGTGAGCAGCAGGGCCAAGCCGTAGGCAGTCATGATCTTGGTCGAAACGTTAAGACCAGTGGACAGCCACTCGGGAACCATGTTGACGATGGCCTGAACCAGGTCGGTGCCAACAAAGACGGCGAGGAAGATCGGCAGGAAGTACATGATGGCGTACAGACCGGAGCCGGCGCAGATGTGCATACGGTAGGCGGTCTTGAAGTTACCGTTATCGATCGCGCTATCTGCCACATGGGTGAGGGCGGCGATGATGGAACGGAACACGATGCCGAGGAGCTGACCCAGGACGGCGACCGGGATGGCGATCGTCATGGCGGTCTCGGCGGAAGCATCGGTCAGGCACGCAAAGGCAGCGGCCACGATGCCGCCCAGGACCATATCGGGCGGAACGGCGGCGCCGACCTGCACCAGGCCCATGGACACGAGCTCGACGGCGGCACCGACGGCAAGGCCGGTGGGCACATCGCCCAGCAGCAGACCGACGAGCGTAGCGCCAACGAGGGGCTGCTCGAAGTTAAGACGACCGAGCAGGCGGGAGTCCCACATGCAGAACACGCCGACGAGGCCGACGAGCACCGCACTGATGAACGTATTCATACCCTTCTCCTTTCAGTCAGGCAAAAGCCTGGTTGATTACAGCTTGGCGTCGATGTCGACGCTCTGATACGTAGGGGTCTGCTGGACATAGAGCTTGATGCCCATGTCGAGCAGCTGGTTGACGTCGGCCTTCTGGGTGGCGTCGAGGAAGACGGAGCTGTCCTTGCCGCCGACCTGATCGGCACCGTCGTGGTTGGCGGTGGCGCCCAAGTTGATGGCGTCGAGCTTGTAGCCCTGGCAGAACTGCAGCATCTCGGCCGTGTTGCCAAAGACGAACATGACGCGCTCGCCGAGGGTGTTGAGCTTGTCCATCTTGGCGAGGGCACGCTCGACGGTGAAGACGTTCAGGCGCACGCCCTGGGGCTTGGCCAGCTTAAGAGCGCCCTTCTTGATGTCATCGTTGGCGGCAGCGTTGTCGACGACGATGATGCGCTCGGCCTGAACCTTGGTGGTCCAGGTAAAGACGACCTGGCCGTGCAGCAGACGGTAGTCAAGACGCGCGAGGACGATCTTGGCGGGACCGGAGCTGTGACGGGACGCCTTGGCCTTCTTGGCGGGAGCCGCGGCGGGCTGGGCCGGTGCGTTGGGGTTGGTCAGACCGTTGCGGGCCTCGTTGATGAGGGCCGCGAGCTCGGCGCCCTCGACGGGGACGGGGCTCATAGCGAGCGTGAGCGCCAGCGGGATGTTGAAACCGCTGACAACCGTGAACTTCGTGCCGTTCTTGGAAAGCTCGACCATGCTGTTGTTGACCGAGCTGCCGAGCATATCGGTCAGCACATAGACGGTGTCGTCCGCGTTGAACGTGGCGATCATGGCGTCCACCTTATTGGTGATGGGCTCCTTGTCGTCACGAGCAAGCGACACGACGTGGACGTTCGACACGTCGCCGAGAACCATCTCGAGCGTGTCTTTGGCGCCTGCGGCCAGGCCGCCATGAGATGCGAGAATGATCTGATTCATCTTGCCTCCTCCTTTTCGTTATGGTCATTATAACGTCTTATACGTTGCTTATATTGCTAATTAGTATAAAGACCGTTCGCGGGTGAAAATCGACCGTTGACGGGTTTAACGTACTTGAAACGTTGGCGCAGGGTAGGCCGGCGCTGGCTGGATAACCCCAGGTCAGACTCTGCACGCAATCCTCTATCGCACGAAGTACCAGGGGCTTTCCTGCACGGTGGGCTCCAGCGCAATGCCCGTGCGCTCCTTAAACAGATCCATGTCCTGCGATTTTTCGGTCCACCACGCATTGGGCTTAAAGGTCATGCTCTCGACAATACGTTTAACAATGACGCTGTTGCGCAGCTTGGAGAAGTCGGTGTTCATAATCAGGATGGACATGAGCACCAGCACAATGCCCAGAACCTTGATCGCACCGGCGGGCTCGGCATAGACACCAATGCCCACCAGTACGGTGACGACCGTCTCGAAAGACATTACGACGGGAACTTTCGATGTCTCGAGCCCCATGGACAGACCCTGCATATATAAGATGTAGGCCACGGCTGTGGGGATGAGTCCAAAGCCAAGGAACAACAGCAGCAGCTGTGGCGACATTGCCGCGGCGACATCCGGCCACGGAGCCGCGATAGCTGCCATAACCACACCGCCAAAAACAAAGCCCCAAAACGTGACAGCCAGCGGGTGGACCGTCTTGGTTGCTATCCGGCTAAACACCGCGAGCGACGCACCGCAAAAGCCTGCAATCACGCCCGACGTGACGCCCCAAACCGAAAAATGAAAACCGGAAAGGTCGCCATTGGTCACTGCAAGCACGCAGCCAACGATGTTAAAGACAATGGCAACGAGTTTGTTGGGGGTCACGTCCTCGCGATAAAGCACGCGGCCGAGCATGACGCCAAACACCGGCGAGGTGTAGAGCAGCACCGAGGCCGTGGACATGCCGACCTCGCCCATGCACTCGTAATAGCAGGTGTTGGCGGCGGCCAGACCGACGATACCGACAAGCGCGCAGGGAACAAGCTCTTTAGGGCTTGCTTTGAACATGGCCAGCGGACCCTGGGCCACGGTAGACCCCTCACCCGGACGGCAGCCCATAAACATCAGGACCGGCGCCAAGATAAGCGCTCCGACCAACAAGCGAAAGGCAGCCATGCTCTGGGACGAAACGCCCATGGCCGAGATGCCGTTTACAAAGATTCCGATGCTGCCCCACATAAGCGCGGCGATCAGCACCAGCACATAGCCCAGATTGCTTTTCTTCAACGCAGCCTCCTCGGTGTTGTTTCCAATATGTTTCACACTACGTTATAGTCGTTATATACATTTTTCAAGACACAAATCGCCGAACGGAAAAATGATCCGCTGGGGACGGAGGAAAACGGATCACTGAGGGGCTGGTCTGAGTTAGGCACTCATTGGGGGTACTCATTGGGGACGTACTTAAATGAGTAGTCGTTGGGGACGTTCCTGAATGACTACTCATTTAAGTACGTCCCCAACGACTAGGACTGTCCCCAACTGCCGGCAGAAAAGGAACGTCCCCAACTGCCGCCATGAATTCAGTTGCGGTGAAATAGTTCCTGAATAGAGGCTTCAGACCCCCAAACAGGAACTATTCCACCGCAACTTATGAGGACATCGAGCTGTTAGGCCGCTCTATCCCCTAGTAGTCGAGCTTCCACATGTAACGGCGCGTCATGTAGTCCTTGTGGGTGACGGCAGAAAGCGCACGCATGTACACGTTGTTGAGGATCGGGGCAAAGATCAGGTGGTTGAAGTATTCGCTCACGCTGTCCTTGATGTCGTTGAGGCCGAGCTCCTTGGCGTCGAGCTGATAGACGCGCTCGCCACCGTACTGGTTGACAAAGCGGATGCCGCGCTCGTCGTTGCAGCGGCTGCGGCCGACGCTGATGAGCTGGAACAGCGAGGTGCGCTTGTCCAGGATCTCGAAGGGGCCGTGGAAGAAGTCGCAGGTGTTGATGGTGCAAGAGTCGATCTGCAGCATCTCCTGCACGTTGCAGATGCTAAAGACGTAGGCGGCACCAAAGAGCGGGCCCTGGGCCATGACGTTGATGCAGGGCTTGTCGGCGTTCTGCTCGGCCCACTTGGCAGCGAGCGGACGGGTGTACTCGACGGCCTTGCGATAGATGGGGTCGACCAAGTCGAAGGCGGCCATGGCGGTCTCGTACTCGGCATAGCCCTCGGTCTGCTGCGTGAGCTCCATAGCGATCATGGTCACGACGGCGGAGTTGGTGCGGCCCATGCAGGACTCATCGACGGCCAGGCTGTCGTACTGGATCTTGTAGTCGCAGACCTCGGTGAGACCGGACTCGTCAACATAGACGGCGATGGTGCTGGCGCCGTGATCCTTGGCGACCTGGGCGGCAACGATGGTCTCCTTGGTGCCGCGCATGGACACGACGACGGCCAGGGTGTTCTCGTTGACGTAGGCCGGGGTGGCGTGCACGAACTCGTTGCTGGTGTAGCTGGAGCTCACGACCTGCGTGGCCTCGTGCTCCATAAAGTACTGGGCAGGATAGTTGCCGCCGTTGGATCCGCCAGCGCCAATCCACACGACGCGCTTGATGCCGCCCTTGTCTGCCTTGTCAGCCAAAACCTGGGAGACGACATCCTTAACCTGTTCCTGAGTAGTCATCGTGCATCAGCCTTTCTTCTCGTTTGATGCTCTCGATGGCATACAAGTTACATACATGTTTTGGTTATGTCGACTAGTTGTATGCTATATTTGTCTTAGAATTTTTGCTGATGCAGTTTTTAATAATTGTCCACCAGCGGTTTTGTTGTTGTATTGAATACATGCTTGATTAGATACGCATACAGGTTAGATACAGGTTGATCGCATGAACGCTTCATCTAAAAAGAAACTGAGCCAATACGAGCGCTTGGCGGGTACGCTTCGCGACCGCATCGCCGCCGGCATCTACGCACGCGGAGACAAGCTGCCGTCCGAGATGGAGCTCATGGACGAATCGGGGCTGTCGCGCAGCACCGTGCGCCACGCCCTTAAGGTGCTCGTTGATGAGGGCCTGGTGCGCACCGAGCGCGGGCGTGGCGCCTTTGTGGCCGACACGCCCGCGCTCCACGAGAACAACCTAGTGTTTTCGAGCTATACCAAGCAGGTCGAAGGCCAGGGCATGAAGCCCACCACGCGCACCGTGGACTCAGGCTTTGCCAAGGCGGCCGGCAGCATAGCCAAGTTCTTTGACGCCGCCGTGGGCAGCAAGCTCGTCAAACTTGTCCGCCTGCGCTACCTGGACGACGCGCCGCTGTGCTTGGAGACCACCTACCTGCCGCCAAGCTTCGAGGCACTCATCAATCGCGATATCAACGGTTCGCTCTACGCCGCGCTGCGACAGGAGTTCCATCGCGCACCGGCACAGGGGCATAAGACCTTTGAGGTGTGCTATGCCTCGCAAAACGAGGCGTTTTTGCTCAACGTTGAGCGCGGGCAGGCGCTGATCCTAATCACCGACTACGTCTACGACACCGACGGCCGCCCGCTCCACGTCTCCAAGCGCATCCAACGAACCGACCGCGCCAAATACACCGAGCCCATCGGCTAGCGCACTAAACGAGTCGAAAACTAACTAATATGCGTTTTACCTGCGGTTTTTATAAAATCTCAAGCCAGCATGGCGCAAGTGCCGGCATCGCCTGGCAATACGCGCCGTCCAAGCTCAACTGTTCCTGCTCAGAATATCCAGCACCGCAAATCTAAGTGAGTAGACTTTTCGCGACCTGCCGAGCACACCCAAAACAGCCACCTCTGTGACCTGCGGTTTTACTAAAGCGAATAAGCTTTGTGCTTGCCCTGCACCAAAAAGTCTACTCACTTAGCTCGCAAGGCGTCCCGAGGGGACGATTCAGGTCAAAATAGCGTACGAACGCTGCACTTCTTGCGGCGATTTGATACCGCAAGACAGCCAAAACCTGCCAAAAAAGGACAGGTTTATTTTGGTCGGTTTTCTCTGAGGTTTTGTTATATCCGCAGGCAATCGCCTTGGGTCATACACACCCAAAACAAAAGCCGCCGCGAAGGTATCCATATCCTTCGCGGCGGCTTGCAACGTTTGCCCAGATAAAACCTGCCAAAATAAACCTGTCCCTAAATGGTAGGTTTGGGGAGGTCGGGGAACCAGGTTGGTTTGGGTTGGTTGGGTGTGCGCTCGGCTAGGACCAGCTCCATCCAGCACATGTCGTACCAGCGGCCGAACTTTTGGGCGCAGCGGTCGAAGGTGCCCACCAGGCGATATCCCATATGGGCATGGAAATCCTGGCTGTTGTGCGTCAGGTACTCATCGTCCTTATCGTGCGGCACGGCGATGAGGGCGCACATGTTGGTGATGCCCATCGCGATCAGGCATTGCTTGAGCGCATCGTGCAGCTTGCGGCCCAGCCCGCCGTGGCGTACATCGCGCGCCAGGTAGATCGATGTCTCGACCGACCAGTCGTATGCCTCGCGGCTGTTGAGCGGGCTCGCATAGGCATAACCCACCGGACGCCCGTCCAGCTCCATCACCAAATACGGGTAGCGCTTGAGCGTACGCTCGATGCGCCCGGCGAACTCCTCAACGCTCGGCACCTCGTATTCGCAGGTAATCGCCGTCTGGCGCACATACGGCTCATAGATGGCAAGCAACGCCGGCGCATCATCGGGCGTCCCCAGGCGAATTGTCGGCTCGGACATCTCGGTCATACAACCCTTCTCCCTCAAAAGCAAAGGCCGCCCTGCGCCAAGCCCAGGCACAGGGCGGCCCCTTGTCATTACATCAGGCTACAGGACAGCCGCCAACGCGTCGATATCCTCCTGCGTCGTGGCCCAGCTGGTGCAAAAACGCACCACCGTGTGGGTATCGTCGTACTTTTCCCAGTACTCGATCGCCGCATGCTCGCGAATGCGGGCCATGTCCTCGTTGGGCAGAATCACGAACTGCTGGTTGGTCGGCGTCTCCAAGAAGAACTGGTAGCCGCGCTCGTGCAGCACGCGACGCAGCGCCTGAGCGGTCTCAATCGCCTGGCGACCAATCTCAAAATACAGGCCATCGGTAAAAAGAGCCTCGAACTGCACGCCCGTCAGGCGGCCCTTGGCAAGCAGTGCGCCATGCTGCTTAATACGCGGAATGGGATGCGCCGGGGCGTGCATGCCGCAAAACACCACGGCCTCGCCGCACAGAGCGCCGCACTTGGTGCCGCCGATGTAGAACACGTCACACAGCTGCGCCAGCTCAGGCAGGGTAATGTCGCACTCATCGGCCGCCAGCGCATAGGCCAGGCGGGCGCCATCCACAAACAGCGGAATCTCGCGCTTCTGGCACACTGCGTGAATCGCCGCGAGCTCGGCCTTGGAGTACAGCGTGCCGTACTCGGTCGATAGGCTCACGTACACGGCACCCGGGAACACCGTGTGCTCGTAGCTCTCGTTTTCGTAGAACACCTGGATATAGTTCTCGAGGTCCTCAGCGTGCATCTTGCCCTCGTAGCCGGGGATGGTGAGCACCTTGTGGCCGCCAAACTCGATGGCGCCCGCCTCGTGGCAGGCGACGTGGCCAGTCTCGGCGGCAACGACGCCCTCGTACGGCGCGAGCAGCATGTCGATCACCGTCGCGTTGGCCTGCGTGCCGCCCACCAGAAAAAACACGTCGGCATCGGGGGCCTGACAGGCCTCGCGGATAAGCTGCTTGGCACGCTCGGTGTGCGCATCGGTACCGTAGCCGGGCTGCGGCTCCATATTGGTGTCGACGAGCGCCTGCAGCACTGCCGGATGTGCGCCGTGGGAATAATCGTTGTTAAACGCGAGCATGGCAATCCTCTCTAGCCGGGCACGGGCCCAATGATTCAAACGGAGCTATTGTACGCCGTTGGGATAGGCAATGCGCGCGGCAAGGCACTCAAGCGCCAGCACCAGGGCAAAGCCGCAGCTCACGTCACTCAAAAAGTGCGCTCCGATCACGATGCGGCCAAAGGCGACGAGCGCCGCGACCACAGCCGCCGTCCAAAAGACCACCCGACGGCGCGAGGGCTTTTCCTTAAAGGCCACCGCGGGAAGTCCGGCGAGCATAAGACCCATCGCCGCATGCGCGGTGTGCCCGCTCGCGAACGACTTAAAGCCGTCCTTGATTACGCCGGCGGCGATATAGGTCCACTTGTCGGGATTGCCGATCACCCACCACGGCTGAAAATTGAGCCCCGGCGTGACCTCGATCACGCGCATGCGCGGGCGCGACCACAGCGGCTTGACGATCACGTTGAGGATGATGGCCTGAGCGACCCACACGGCAAGCACCATCAACGCCCAGCGTGTGAGCTCGTCGGGCTCGGTCGTGCGCGTGAGGCGATAGACGATAAGGTTGGCGACGATGACCAGCACAAACGTCAGCACCAACTGAGCCGCGATGAGTTTGCCGCCAACCCTCAGGGACGAAACGATCTCGTAGCCGGTCAGGCCAACGTTGACGAGGATGCCGAGCACAGCGAGCCATTTGCTCCCCCTGGAGTCGGGACGCACCGCGCGCACGAGCATAACGCCCGCGATGCTCGCCGTCAGCTCGAACGGCAGCTCGCCGGCGGCCTCGATAAAGCGACCGTACATGCTGCCGATATTGAACAGCGCGCTCGAGATCTGATAATCGAAGAAACTGCCCACGCCCAGACAAAGACACAGGACAACCGCGATAATGGCGGCATCTTTCTTATAGATGTACCCGAACATGCTTTCCTTTCGATGGGGCTGGAATCAACCTGCAACGTGGCGGGACAAAGATGACTTCGTCCCGCCACGTCCCCTACTCGTTAGTCATCATCACTAGCACCCAGCTGTTGCAGCAGCATGAGCGCCGCCGCCACCGGGCCGGTGCCGTCGTTGGCGTCGAGACCGCGACCCAGGCCGCCGCCCGCACCGGCGCCCGCCTTGTAGGGCACCGACAGCTTGCGGCTCTTGGGGAAGTTCACCGCGCCATAGCGGGTCTTAAGCTCAAAGGCCACCTTCTTGGGCACGTCAACGCCCAAAAACGTGATGCGGCCGCCACTGAGCGTGACGCTCTCGAGCCCCAGGCGCTCGCCGCGAATGCGGATTCGTGCGCGATTGAACAGGTTGAGTCCCGCCAGCGGCAGCTCGCCATGCGCAGCCTCGGTCTCCTCCTGCACCTCATCGATGCTCTCTAGGTCCTCGGCCGCTGCGAGCTTACGGTACACGAGCACGCGCTGATCCACCGCCGGCAGGTACTCCTCGGACAAGAAGTAGTCGGCCGGCAGGTTAATACCCACGCTCGCCGCCTCCACGCCGGCGTCGTCATCGCCGCGCGCCTCAGCCACGGCCTGGCCCAGCATCTGCGTAAACAGGTCAAAGCCCACGCTCGACAGGTTGCCGTGCTGCTCGGCTCCCATAAGCGAGCCGGCACCGCGAATCTCCAGGTCGCGCATGGCGATGCGCATGCCGCTGCCCAGGTCCTGGAACTCGGAAAGTGCGGTCAGGCGCGCCGTCGCCTCCTCGGTGAGCGGCAGCTCGCCCGGGAACATAAAGTACGCGTAGGCCTGCGTGGCAGAGCGGCCCACACGGCCCTTGAGCTGGTAGAGCTGTGCCAGACCCAGGCGCTGCGAGTCCTCGATGATGAGCGTGTTGGCGGTCGCGTTGTCGATGCCGCTCTCCACGATGGTCGTGGCGATGAGCACGTCGATCTTTTTGGTCGCGAACTCGATCATCACATCCTCGACCTCGCGCGGGCTCATCTTGCCGTGCGCTACGCCCACGCGCGCCTCGGGCGCGGCCTCGTGCACGCGCGCCACGGCGTCGTCGATGGTCTTGACGCGGTTGGACACGTAGTACACCTGACCGCCGCGACCCACCTCCAGGCGAATCGCCGCGCTCACCACGTCGGGGTCGTACTCTCCCACGTGCACGATTACGGGGCGGCGCCCGATCGGCGGCGTCGTGATCAGGCTCATGTCGCGCACGCCGCTCGTGGCCATCTGCATGGTTCGCGGAATCGGCGTTGCCGAAAGCGTGAGCACGTCAATCTGCTCGCGCAGGTTCTTGAGCTGCTCCTTGTGCTGCACGCCAAAGCGCTGCTCCTCGTCAATGATCACCAGGCCCAGGTTCTTGGGGTTCACATCGGCCGAAAGCAGACGATGCGTGCCGATGAGCACATCAATCGTGCCCTCGGCAAACGCCTTGAGCGCGCGCTTCTGCTGCGCCGGGGTGCGGAAGCGGCTGAGCACTTCGACCTCGAGGCCAAACGGGGCAAAGCGCTCAAAGAACGTCTCGTAGTGCTGCTGGGCCAGAATGGTCGTGGGGCAGAGCACCATGACTTGGCGGCCGGAGTCCACGCACTTAAACGCCGCGCGCAGGGCAACCTCGGTCTTGCCGAAACCCACGTCGCCGCACAGCAGGCGGTCCATGGGCTTGGGCGCCTCCATGTCGGCCTTGATGTCGGCGATAGCCTCCAGCTGGTCGCGTGTCTCGTCGTAGGGGAAGCTCTCCTCCATCTCGATCTGCTCGGGCGTATCGGGCGGACAGGCGATACCGGTAATCGACGAGCGGCGCGTATACAGGTCGACCAGGTCAAACGCCAGCTTTTTGGCGTTCTTGCGTGCCTTGTTGGTGGCACGCGTCCAGTCGGCGGTATTGAGCCTGGTCAGGCGCGGCTTGTCGCCGTCGGGGCCAACATAGCGTGTGATGCGGTCGACCTGCTCGAGCGGCACGTAGAGCTTGTCACCGTCGGCATATTCCAGCAAAAAGTAGTCGCGTTCCTTGCCGCCCACTTCCTGGCGCGCAATCTCGCTAAAGAGCGCGATGCCGTGGGTGGCATGCACCACGTAGTCGCCCGGCTTAAACGGGAACGTGATCTGCGTAATGTCAACCTTGCGGCGGCTGCGCGCGCGGTTGGCATCCATGCGGGCATTGAGGTCGGCGATCGAGAACACGGCCAAATTGGCGTCGGGCACCACCACGCCCTGCGGCAGGGCAGCGTCCACAAAGGTCACGCGCCCGCGCGAGATGGTGGGCACGGCAGCGCCGGCGGCAGCCTGCGCGGCGCCCGCCTCGAGCGAGCGGGCGTTGAGCGCGTCGGCCTTACGCTCGCGAATGAAAGCATGGGCCTCCTGACGTGCGGCACGATCGGCAGAATCCGCCGCCGCCACGCGCACGCGGTCGCCGATAGCACCGGCATTTTCGGGCGCCGCGGTCAGCGACTCCTCAAAGGTAATGCCCTCGTCGCCAAAGGTGAGCTCCATCGACTCGCGCGCACCGCGGTCGGGAATGGCAAACACGCAGGCGTAGCGCTTGCCCACGACTTCCTGAATGCGCGTCATAAAGCGATTGTCCGAGCCTGCGATGGCCGGCTGCTCAATCTTGAGCTCCGCCGTCACCGCGCCGCCGGCACGGATCAGGCTCACGTAGTTCAGGCGCTGCTGGGCACCAAAATCGAGCTGCTGGGCACGTACATACAGGCCATCCAGCCGGTCAATCCCTGCCTCGCCAGCACGCGCCTCGATATCCTCGTAGGCACGCAGGCAATCGTCGAACAGCGAGCGCGGCTCGGACAGCACCACGAGCGCCTTGCCGCTCACGTGCGCCAGCGGGCTCACGGTCTGGCCGTACATTACCGGCAAAAAGCGGTCGAGCTCGGGTGTAACGATGCGCGCATCCACCATCTCGAGCAATGCGGCCAGCTTGCTGTCGTCCTGGCTGGCGCGATAGAGCGCCACATGCATGTTGTGGACGGCCTCGTCGGTAAGCGCCAGCTCACGGCAGGGGAAGATCTCGATGCTGTCTTCGTTACCGATGGTCTGCCCCGTTGAGCTCACCATGCGACGGATGCGGTCGATCTCGTCGCCAAAGAACTCAATGCGCACGGGCGCCTTTTCCTGCGCGGGAAACACCTCGACGGTGTCGCCGTGCACGCGGAACAGACCGGGCGCGTCGGCGGCGCCGGCATTGGTGTAGCCCATGCCCACTAGGCGCTGCGGCACCTCATCAAAAGGAATCTCCTCGCCCACCGCAAAGGTCGTGGACTCCCAGTAGCGGCTCTCGACTGGCGGCACGCAACGCAGCAGCGCACGGGCCGAGGCGACCATGATGCAGTTGTCCCCGCGCACGATGCGCCCGAGGGCCTCGCAGCGCTGCGCCACCACGGCATCGTCAGGCGCCTGCTCGCGCCACGGATAGTCCTTGCGCTCGGGAAAACGGCACACGTGCGCCAGGCCCACATAAGCAGCAAGGCTGCGCGCGGCGCGATCGGCCGCGTCCTCGCCGCTCACAATGTAGACCGTGGGGCGCGGACGGCGCGCAAACTGGGCTGCCGCCATAAGCGTGCGACCCGATTGCGACACGGCCAGCGTCACGTCCTCGCCGGCATCGAGTCCGGCCTCGACAGTCTGCAGCGCCTCGGCAGTGTAGAGCTGCGCGGCTATACGGTGAATGAGCATGCTGTTCCTCCGGCATTGCAACGCCAAAAGCCCGCCGGGGCAAGCTCGGCGGGTCGTACGTCAAAAATCATTGCCTGTCATGGTAGCGCATGGAGAGGACTCCGGCTCAAGGGCAAACCCAGCCCCGCAAAAAACGCCAGACGAAGATGCGTTCCGCCCTACCCCGCTACGCGCACGCTGGGGCACAAATCCGCCAGCGGACACTCGTCACACTTGGGTTTGCGGGCGTCGCAGATCTCGCGGCCAAAGGTAATCCACTGGTGGTTGGCCGATCCCCAATACTCGTGCGGCAAAATCTTGAGCAGATCTTGCTCGGTCTTGAGCGGCTCCTTGGCATGCGTCTTGGGACTCAGCATCAGGCGGTGCGCAATGCGGTTGACGTGCGTGTCCACCGCGATGCCCTCGACAATGCCAAACCCCACGTTGAGCACGATGTTCGCCGTCTTGCGTCCCACGCCCGGCAGCTTCACGAGTTCCTTCATGTCGGCCGGCACCTCGCCGCCATAGTCGGCGACGATCATCTGCGCGGCCTCGACGGCATGCTTGGCCTTGCTCTTGTAGAAGCCGAGTGACTTGATGGTGTCTGCCACGTCAGCCACGCTCGCCCCGGCCATGGCCTCGGGCGTGGGCCACTGGGCAAACAGCTTCGGCGTCACCTTGTTGACCTGCGCGTCGGTCGTTTGCGCCGAGAGCAGCACCGCAATCAGCAGGCGGAAGGGATTCTCGTGGTCCAAAAAGCACTCGACCGGGCCATAGCGACGGTTGAGGCGCTCACAAACCTCGATGGCGCGCTCGCGCTTGGCGGCATTGGTCTCGCGTGGCATAACGACTCCTCGACTCAACGGCACAATAAACTTATGGGCACAATTGTCCCACGTCCGAGACGCTTACGCCTCCAAGAATGCGCCGGTCTGACGGCTCCACAGGCTCGCGTACTCGCCACCCGCCTCGACAAGCTGCGCATGCGTGCCGTCCTCGACGATCTCGCCATCGGCCAGCACCACAATGCGGTCGAGCGCCGCCACGGTAGACAGGCGGTGCGCCACCACAATGGAGGTACGTCCACGCATCAGGTTTTCGAGCGCCTCCTGCACCAGCGCCTCGGACTCGCTGTCGAGGGCAGAGGTCGCCTCGTCGAGCACCAGAATCGGCGCGTCGGTTAGGATGGCACGGGCGATGGCCACGCGCTGACGCTGGCCGCCCGAGAGCTTGACGCCGCGCTCGCCCACCATGGTGTCAAAGCCACGAGGCAAGCGGTCGATAAACTCCAGGGCGTTGGCCAGGCGCGCGGCCTCGCGAATCTGCTCGTCGGTGGCGTCGGGGCGGCCGTAGGCGATATTCTCGCGAATGGAGCGATGGAACAGTAGCGCCTCCTGCGGCACGTAGGCAACCTGGCGGCGCAGGCTCTGCTGCGTGCAGCGCGAGACGTCCTGGCCGTCCACGAGCACGCGGCCGCCCTGTACATCGTCCAGGCGCAACAATAACTTGGTGAGCGTCGTCTTGCCCGAGCCCGATTTGCCCACCAGGCCCACGCGCTGGCCCGCCGCCACATGGAGCGTCAGGTCGTCGAACACGCTCTCGCCCGCCGCGGCGTCACGGTATGCAAAGCTCAAGTGCTCAAAATCAATCGCGCCCTCGGTCACTTTGAGCTCGGGAGCATTCTCGTCGTCTGCCACCAGACGCGGCTCGTCTAGCACGCGTGTCATCTCGGCCGCATCGCCCAGCGCGCGGTTGATGCGCTGCATCATGGAGCTTACGTAGTTCAGACGCATGGTGAGGTTGTACGTATAGGTAAAGATCATGACGAGCGCGCCGGCCGAAATGCCAAACCACGCGTTGCCACCCGCGACGAACACGCTCACCACGGCCATGGTGATGACGATAAGGCCCGAGGTCGTAAAGTTGCGCTGCATCATGGCGTGCATCGAAACCGTCTCGGCGTCGCGCGCGGCGCGGTCGGCGGCATCGAACAGGTCGCGCTCAAAGTCCTCGCGCCCACAGGTCTTGACGGCCAGGATATTCGTGACCGCGTCGGAGAGCACGCCCGAGAGCTTGTTCTGCGCGGCGGACGTCGCGGCCGAAAGCGGCATGATGCGCTTGTACATAAGCCAGACAAACGCGATGTAGACGACCATGATGCACACCAGGATCATGGTAAACGTCGGCACCACCGGGGCGAGTGCGGCCACGGTGCAGATGACCGAGGTGATGGTGGGGATGAGCGAATACACCGTCACGTCCACCAGTCCCGTATAGCCGCTCATAAAACGGCTCGTCTGGCTCACAAGCGATCCGCCAAAGCGGCTGGTATGGAATGTCATGGATTGGTTGGAGAGCGTGTCGAAGCATAGACGCGCCAGGTGATAGTTGCCTGCAATCTCGAGCTTGTAGACGGTGTAGTCCTGTAACTTGGAGAGGATCTGGCCCACCAGGTTAACGAGTACGAGCGCCAGGATATAGGGGCCGAAGACCTCAAACACCTGGTCACCCGCCACGGGACCGGCTTGAACGCGGTCGACAATGAGGGCCATCACATAGGTATTGGCAAACGTCAGCAAAAAGATGTAGCCCGCCGACGAGAATACCGAGAGAAAGACAATCAGCGGCTGCGTGCGCGTGACGCCCCAAAACCGCTGCAGCGTGCGGCGCACGGTGGAGCGACTGAGCGGGCTGGTGCTTCTCTGGGACATGGGCTTCCTTTCGCGTCTGATAGGGCGAAACGCCATTGTTGCACATTGGAGCACGCTTCAGACAAGTGCGATACGAAAAGCGGTGGGGCGCCCGCGTTTGTGCCGGTGCCCCACCGTCTTGTTGCAATTAGTCCTCGTCTTCTTGGTCCGCGAGAAGGCTCGCGGACGTGAGTCCCAAGATCTCATCGGCTTGGTCGGCGTCTTCCAGCGCGTCGATGTCCTTGAGCTTGCGCTCCATGACGTTGGTGCGCGTGGTGATGATGCCCTCGACCGTTTTGCCCGCGGTCTCGATCTGCTGCTGGGCGCGGCGCAGCGCCTTTTGATAGCGCGGCAGCTCGGCCTTGACGGCGGAGAGCACGCGCAGCACGTCGTCGGTACGTTTTTGCAACTTAAACGTCTGATAGCTCATCTGCAAGCTGTTGAGGATGGCCGCCATGGTGCTGGGACCGGCAACGTTGACGTGATAGTCGCGGCCCAGGGTCTCGATAAGCCCGGGGCGGCTGACGACCTCGGCGTACAGTCCCTCAAACGGAACGAACATAATGCCAAAGTTGGTCGTTGCCGGCACACTCAGGTACTTTTCGCAGATGTCCTTGGCCTCGCGCTTGACCATGGTGTCGAGCGTCTTGCGCGCAGCCGCCACGGTCTCCGCATCGCCCGACTCCTGCGCGTCGAGCAAGTGCTCGTACGCGTCGCCCGGAAACTTGGAGTCAATCGGCAGCAGCACGGGGTCGCCCTCGTCCACCGGCAGCTTGACGGCAAACTCAACACGCTCCGAGGCTCCGGGCCTGGTGGCAACGTTTTCCAGATACTGGTCGGGTGTGAGGATGTCCGTCAGGATCGCACCCAGCTGCACCTCGCCCAAAATACCGCGCGCCTTCACATTGCCCAGCACGCGCTTAAGATCGCCCACGCCGGTGGCGATGGATTGCATGTCGCCCAGGCCCTTGTACACGGCCTCGAGCTGGTCGCTCACCTGCTTAAACGATGCCGACAGGCGATCGTTGAGCGTGCGGGAGAGCTTCTCGTCCACCGTTGCGCGCATCTGATCGAGTTGCACGTTGTTGTCTTTGCGGATAGCACCCAGCTGGGCATCGACCGTCTCGCGCACCTTGTCCAGGCGGTGCTCGATGCCCTCGCGGTTGGCACCGAGCTGTTGGGCCGTCTCGCGGCGCAGGTCATCCATCCGGTCACCAGCTTGCGAAAACTCGCGTGCGATGGTCAGGTAACGTTGCTGCTCCACGGCCGCATCTGTCGTCTGCTGCTGCGCGATGGCATTGGCCGTGCGGCGAGTTTCGGCCAGCGCGACGTTCAGGGCATCGAGCGCGTTGTTGGCCTGCTCGAGTGCTGCCAGCGTTTCCGCGCTACTGTCGCCACGCTCCCGCAGCTCGGCACGCAGGCTCTTGAGCTGGAGGGCGCAAGCCACAGCAACCCCCACCGCCACCAAGGCGATCACAACAAGCACAATATCAATAGCAGACATAAACTCCGCCCAACAAACCCAATCGAGCACCAATCAAAACCGCGATCAATCTTACCCCGCCACACACACGGATCACTCACTGCCTTGCAGACAAATTTCTCTTAGAGCCGCGGACGCTAAAACGCTAGTTCTCCCAGCCGGCGCGGATTGTTGTTATGACATCGCCTAGGCGCTGGCCGAGGGCTGACAGATGTTGGAGCACTTCGCCGGGCGAAGCACCGTTGAGGATGCAGGTGAGCGCATACGAGACCAAGAAAATCGCCGCAAGTCCTAGCGGGATGAGCACGATCATCGCCAATGTGCGCAGGCGCTGGCCCACGCGGCGGCGACGCGTGCGACGTTTGTCAAACGCAAGCTCCTGCGCATATGAATCTTGTTGTACGGAATAGTTCTCTGGCGCCGATCCGCCCGCAGGCGAAATCGCGGGCGTAACGTTTTGCGCAGGGGGCTGGGCGGCTACCCCTTGCATTTGCATCTCCATAAGCCGTTGCTGTTGGCGCAACATGCGCTCGGCTTGTTGCTGCGGAGTCTCAAGAAACAGATCCATGCTGGCCTCCAAAATCGGAGCATTCGACGCTTACGCCCAGCATCCCGCACCGCCAATGCCACGGCAACGCAATCCGTAGCAATAGCTGCAAAGTTTCTTGTTGACAAAAGCTGTCGAAAACCTCAACAACTCCCCTACCAGCACTTTCTCTGAGCTTTTTTCGCCAACAATCTTTTGGCCTTCCACCCTTACACCAACTGACCAAAATCTAACCAAAAGCTTGACGAAAATTGTGGAAACAGGGACCCCACACAAAACGTGCCGCCCCTATTGGGGCGGCACACAAACTTTTTTATCAGCTTTTCTGTAGCGACTGTCTCTTATACACATCTGACGCTGCCGACGACTTAATAGGTGTAGATC
>UQIQ01000036.1 GCA_900541185.1 uncultured Collinsella sp.
CAGCATGCCCGGCTTCAGGTCCTCGTCGGCAGCCACGCGCGGGCCAAAGAAGTCCTGGTTGCGGTAGGAGCCCGCGGGGATAATGCCCATACGCGCCATGTCGAGCACCTGGTCAAAGAGTGGCACCGCCCCCGACGCAAGCTCAACTTGCACGCCCGAGCCCTCGGCCATCTCGCACGCGTGCCCGATCAGGCCAAAGCCCGTAATGTCGGTGCAGCCGTGAAGCTCAAGCCCCTCGGCCAGACGAATCGGAGCCTCGTTGAGGGTGCGCATCGAGTCAAACATGGCTGCGGCCTCGTCCTGCTCGATGAGCTCGCCCTTAATGGCCGTGGTGATGATGCCCGAGCCAACTGCCTTGGCCAGCAGTAACGCATCGCCCACGCGCGCGCCGCTGTTGGCGAGCATGCGGTCGAGCGCGACAAACCCGCTCACGGACAGGCCGTACTTGGGCTCGTCGTCGTTGATGGTGTGACCGCCCGCGATGGAGCAACCCGCCTCGACGCACTTGTCGGCGCCGCCCGCCAGAATCTGACCGGCAACCTCAACGCCCAGACAGCTCGGGATGCACAGCAAGTTCATGGCATGGCTCGGCCGCCCGCCCATGGCGTAGATGTCCGACAGCGAGTTGGCCGCGGCAATCTGGCCAAATAGAAACGGGTCGTCGACCATCGGCGGGAAGAAGTCGATGGACTGCACGAGACCCAAGTTATCGCCAACGCGAAAGACGCTCGCATCGTCGGAGGTATCGAACCCCACGAGCAAGTTGTCGTTATGCACATTGGGTAAATCGCCCAGGACCTGGGCGAGGGCTCCGGGGGCCAACTTAGCGGCTCAACCGCTCGCGGCCGTCATAGACGTGAGCTTAATCTGATCGTCAGCCATCGATACCTCCTCTCATCGGTCAATCATTTTCTCCCAGTATACGCATGAATGCGAGCCTGCGGCCGATGCATTAATCGAGCGCCTGTGCGCGAATCGCCGCGCCGATGGCACCGGCAAAGCGAGCCTGTGGCGAGGTGGTCACCGGCGACCCCAGTAGCTCGCCCAACCGCTCCACCACGAAGGCGTTCTCACACAGACCGCCGGTCAGATAGTACGGGGCGCCCGCCGCCTGCCCGGCCATGGTCGCCACGCGCGAGACCACGCTGTCGATCACGCCACGTGCAATGTTCTCGCGCGGCTCGCCGCGACCAATCAGGCTGATGACCTCGCTTTCGGCAAACACCGTGCACATGCTGCTGATCTTGGTGGGCTCGCCGGAACGCGCCAGGTCGGCCATCTGCTGCTGGGAAATGCCTAGGCGGTCGGCCATGATCTCCAAAAAGCGCCCCGTGCCGGCGGCGCACTTGTCGTTCATGGCGAACTTGGCCACGCGGCCACTTTTAAGCTGAATGACCTTGGTGTCCTGGCCGCCCACGTCGATCACGGTGCCGTGGTCGCCAAACAGGCGCACGGCACCGGTACCGTGGCAGGTGATCTCGGTCACGACCTTGTGCGCATAGGGCACGGCGACACGACCGTAGCCGGTCGCGATCACGCGCACGTCGTCGGCAGCCACGTCATAGCCGGCCGCTGCCAGCGCCTCGCGCAGCCGCTCGGAAGCATCGACCGAGGAGAACCCGGTTGGCTGCACGCACGTCCACGCCACCGAACCCTCCCCGTCGACCACAGCAGCCTTAGCCGCCGTAGACCCGATATCGATCCCGATCCCTATCATGGCTCTCTTCCAATCTAAACATCAAAGGTAGCGGCGCGTTCAGGCGCCTTAGCTCTAGGTTTCTTAGGTGCCGGAGATTGCCCCGAAAGAGGAGCGCAGCGTACTTTGGGTACGCAAGAGACGGTTTGAGGAGCAAGATCCGGTGCCTGAGGAAGCTAGAGGGTTTCGATGAAGGCGGCGATACGGGTCTCGATCTGGCCCATGTCGCCGTTGCTGTAGTCGGTCTCGATCTTCATGTACGGAATACCCGCACCCTCGACGGCCTCCTGCATGCGCGCACTCTCCACGTTAAAGGTGTGGCAGGCCTGTAGCACGCTCTCTACCACGCCATCGACGTGGTACTTCTCGCACATGGCCAGCGTGTTTTCCATACGACCGTCGTTGGGCGTCATGACCGAGCAGTTGATGTCGAGGTAGCGGTCGGCGATGGCGCGCAGGATGTCGGGAGCCTCCGGGTCAATCATCATGGCCGCCGTGCGCTCGCCCGAGCAGTCGTCCATGCACACGACCACGCCGCCGTTGGACTCGATGGTGCGACCGATCTTGTTGATTACGCCGCCCACCGGGCAGCCGGTGATCAGAATGCGCTTGGCGTCTGCCGCAACCGGGCGCTCGCCCGCGTCGTAGGCCTCGCGCAGCTTGGCAACCTTTTGCTCCAGCTGCTGCGTATAGGCCTCGATATCAAAGCTGAACGTACCGGCAAACATGGTGCTCATCAGGTCGACGCCGCTCATGGCCGCCGGCTGGTTGGCCTGCAGGGCAAACATGTCGAGCTGGGCCGCACGCAAGCGGTTGCGACGACGGACGGCAGCGCGCAGGTCATCGTCGGTAATCGTGATGCCGTAGAAGCCCTCGAGCTCCTCCTTGAGCAGGCGGCACTCCTCGTACCAGCCTTCGCGCTCGTAGGCGCGATCGCGACCCTGCGGAAGATGCAGAATGTGCGTGCGCTTGAGCTCGTTGAGTAGCTCGTACATCTTCTTCTTGCCGTCGCAGGTGGTCTCGCCGATGATCATGTCGCTAAAGTGCGTAAACGGGCACTTTTGCGAGTAGGCAAAACCGTACGTCGACTTGATGAGCGGGCACAGGTTTGCCGGCAGCACCTTCTCGGCCTCGGGAATCACCTCGTCGGATGTGCCGCACAAGGCCACACTTGCAGCGCCCGCGGCATCGATAATCTCGAGCGGCGTATAGCTGCACAAAAAGCCGACCAGGCGATTACCCGCCTGCTTATAATCCTTGACGCGAATAAACGCCGCCTTGCGTTGCTCGTTGAACTCCTCAAACGTGCGCGGCAACGGCTGCTCAATATATTCCGACATATAACTCCTTAACAAACCTTTTAACCAACCAAGGAAACGGCTTTCCCAGGTGCCCGAGGTTGCCGTGAAAGAGGAGCGCCGCGTACTTTGATTCGCAGGCGACGGTTTGAACGGCCAGATCGGATGCCTGGGGAAGCCGCCGGGACGAATAGTCCTAAATGGTTTCCAAGAAAGCCTCAATCCTGGTTTGCAGTTGGCCTGCATCCTCGCCGGCGTAGTCGGTCGTGATGTGCATAAACGGAATGCCGGCCTCCTCGGCGGCCTTCTCCACGGCAAACGACTCCATCTCGTAGAGCGTGCAGAACTGCAGGGCCACGTCGACGATACCGTCGGCATGCAGGTCCTTGGCCATCTGGACAATGTCCTTCATACGCTGGTCGTTGGGCGTAAAGACGGCGCAGTTGATCTTAAAGTAGCGCTCGGCGATGGCGTCGAGCATCTCGGCAACCGTCTCACCGGACTCATCGACCAAGTCCTTGTAATAGCGCGAACCCGTGCAGGACTCCTCGCCTACCACAACGCCGCCGGCCTTCTCGATGAGGTTGAACAGCTTCCAGTTGGGCACGGCCATGGGCGTACCGGTGTACAGGATGCGCTTGGTCCCCTTGGGCGCCACGCCCTCGCCGGCCTCGACACGCTGCTCGCACTCAGCCGCCATATCGTTAATGGCTCCGGTCAGACGCGGCGTGTCATCCATAAAGGCGGCCTGAACGGTCAGCAGGCTGTCGAGACCGCTGATAGGCGCCGGGTCGGCAGCGCGGGTCGCAGCCAGACGCTGCAGGGCGCGACGCTTCTCATTGACGGCGTGGATGGCGGTCTTCAGACGCTCGGGCGTAATCTTGACGCCACACTGGTCCTCGATCTTGGCGGCGAGCTTCTTGACCTCGGCCTTCCAGGTCACGAGCGTCGACTCGTCGTGCACGTTGGGGATATCCATGACGTACATGTTCTTTTGCGTGGCAAAGAACTCGTAGGCCTTCTTCTTGCCATCGCAGGTGTTCTCGCCCACCACCAGATCACTCGACTCAATGTAGGGGCAGACCTCGCCCAGCTTAAAGCCGGCAAAGCTCTTGATGAGCGGGCAGGTGTTGCGCGGCAGATGCTCCTCGACCTTGTCGGTCGCCCAGTCGGCACCCGAGCACAGGCCAACGGGGATGCCATCGCAGGCAAGCACGATCTCCTCGGGCACGTACACACAGAACGAACCGACGATCTTGGTGGCCTCGCCGGCCTCCTTCTTGTCGAGCATCTCCTTAATACGGCCGCTGTGGATGTTGGTGGCGACAAAATCCAGGTAGGACGTGGACTTGGGGCGATTGTTCTGCGTCAGGAACATATCGCCGTACATCTGGCCCACAGCGCCCAGCAGCATGTCGTGATCGGCAAGATTCATGCCGAGGCTCTCCCACATCGGATGGAAATCGAATTCTTCAGCCATGACGGTTCCCCTCTCGAACCAAATACGGACAGCTACGGTATTGCTGCACGGCGGGCGGCGAAAACCCAGCCGTGCCTAAACCCGGAATTTTGGGGAACCTGCTTTGCGGTCGATTATTTAGTTGTGCGTCGTCTCTCCCGGAGCCGTGAACATACCTGCTCATATGCGACTCCGAGCCATATACAGGGCGCGCGCGGCAACGCGGCGAATGTATGTCGTCTGCGGCATGTGCGCGCCCTCCTTTACAAGTTAAGGTCAACTATATCAACGGTCGTCGACCATGCAAACACCGTTGACATTCGTACGACAGCGTCGTGTGCCGCCGTTTAATAAATAATTATCTGTGTTGATAAGAGTTTGTCATTCCCCATTCGGCGAACGGCAAGGCAAAGCCGCCGAGACTTATATCCCCGACGGCATTACCCGGCGCTACCGACAAACCAAATGGATCCTACTCGCATCGAAATGCATGCGCAGCGTCTCGCCTGCTTGCGGCAGCTCGTCGACAGGCACGCCCACCTTGTTGACCTTCCACTGCAGACGCGTGGGCGCATCAGCACGCGGCACGTCCAGCAGCACCAGGCGCTCAAAGCGCGAATCGCTCACTCGGGCCACGTGCAAATCATAGCTGTTGCGACCCCGCTCCGCGCGATTGTCAACATGGAAGTAGCTTGCGCGAATGCCCAGGTACGCCACGTCGTCGGGCACCTCGCGACCCACGTTAAAGGTCATGCCCCAGTCGAGGGCCTCAACTTCTTCGTCGCCGATCTTGCGCGCCCGGCTTGTGTTCTTGCAGCCCGTCAGGCGCAGTGCCGCCAGCGTCTGCGGACGGCGGACCACGTCCTCGACGGAGCCGATCTCCTCCACATGCCCGTCGTGCATCACGCAGATGCGCCCGCACAGGCGGCACGCTTCGTCGATGTCGTGGCTCACGTAGAGCACGGTGCGGTTGCATACATCGAACAGGTCGAGCATGTTCTGCTCGAGCGCGCTCTTAAGATAGGAATCGAGCGCGCTCATGGGCTCGTCGAACATAAAGATGCCCGGATATGCCGCCACCATGCGGGCAAGCGCCACGCGTTGTTGCTGGCCACCCGAGAGCCGCGCGGGATAACGGTCGGCGAAATCGGCCAGGCCAAAGATGCCCAGGTAGCGCTCAGCAAGTTTTTTACGCGCCGCGGCGTCGCCCGCATCCTTTACGCCGGCGCATACGTTATCGGCCACCGTCATGTTGGGAAACAGCTGATAGTTTTGGAACAACAGGGCACATTTGCGCTCCTGGGGCGACAGGTCGATGCCCGCCGCCGAGTCAAAAAAGGTCACACCGTTGACGACGATCTTGCCCACGTCGGGCGTCTCCACGCCGGCAATGCAGCGCAGCGTGCAGCTCTTGCCGCAACCCGAGGCGCCCAGCAGCGCCACACGCTCCTCGCCGGCCTCAAGCTGCATGTCGAGCATAAACCCGGGATAGCGCTTTTTGATATCCAGAACGAGCGACATGGCCTATCGACCTCCCTTCGCGACCGCGTCATCGCGCATAAGCTCGGCCAGCGCCTCGCGATCGATTCGCAGGGCATCGCCGCCCGCCGGGTCGAGCGAATCACCCTGTCCGGCGAGGTCTTTGGCCTGCTTGCGCCCCGCATGGGAAAGGCCCCGCTCGCGATACTTTTGCGAATGGGCGGTGTACATGTTAATGAACAGGATGACCAGGAAGCTGAACGCAATTACGACCACGACCCAGAAGAGCGCGACCGACGTATTGCCGCCCATCCACTCAAAATAGATGGCGATGGGGATGGTCTGCGTAATGCCGGCGTAGTTGCCCGCAAAGAACAGCGTGCAGCCAAACTCTCCCATCGCGCGGGCAAAGGCGAGGACCGTACCAGCAGCAATAGAAGGCCACCCAAGCGGCATCATAAGCTTGGCAAAGATGCGACGCTCGGACCATCCCAGGGTTCGCGCGGCGTCAAGCATCTGCGTGTCGAGGCTCTCAAAGGCGCCGAGCGCCGTACGGTAGACCAGGGGGAACGATACCACCACGGCAGAGATCACCGCCGCCGGCCACGTAAAGACAATCGAGACGCCGTGCGCAATCAGCCACTGGCCCACCCCGGTCGAGCGACCAAACAGCATAAGCAGCAAAAAGCCGCAGACCGTGGGCGGCAACACCATGGGGATGGTAAAGACCGAGTCGAGCAGGCCCTTGATGCGACTCGAGGTACCCATAGTCTTCCACGCGGCGAACAGGCCCAGCGCAAGGGAGATCACCAGGGCAAGGCCGCTCGTTTTAATGGACACCCAAAACGGGCGATAGTCGATGTCGCCCAAAAAGGAGACCAGAGAGGTCAAGGGCCCCTGCTTATCCCGCAACACGACAGACGATGCTTCTACCATTTGAGCGCTATCAAGCCAACGCGCGCCGCCCTTGGCATCACCCGAGGCTGATGCAATCACCACATAGCGGTCCCCATCCGCACCGCGCTCGTCAAAGCCATAGGTATACCCGCCGGCATCAAACGTTGTTTCCGCCGTGACATACCAAGGAAGATCCACGTCCCCTAGCTGCGCACCTCCCATGCAGTTTGCGCTGTCGAGCTTACAGACGAGGGCCTTGAGACCCGATACGCACTCGTTATCCTGCGGATCCAATCCATACTTCTCGACCGCCTTGGGCGATATCCACACCACAACGCGATCGGCAGCAGGCGCCACTACAAGGTCCACGTCCTCGTCAACGGGAAACCGGTAGCCCTCAGGCTGGCCCTCCATGGCACGAGCAGTCCCCTTGGCCAGCCGCTCAAAACCCTCGATCCCATAGGAAAGCCCATGAGCGGTCGCAGCAACCTGGGCCCCGTCCTCAGCGTCCCCAGCAAACGCAAATCCCGGCACCCAGCAAAGCGTCAAGGTCAAAGCACAGGCGACAAGCATGCGGAATCTATTAAGCACGAAAAGCTCCAAGCGAATACAAGGACGGAGTGAAACACAAAACGATGGAATTATCGCGCCAAGCCGCACTACGCGGAAAGCTCAAAGCCGTACTTAGCCCAAATCTTCTGAGCCTTCTTGTTGGTCAGGCAGAAATCGATGAACGCCTTGGCTTCGTCGGCATGTTCGGAGCTCTCGGCAACAGCGCCCGGATACACAATGGGCTTGTGCGAATCCTCGGGGCACACAAAGGCCTCCTCGATGCCGTCGTAGCGGAAGATGTCGGAGCTGTAGACAAAACCGGCCACGCAGTCGCCTGTGGACACATAGGCAGCTGCGGTGCCCACTTTATCGGCCAGCGCGACCTTGTCGGCGATCTCGGGAGTATACTCGCCGTCGTCGCCCTCGGTGCCAGTGTAGAGGCCCACGGAGGCCAGAGCCTGGTTGGCGTACTTTCCGGCGGGAACGGTCTTGGCGTCGCCGATGGCAATCTTGCCGTCCAGATTCGCGACGTCGGCGATGGCCTCGACCTTGGTGTCGGAGCCCTCAGCGCGAATGATCACGAGGTCGTTGACGAACATGTCCTCACGGGTGCCGGCGTCGACGAGCTCGGCGGTCTCAGCGTCATCCATGGTGCCCTTGGAAGCGGTGATGAGCACGTCGGCCGTGGCACCGGCGCGCATCTGCTCGACGAGGTCGCCAGACGCCTTAAACTGCGTGTCGGCAAACGTGGTGCCGGTCTGCTCGGTGTAGAACTCCTGAACCTCGGGCAGGGCCTTCTCGAGCGAGTTGGCGGCAAAGACCTGCAGCTCGACAGCCTTCTTCTTAGAGGAAGACTTGACGGAGCCGGCATCGGAACCAGCGGGCTCGGACGTCTTGTTGCCCGAGCAGCCGGCAAGGCCAAGGCCGGCGGCAGCGGCAGCAGAAAGCGAGACAAAACCGCGGCGTGAAACCATATCGAACATATTCAACCCTTTCGAACGCTATGCCCGGGCACCCCGCCGCAGGCTTTATTCTGTTACTAGATTATACTTCCGCGCGAATAATGATAATGAGAAATTATTCTCGCTAGAGAATATAGTTTCGAGTTGCCGTGCACCTCGGCGTCGCTTCGGCGGAAAACAAAGGCGGAGCAGCCGTTCAGGTCGCCCCGCCGCAGGTAAACCGCTTATTTGGTATGTCCGCCGCCCGCCGTCATTTGGGCCGCATGCTCCAGCTGATCGCTCACGGCCTCCCAGCTTTCGCGGGCCGCTTTCGTGGATCCCGGAAAGTTGATGACAAGCGTATGCCCACGCTGCATGCACACGGCGCGCGAGAGCATAGCGCGGCGTGTCTTGGTCATGGAGTACGCACGGATTGCCTCTGCAATACCCGGCACATCGCGGTCGCAGACGGCACGCGTCGCCTCGGGCGTCACGTCGCGCATCGAAAGTCCCGTGCCGCCACAGGTGAGGACGACGTTGGCGTGGCACTCATCGGCAGCTTCCACAATGGCATCACCGATCTCGCTGGCGTCGTCGCGCACGACCACATGTGAGACGACCGTCCAGCCCTGCGCCTCGATAAGTTCCTCGAGTGCGGCTCCAGCCTCGTCCTGAGCAAGATCGCGCGTATCCGAGCACGTCACGATCGAAATCTTCAACTCCATAGTCTTCCTCCTACAACACCGTGCCCTCGGGCAGGTCGACACGCACGACATCCACGACGTCGCCCGCCTTGAGCTCGCACGGTCCTTCGTCAATACGCAGCAGGCAGTTGGACCGCTGCATCGTGCCGAGCAGAGCCGAATTCTGCGTCTTGGCCTCGGTCACCAACAGCTCACTGGTCTCGGGGTCGCGCAAAACCGTGGCGCGATCGAAGAAGCGTCGGTCCTGGCGCTTTTTCACGCCGTGCGTGAGCGTCGCCTGCTGCACGGGACGCACGCCCTCGGCAAAGCCGCGCATCTTGCGAATCGCCGGACGGGCGAGCATCTCAAAGCCCACATACGCCGCGGCCGGATTGCCTGAAAGCCCTAGGTAGGGCTTGCCCCCGAGCAAGCCAAACGTGATGGCCTTGCCCGGACGCATCGAGATGCGATCGAACAGCACCACGCCCTCGCGCCGGACGAGCGCCGTCACGTAGTCGTAATCGCCCGCCGAGGCGCCGCCGCTCGTAATGACAAAATCGCACTCTCGCGTGGCGCGATGCACCAGCTCGCCAATCGCCTGCTCATCGTCGGGCGCAATACCGTAGAACACGGGCTCGGCGCCGGCATCGAGCGCCTCGGCCATCAGCGCCGAGGAGTTGGAGTCGCGAATCTGCCCGCGCGCCGGCAGCTCACCCGGCGCGACCAGCTCCGTGCCCAGCGAGATAATGCCCACGCGCGGAGCGGCATGGACCTTCACGCTCGCGTAACCGGCGCTTGCCAGCAGGCCGGCGCCGGCCGGAGTCACAACCTCGCCAGCACGCATCACGACTTCGCCGGCATGGGCCTCCTCGGCGGCAGAGCGAACGTTCTTCCCCACCTTGGCCGGCGCCAAAAACCTCACACGCGAGCCCTCGTTGCCGTCACCGTCGAGCACATCGACGATCTCGTACTTCACCACGGCATCGGCACCCTCGGGCACCGGCGCGCCCGTCATGATGCGGACCGTCTCGCCCGCGCCGATTGCGTCCCCAAACACATGACCCGCGGCCTCATGTCCGATAACATCGAGCGTCACCGGCGCCTCGCCAGATGCCTGCGCCAAGTCCGCCGAGCGCACGGCATACCCGTCCATGGCGCTGTTGGCAAACGGCGAGATGTCGATATCGGCCACCGCGTCCTCGCCCAAGGGAAGACCGGCGGCCTGCCACACGGGAATCTCGACGAGATCGGTCGGAGCAACGTGCGACAGAACAATCGACTGCGCGTCCTCCAGCGGAATGAGTTTCTCTGCCATATGCACCTCTTAATGCCACGGCGCACAACAGGGGCGCCGATTCTTTATGCTTGTCTCAGTATAATCCCCCGACGCACGACCGCGACTCGGCCTGCACCCGCAAATACACCTGTCAGTTGCAGGCCGCGAAACAGAATGGAAACCAACCCACCGGCTCGTCGCGTTTACCGCGTTTTATAATGCTTGCGTTGCAACCTAAAAGAGGAACGTATGGCTCATAACGACAAACCCGAAAGCGCAAACGAAGCGCAGGATCATTCCCAGCCGCTCGACGAAGGCGGTTTTTTCTCTCTGAACGACGTCATCGCGGCAGGCAGGCATCAGCTCACCCGCTCTGAGCATCTCTTGGCTGCCGACACGCGCCGCAACGCCCGCAACCTACTCGCGAGCGCCAAGTTGCTCGCACTCGTCGTCATCGTCTCGCTCGCCATGGGCGTTGCCGCTTGGGCGTTTTTGGCCTCGTTGAATATCGCGACCGACTATCGCGAGCAGCATGCGTGGATTTACGCGCTGCTTCCCGTTGTGGGCGTTGTCACCGCATGGGTGTACAAAAACCACGGTCTCGCCGCCAAACGCGGTAACAACCTGGTCATCGACTCCGCTCTGGGCACCCGCCTCATCCATATGCGCATGGCCGTCCTCACCTTCGTCTGCTCCACGCTCACGCACCTAACGGGCGGATCGGCCGGTCGCGAGGGAGCTGCGGTGCAGATTGGCGGCACCATCGCCAGCAACATCTCGAGCCTCGCCCACCTCAAAAAGCATGACCACCACGACCTCATGCTCGCCGGCATCTCGTCGGCCTTTGGCGCCGTATTCGGCTCGCCCCTTGCCGGGGCTTTCTTTGGCATGGAGATGTGCTTTATCGGCAAGATCGACTACACCGCGGGCATCTACTGCCTGGTCGCCTCGTTTACCGGCTACTTTACATCACTCGCCCTAGGTACCGAGTACGAGGCGAATGTCATCGCCAGCGTTCCCGCCATGACGCCCAAAACGGTCGTCATCGTTGTTATCAGCGCAATTATCTTCGGTCTGACGGCACGCCTCTTTGCCTGGTCGGTTCGAACCGTCAAGAGCCTCTACGGTCGCTTTATCACCAATTACCTCGTTCGCGCACTCATCGGCGCACTCGTGGTTTTGGCCGCCTATGCCCTCCTCGACGCCTGGAACTACGCCGGCCTTTCCACGTGGCTTTCCGGCGCCGGATTTGCCGGCAACACCACCCTGGCGGACGCAGCCATCAAGTTGGTCGTCACAGCGCTTACCCTGGGCGCGGGCTTCCAAGGCGGCGAGGTCACGCCCCTGTTTGGCATCGGTGCGGCGCTCGGCGGCTGGATAGGTTGCCTCGTCGGAATCGATCCCAGCTTTCTGGCAGCGCTGGGCATGCTCGGCGTGTTCTGCGCCGGCCTTAACGTGCCTATCACCACCTGTATGATGGCCATCGACCTGTTCCACGGCACGGCTGCCGGGTTCTTTGTCATCGTGGCCTTTATCAGCTACCTAACCGCCGGACACCGCGGCGTGTACCCCGCCCAGCGCATTATCTCGCCCAAGCGCCGTTCGCTTATTGTAGATGAGGGCGGTACGGTAGCGGATGCTATCGAGCGCCACAACGACCTGATAGAGTAGACGTAAGTATTCGACGTGCAGCCACAATCGGGGGCAATTCGACCTGAGCGCGACCGCACCGTCACGTCATACGCCGGGAGTCGCCCCATGCACGCAACTGATTTTGGCCTCACGCTCATCATCGCCAACCCAGCCGCCCAGTCGGGTGCGGCGCGCGAAGTTGCCGAGCGCCTGCAACGCTTTATGGACATGACTGCACGCGCATCCCAGTTTGACCTGGTGCTAACCGAGCGCATGGGACACGCCAAGGAGCTTGCCGCACAGGCTCAGGGCTATCGCACCGTTATCGCCCTTGGCGGCGACGGCGTGATTCACGAGGTCGTCAACGGGCTTATGACGCAGGATGAGGCGGTCCGCCCCGCTCTCGCCATCCTACCCGTGGGCTCCGGCAACGATTTTGCCCAAACACTCGGCATCGACGATTTCTCCGGTAAGAATTTTGGCGCGCTGCTCTCCTGCGAGCTGCAGCGTCAGGACATCGGGCGCATTCGCTCATGGAACCCCGCAAGCGGTAGCGGCGAGGCTTCCGTTGAGTACTACGACCAGACGCTTTCGATCGGCATCGATGCCGCCATCGGCCTGGGCACCACCGAGCTGCGCAAAAAGACGGGTCTCGCCGGCACTCCGCTCTACACTCTCTCGGGACTTGAGCAGTTTGGCCTACGCTATCGCAATTACCCCATGACAGCCAGCTTTGACGGCGCGCCCGCCGAGCGCGTGAGGGCGATCATCATGGCGATTCAGCTGGGCCCCACGTATGGCTCGGGCTATCGTATCTGCCCCGATGCCGACCCCTGCGACGGCATGCTCGACGTCTGCTACGCCTGCGGCCCCGTCCCTCGCGCGGTTGCCCTGCCTATGTTTCTTTCGGCTAAGGACGGCCACCATACCAAGTTGCCACCGGTTCGCATGCGCCGATGCCGCCATGCCGCGCTCACCTTGGAGGAGCCCGACTACCCCATCCAGGCCGACGGCGAGCCCGTTGTCGCCTCACGCATCGAGGTCGACATCCTCGCCGGCGCCCTCGAGGTCTGGCACCCCACCCGCTAACCCCACCTAAGTTGCGGTGAAATAGGGACTGTCTTACGGCTTTAGCTGCATAAACAGTCCCTATTTCACCGCAACTTACGAGGAGGCTATTCCTCCCCGCCCGGCTTGCGACGGTTGGCCTTTTTAATGGCGTTGAAGTGCTTGTCATTAAGCCTGCGCTGGCGAGAGCGCTGAGGCACCTTGGTCTTTACGCGTCGACGCGGTGGACGCCCGCGACGAACAAGCTCAGCGCGCAGCTTACGCAGGCAGCTCGCGCGATTCTGAAACTGGCTGCGGCTCTCACGCGCCGTCACGACAATCCCCGTGGGCCCATGTTTCATGCGCACCGCAGAGTCCGTCGTGTTCACGCCCTGCCCACCCGGACCCGTCGCGCGAAACACCTGTACCTCGCAATCGCGCGCCAGCTCCTCAACCGACATCTCGGCAAAGCGCGCATACTCGCGCCAGCCCATCTTGTTCTCGTCCATATCAACACCTCCCCTCATACAAAAAATGTGACAAAGGGACAGTCCCTTTGTCACATCGCATACCAATCGCTTGTGTTGCGCGCTTAGGCGAAGGTGATCTCGCCGTTCTCGCAGTCCATATCGGCGATACGGGCCAAGCTCTCAACGCGGAAGCCGCGCTTACGGAGCTTATCGCCGCCGCCCTGGAAGCCCTTCTCAACGGCAATGCCAATGCCGGCAACTTCGGCGCCCGCAGCCTCGCAGATCTTAATAAGGCCCTCAAGCGCGCAGCCGTTGGCCAGGAAGTCGTCGATAATCAGGACCTTATCGCCCTCGGACAGAAAGCGCTTGCCGACAATGACCGGGTACTCCTTCTGCTTGGTAAAGGAATAGATGGTCGTGGCATACTGCTCGCCGTCAAGGTTGATGGACTGGGCCTTCTTTGCAAAGACCACCGGCACGCCGCCAAAATGCTGAGCTGCGATGCAGGCCATACCAATACCCGAAGCCTCAATCGTCAGGATCTTGTTGATCTCGACACCCTCGAACAGACGGGCCCATTCGGCGCCCATGTGGTCGAACAGCTCAACGTCGCACTGGTGGTTGAGGAAGGCATCAACCTTAAGGACGTTACCGGCCTTTACGATGCCGTCATGGCGAATACGATCCTCAAGCTCCTGCATGGCGCAACCCCTTCTCGCGGCAACGATACCGCGCGATTAATAAACGTTGTTCGATAGTCTACCACGGACCGACCCCCGCCCGCCCCACAAGCCACATCGCACCACAAACCAGTCTTTTTGGGACGGCGCGAATCGTGGCAGACAGCCTCCCAACATGCTAATGGCGGGCGCGCATCTTCACCAAACGCACCATGGCAAGCGCAAAGCCCACGGCGGCCACAGCCATGAGTACGTAGAACACCGAGCGAAAGCCGAATAGGAATACGTCCGGACGACCTGTAACAAAACTGGTCACGGCCTCGCCCATTGCCACGCTCATCTGCCCATACAGGATATGCGACGCCGCCGTAATGCCGAGCGCCATGCCGGCGTAGCGTGCCAAACTACCCAGGCTGCCCGCAAAGCCGAGCGCTTCGCGCGGAGCCGAGCCCATATACAGCGAGTTGTTGGGGCTCTGGAAAATCGACGTACCGCACGACATAAACGCGGCACAGCACACAATCACAGGGATGGAAGAGTGCTCGTCGAGCGTACTTACCGCAAAGAGCCCGCACACGTACACGCCCAGGCCGACCGCCGTGGGACCCTCGCAGCCAACACGGTCCGAAACCGCACCCGAAAGCGGGCCGATAAAGGCATTCACCATCGGCAGCGCCAAAAACAGCAATCCGGAAATGTCGGAACCAAAGCCGTGGGCGTCCTGAAAATAGAACGGCAGGATAAACTCGGATGCGCCAATACCAACGAACACGATGAGCATGCAGGCAAGGTTGATGGTGAAGGCCGAATTTGCAAAGCAGCGACGCGCGGCCTCCGCCAGCGACATGGGGCGCTCGCCGGCCTCCGGCTTTACATGCGGCAGCGTGTAGAGCCCCACGATAAACGAGATGACGCCAATGGGCAGGTTGATGAGGAAGATGCTCTCCCAAGGAAAGCTTGCCACCAGCATGCCGCCGAGCACGGGGCCACACATCATGCCGAGGGCCACAAAGGTCGCGAGAATACCCATAGCACGGCCTCGTTCGCGCGCCGGAAACGACTCGGTGATGATACCCATGTTGTTAGCCATGGCCGCCGCGCAACCGACGCCCTGAACAATGCGTGCCAGGATAAGAACCTCGAGCGAGGCCGAAAGGCCGCACAGCAGCGAACCGACCGAAAAGACGATGACGCCCAACTGGAACACGTTCACCTTGCCGCGCACGTCGCCCAGACGGCCAAACGGCAACATAGCCACGCAAGTCGCAAGCAGATACACCGAGCTTACCAGCTGAATGCGATCGAGGCCCACGCCCAGCTCCTTTTGCATCACGGGCAGCGCCACGGTCACGACGGTCGAATCCAGACACACCATAAACGTCATGATGAGCACGGTAAACAGAATCGCCCACTTGTTCTTGCCATGGGTGTCGCCCTCTAGGGCAATATGCTCGCGACGCAGCTGCTCTGCGGTTTTCTCCATATCCATCCTTTCGAGTGGCCCAACGCAAAAACGGGGCCCCAATCGCCTGTAAACAGTCGCGATTGGGGTCCCGCCTACGGAATCGGAACTAAAGGTCGCCGAAGCTTTCTGCCAGCATCGGCGCCTTATGCGAACGCTAGCCTAGCACTGCTCGAGTGCCTGCTCAAGGTCGGCAATCAGATCGGCCGTGTCCTCGAGGCCGCACGACAGGCGCACCATGTCGGCGGAGATACCGCAGGCGATGAGTTCCTCGTCGTTCATCTGGCGATGCGTAGCGTTAGCAGGATGCAGGCAGCAAGTGCGGGCGTCGGCAACGTGCGTGGCGATCTGGGCGAGCTTGAGGCTCTTCATAAAGGTCTCGGCCGCCGCGCGACCACCGTTAAAGCCAAAGCTCACAACGCCGCAGGTACCGTTGGGCATGTACTTCTGAGCGATGTCATAGTACTTATCGCCCTCCAGGCCCGGATAGCTCACGAAGCGCACCTTGGGATGGCTCTGCAGGAACTTGGCAACGGCCAGGCCGTTCTCGCAATGACGCGGCATGCGCACATGCAGGCTCTCGAGCGAGCTGTTCAGGAAGAAGGCCGCCTGCGGATTCTGCATAGGACCAAGATCGCGCATGAGCTGAGCGGTTGCCTTGGTAATGAAGGCACCCTCGCGACCAAACTTCTCGGCATAGGTCACGCCGTGGTAGCTCTCATCGGGCGTGGTAAGACCCGGGAACTTGTCCGCATGAGCCATCCAGTCAAACTGGCCGTGGTCAACGATCACGCCGCCCAGGTAGGCAGCATGTCCATCCATGTACTTGGTGGTGGAGTGCGTAACGATGTCGGCACCCCACTCAAAGGGACGGCACATCACAGGCGTCGGGAAGGTGTTGTCGACCATCAGCGGCACGCCGTGGTCATGTGCGGCCTTGGCAAAGCGCTCAATATCGAGCACGGCAAGGGCGGGGTTGGCAATCGTCTCGCCAAAGACGAGCTTGGTATTGGGCTCAAAGGCTGCCTCGAGCTCCTCATCGGTGCAGTCGGGGGCAACGAACGTGCAGGTCACGCCCATGCGGCCCATGGTGTGGGCGAGCAGGTTATACGTACCGCCGTAAATGGCAGAGCTCGCGACCACGTGATCGCCGGCACCGGCCACGTTAAAGATCGCGAGGAAGTTCGCAGCCATGCCCGAGCTCGTAAGCATCGCGGCGGCGCCTCCCTCCATCTCACAGATCTTGGCGGCAACCAAATCGCACGTGGGGTTCTGCAGGCGGCTGTAGAAGTAGCCCGACTCCTCCAGGTCAAACAGCTTGCCCATGTGCTCGGACGTGTCGTACTTCCACGTGGTGGACTGGTAGATGGGCACCTGGCGCGGCTCGGCATCTCCCGGGTGATAGCCGCCCTGAACACATGTAGTACCGATGGTCTGCTCGCTCATATCTAGCTCCCTTGCCTGGGTTTTAGTTTTATTCGGTTCACGATACCGCTACCCGGCACCCCTCTCAACCCATCCCCAAGGTAGGTTATTGGACAAATTGATCAGGGGTATTTATCTCAAGCCTTGGGCATTTGCTCGATAGATAAAAACGAGGCATACATGAAGCTCTCGATGATTACATGCCCCGTCACGGGTACCATAGGCGAGTACACCGTGACCAAGGAGACAACGATGAAGCAAATCGATACTGCTCAGCTCGACACCGCCGCCTGCCAAGCTCAGGCTGCCGAATACCACGCCCAAGGCTTCAACTGCGCACAGGCCGTCGCCTGCACGCTCGCACCTGCCGTCGGGCTCGACCCCCAGACCGCCTTTACCCTCACCGAGGGCTTTGGCGCCGGCATGGGCGGCATGACCGAAACCTGCGGTGCCATCTCGGGCGCCGTGGCCATCATGGGCGTTGTGATGAGCGACGGCATGGAAAACCCCAAGACCAAGGGCCAGACCTACAAGCTGTCGCGCGAAATCGCCAAGCGTTTTGGCGAGAAGAACACGACGACCGTCTGCGGCACGCTCAAGGGCATCGGATCGGACAAGGGTCCGCTCCGCAGCTGTCCCGGTTGCATCGACGATGCCGTCGAAATCGCCTGCGATGTGCTAAAGCAGCTCGCCGAGTAAGCGGCAGCAACAGAAAAACGACGGCCGGCGCGCTTGGGATCCATCCAAAAGCACGCCGGCCGTCGCCGTTAAAACTCGGCAAATTCGGGAGCGCCGACCTCAATCTCCTCGCGCCCCGCCATAAGCTCGCGCATCTTAGCGCAAAACGGCTCCTGCTCCCCCGCCTTAAACACCAAATGAATCGTCACGGTATCCGCGAAATCGGTATCCGAAACCTTGGCACCCGAATCCTGCGCCAAATGAAGCACTTGTTCATACTGCGGATAGGCCACATGCACGTCAACAGGCACGACACTCGTCATCTCGACGATCTGCCCGGCCTCCTGAGCCGCGGCCACCGCCGTCTGCGTCGCCGCGGTATAGGCGCGCACCAAGCCACCGGGCCCTAACAGCGTGCCACCAAAATAGCGCGTCACCACGCAGCAAACATTTTTGAGCCCCGCGCCGCGCAGCACCTCGAGCGTCGGCATACCGCTCGTGCGGCTCGGCTCACCATCATCGCTCTGGCGCTCGCGTCCATCGACTAAAATCCACGCGGGAACATTGTGCCGAGCGTCGTAATGACGCTTGCGAACCATCTCGATAAAGGCATTCGCCTCGTCCTCGGACTCAATATGGACCAGCTGGGCAATAAACCGGCTCTTGCGGTCCACAAACTCGCCCGAAGCCTCAATATTCGATTGCAGAGTAAAATAGCTGTCCAACAAAGCCCCTCAACAGAATAAAGCGCAGCAACAAACAGCCTCAATAATACGGCAAAGACAGCACCGTTGACCTTGCCAACAAGAACGGGAACGCCAATGATACCGTCACCGACAGCGAGAACCCGTCAGCGCGAGCAAGGTGCCTTGAAAGACGAGGGCATTGACCTTATGGTCATGCCCGAAGGCTTGAAAGGCAGATTGCCGCGCTGACGGGTTCGCAGCGTCAACAAAGTGCCGAGTGGGCCTATAAGCCGGGTTCTGTCGTGAACGGTCATTTATCTTGTCTGCACGTTACCATGCAGCTCCACGCACGCTACCCGAACGCGGACCGGGCCGGCCCATAGCGTTCCTATTCGCGCTTGCTCCGGATGGGGCTTGCCAAGCCGCCGTGTTGCCACGACGCTGGTGGTCTCTTACACCACCGTTTCAGCTTTTCCCTTTACGCCTTGCGGCGCAGGTGGGAGTCTTCTTTTCTGCGGCGCTTTCCGTCGGATCACTCCGCCCGGCCGTTAGCCGGCATCCCGCCCTCTGGAGCCCGGACTTTCCTCACGCGTACTGCAAGCAGCACATCGCGCGACCGTCTGGCCCACTCAGCAGTGCAAGAGTGTAACACACCGTTGCCGCAGGCAATGGCACGACGCAAACGCTCGACACGATAAACCAAGAACCGCCATGCGTTACAATGGTCCTGTCGATGGGCAACGTCGTCAGTCGAGACGCGACCGCGCTCCGCACCCCTCCGTCTACTCGGTGTGCTCCCGCCTCCTCCCCGAGGCGGGATGTCGGCATTTTTCATGCACCGACAACCCAATAGCAAACAGACAACCCGGGCAGCATTGCGCACGGATAGCATCGCGCGCCTCAGCAGCAAATGCAAAAAGGGACCCGTCCATTGCGGACGGATCCCTTAAAACAAGTGATCGTCAAACCGATTTACTCGGCGTCGATCTCCTCGTCCTTCTTCTCGGAAGGAAGCGGGGTAACCTCGATCTCGACGCCCAGAGTCTCAGCAGCGGACTTCATGGACAGGGAGATACGACGACGGTCGAGGTCGATCTCCATGACCTTGACCTGAACCTTGTCGCCCACGTGGGTGACCTGAGAAGGCTGATCGACGTGCTTGTTGGCCATCTCGGAGATGTGCACCAGGCCCTCGATGCCCTCGCCCAGGTCGACGAAAGCGCCGAACGGGACAAGCTTGGTCACAGTGCCCTCGACGATAGCGCCGACGGGGTACTTCTTGACCAGTGCACGCCACGGATCCTCGGTGGTCTGCTTGAGACCCAGGGAGATGCGCTCGCGGTTGAGATCGACGTCGAGAACCTCGACCTCGACCTCCTGGCCGACCTTGACAACCTCGGAAGGATGGTTGACGTGGTTCCAGGAGAGCTCGGAGATGTGGATGAGGCCGTCGATACCGCCGAGGTCGACGAAAGCGCCGAAGTCGACGATGGAGGAAACGGTGCCCTGGAGACGCATGCCAGACTTAAGCTTGGACAGGATCTCGGAGCGCTCGGCCTTACGGGACTCCTCGAGCACGACGCGACGGGAGAGGACAACGTTGTTGCGGTTGCGGTCCATCTCGATAACGCGGGCCTCGATGCGGGTGCCCATGTAGGAGGTGAGGTCCTTGACGCGACGGAGGTCGACGAGGGAAGCAGGCAGGAAGCCACGCAGGCCGATGTCGAGGATCAGGCCGCCCTTGACAACCTCGATAACCTCGCCTTCGACGTTCTCGCCGGAGTTGAACTTCTCCTCGATGCGGTTCCAAGCACGCTCGTACTCGGCACGCTTCTTGGACAGGACCAGACGACCGTCCTTGTCCTCCTTCTGGAGAACCAGAGCCTCGATGGGATCACCGAGTGCAACGATGTCTGCAGGGTTAGCGTCCTTGCGGATGGACAGCTCGCGGACCGGGATAACGCCCTCGGACTTGAATCCGATGTCAACGAGCACCTCGTCATGCTCGATCTTAACGACAGTGCCGTTAACGAGATCGCCCTCATCAAAGTCGGTAATCGTACCGTCGATGAGGTTGTTCATCTCCTCCTCGTTGACATCGTCAAGAGAGAAAATGGACGAGTTCTGAATCTCACTCAAAGGTGGACCCCTTTCGAACTACGGGGCCCCGATTGCTAGGACCTACAGAAGGGTGCGACAAGCACACAACGTTTAGGAACACTCGGGAGCCGACAGATACTAATGTGACGCTTATGCAATCACGTTCGTATAGGTTACGGGGAAATGAGTTCGATTTCAAGCGTGAACTGCGATTTTTTACTCGTGTGGAGACTTTTTCGTAATCTTATGAACACACGTCTCCGCAACTTGACGATAACCAGCCAGGCATACGGCTTTGCGGTAAAGTATCCGGAGCCAACGATTCTGGAACGATTTTTCGAGAAAGGTGCCCGCGTGCTCAAAGCAGTCGTTTTCGATATGGACGAGACGCTTCTTAGCATCAACCTCAACGCGTTCATCCTTCGCTATTTTAAGGATGTCTCGTCGATGCTCGCGGATATCGGACGCCGCAGCCGCGGTGGCACGATGGCACGCCTCGGCACCATCCTGGTCGACCTCAATGCCAATCGCCGCAGCGGCACGGACAACCGCACCAATCTTGAGTTTTACCGCACCGAGGTCGAGCGCCGATGCGGCATCTGCCTCTCCGATCCCCTCATCTACGAGGCGTTTACCTACTATGACCGCGAAGTGCTTCCACACAAGAATGACGATGTCATCAACGCCCACGCCATGCCGGGCGCACATGCCGCGCTTCAGGCCGTACAGGACGCAGGGCTGCGCTGCGCGCTCTTTACCAACCCCAGCTTTCCGCAGGGGGCCATCGAGTGCCGCATGGGTTGGGGCGACCTGGCCGACGCCCCCTTTGAGCTCGTCACGCACATGGGAAACACCACCCGCTGCAAGCCCGATGCCACCTACTATCTCGAGCAGCTTCAGGTGATGGGACTCGAGCCACACGAGGTCCTTATGGTGGGCAACGACCCCAGGCGCGACTTTCCCAGTCCCGCCTGCGGCATTCAAACTGCCTATGTTGGCCAGGGAAAACCCAGCCGAGCCACCTGGCACGGAACCATGGAAGACTTCGCCCGCAACTTCAACGCCGTAATCGAGGCCTTCTACGAGCACCAAGTAGCCAACGAACTGTCTTAGGACCCCTCGCTCCAAACAAAATAACGCCGCAGGTTGAGCATAAGTCAGACACTATGACCCAATCCAGGGGCACGGAAACGACAGGAGCCCCCGCTCGT
>UQIQ01000037.1 GCA_900541185.1 uncultured Collinsella sp.
GAGATGACGTCGAGTCTCGTGGGCTCGGAGATGTGTATAAGAGACAGGCTTAAGGTCGGCGGGATCGTCGTAGAACGAGAAGGTGTTCTCCTCCTCGGGGGTGATGATCTTGATCTGACGGCCCAGGTCGTCGGCAACGAGCTCAACGAGGTCGTCGGACATGGACTGCGTCATGGTGAGCGGCGTACCCAGCAGGAACAGGCGCTTGATGATGTCGTTGGCCGGAACGTCGAGCGCCTCGGCAAGCTCCTGGACGGTAACGCCCTGGGAGACCTTGATGGCGTCGAGGTCCTCGGGGTTCACGCCCTGGGCCAGCGCCTCCTCTATCTTGCGCTCCTCCTGAGCCTTGGCAGCCTCGCGCTCGCGCTTCTCCTTGCGCTTCTTGCGGCGACCGGTGGACTCGCGAGAGGCCTCCTCGACGGCAGCACGAGCCTCCTCGAGCACCTTCTCGCGGCTGTACTCCTCGGCCTCGCGAGCCATGCGGCTGTAGTGGTCCTCTTCGTTGTTGTGACCGCCCTTGCGCTTCTTGCCCTTGCCCTGCTTATCGGGGTTGGGGAAGTCCATGCCGGCAGCGACGTTGTTGCTGGCGTTGGTGCGATGGCTGTGCGGACGGCTCTCGGAGGCGTTGCGATCGGAATTGTTGTCGGAGGCGTTGCGATCGTTACGACGGCCACCGCGGCGGTCGTTGTTGCCGCCACGACGGTTACCGCGCTCGGCGGCGCGCTCGGCCTTGGCCTTGTCCTCGGCGTCCTTCTTCTCCTTGAGCACGGTCTCCTGTGCGGCGATCTGGTCGAGCAGCGAACGGAAGCGGGAACCGGAGTCGGAAGCGGGAACGGCGCGGCGCTGGGCCTCGCGGGCAGCCTCCTCCTTCTCGCGGGCAAGGCGCTCCTGCTCGGCTTTCTTCTTGGCCTCGGCCTCGGCGCGGGCAGCCTCCTCGGCAGCCTGGGCTGCGGCAAACTGGCGGCGCTCCTCCTCGCGGGCCTTCTCGGCGGCGATGCGCTCGCGCTCGGCCTCGGCAGCGCGTGCGGCCTCCTCGGCGGCAGCTGCCTGCTCCTCGGCCTGCTTGGCGGCCTCGACTTCCTGGGCGCGGGCCTCGATCACCGAGGCGAGCTGCTTGCGGACCATGGCGACATAGGCGTCCTCCAAGGTGGAGGAAGCGGACTTAGCGGGAATCTTCATATCGGCGAGATGACCCATCAGTTCCTTGGAGGTCATGCCGAACTCTTTGGCCAGGGTGGACACACGGACTTTTGCCATATGACTTCACCTACCCTTTCTGGCACCTTGGGTGCCTAGAGACTGAACGAGCGTGGGAGACGCGCCGGGACCCGCCCGGCGCGACCGCGCGCTAGATCAGGTCCTCCGCATCATCGAAGGCGTCGGTGTCATGGACACCGCAGAAACGGGAGCCGGGACGAGCCTGGTTGCGGCACTGGATGCCGTCCTCGGACACGTACTCGCAGCGGCGGACGTCCTCGTCCTCCTCGTCACCGATCAGGTCGGCGGCGGGCTCCTCGTGAACGGGAACGTTCTTGAGGATGTCGGCGGCAAGGGTCTCGGACTTGATGTCGATGTGCCAGCCGGTCAGGCGCGCGGCGAGGCGGGCGTTCTGGCCCTCCTTGCCGATGGCGAGGGACAACTGGTCGTCGGGCACGATGACGCCGGCGTAGGCCTTCTCCTCGTCGATGAGGACGCGGGTGACCTTAGCGGGCGACAGGGCGTTGGCGACGTAGACGGCAGGATCGGCATCCCACAGGATGACGTCGACGCGCTCGCCACGGAGCTCGCCCACGACAGCGCGAACACGGCTGCCCTTGGGGCCGACGCAGGCGCCCACGGGATCCAGACGGTCGTCGAGCGAGTGGACGGCGACCTTGGAGCGCTGGCCGGGCTCGCGGGCGATCGACTTGATCTGGACGGTGCCCTCATAGATCTCGGGCACCTCCTGCTCAAACAGACGACGCATGAGCTCGGGGTGGGTACGGGAGATGACAATCGGCGGACGGCTGTGCTCGCCGCGAACCGGCTGCAGGTTGGAGTTAGGGTCGCGAACGTCGATGATCACGGCCTTGATGTGCTGGTTATGCAGGTAGCGCTCGCCCATCGGACGCTCGTTGCGCTCGTTCTCGTAACGACGCTGATCGAAGTGTGGCAGCTCGGCCTCGACGCCCTCGCGGATCTTGACGATCGTAAAGTCGGGCGTGGACTGCAGCACGGTACCGCTGATGAGGTCACCGATGCGGCCGGAGAACTCCTCGTAGATCTGCTCGCGGGCGGAGTTGCGCACGATGGCGTTGATCTCGGCCTTGGCGTGCTGGGCGGCGATGCGGCTCGTGTTCTTGGGGGTGACGTCAATCTCCTCGAACTCGGTGAAGTTGCCCTCCTCGTCCATGGAATCGTCAATCGGCTCCAGACGGTAGACGTAGATCTTGCCGGTGGTGCGGTCGATGGTCACCTTGGCGCCCCACTCAAGATGCAGGATCTCGGCATAGCTCTTGGCAAGCGACTGCTCCAGGCGGTCAATCAGGTAGAGCTGGTCGATGTGCTTCTCCTGGCAAAGCTCCATCAGGGCGGACATCATGTCGGATGCTGCCATCTTACTTTCCTTCCTTCACGGGCTTGAAGTCGTAGGTGGGCTTCAACTTGCACTTTTTAACATCAGAGAAATCGAGGGTGACGGACTCGCCGCCCTCGAGCTCGAGGGTCACGTTCGTCTCGGTGGCGGCGGCAATCTTGCCGGCGTACTTGCGACGGCCCTCGGTGGCGGTGGAGGTGAGCTCACAGTTCTCGCCCACAAAGCGGGCAAAGTCGCACGGGCGGCGCAGCGGGCGCGCCATACCCGGGCTCGACACCTCGAGCGTATAGCTCGAAGAGATGGGGTCGAGCTCCTCAATCACATCGCCGACCCACTTGGTGTTGGCCGTGACGTCGTTGAGCGAAAGACTCTGACCCTCGGCACCCTCGATACGCACGCGCACGCAGGGGGCCTTGGTGGCACCCACGAGTTCGACGTCGACGATGTCGATATCGTGCTGGGGAGCGACGGCCTCGAGCGCGTCGATGATCGCCTGCTCGGTCTTGGTCTTGACCATTGCGGCACCTCCATCCATACAAAAAAGAAGCGGGGCCGAAACCCCACTTCTTTCAATTACAACTTCATTTGCAAGCAAACTATACCAATAGCTGCGGAAACGTGCAAGCACAGTACGAATCTGCAGGTCAGCGTGCGCACAGCTTCTCCACAAGAATAGAACAATTGACCGCAGACATCAGGGCAGGTACATGAAAAACGAGGGACGACCCAATCGGATCGCCCCTCGTCTTTTATGCGTCAGTTAAGCGCGCAATGCTTACTTGACCACCAGGTTGACCAGCTTGCCGGGCACGCAGATGGCCTTGACGACCGTCTTGCCGTCGAGCCACTTGGTGACGGCGGTCTCGGCGGCAGCCTGCATTTCCTCGTTGGAGGCATCGCGGGCCACGTCGATGCGGCCACGGACCTTGCCGAGTACCTGGACGACGATCTGCACCGTGTCCTCGATGGACTCGGCCAGGTCGAACTCGGGCCAGGCGGCGGTGTAAGCGTTGCCCTCGCAGCCGAGCGCCTCGTGCCACAGCTCGTCGGCCCAGAACGGGCAGATGGGCGCCAGGACGCTCACGATGTCCTTGGCCACGCCGTAGCACAGGGCCTTGTCGCGGTCAGCACCCTCGGTGGCGTTGAGGTAGGCGCTCGCCGCGTTGACGAGCTCCATGACGGCCGAGATCGCGGTGTTGAACTGGCCGCGATCGAAGTCCTCGGTGCACTTGGCGATGGTGCGGTGACGCTCACGGTAGAGCTTCATCGCGGTCTCGCCGAGCACGGACTTGTCGAAGGCCACGTTGGCGTCACCCGACTGGACGAGCTGCCACACGATACGCCAGGCGCGCTTGATAAAGCGGTTGGCGCCCTCGACGGCCTTGGGATCCCAGTCGAAGTCCTTCTCGGGCGGGGCGATAAACAGGATCGCCAGACGCATGGTGTCGGCGCCGTAGGGCTCGATAACCGAGCTCGGGGGCACGACGTTGCCTTTGGACTTGGACATGGTGTCGCCGTTCTCGTCCTTGACCATGCCCTGGCACAGCAGGTTGATGAAGGGCTCGTCAACACTCAGCAGACCCAGGTCGCGCAGCGCCTTGGTAAAGAAGCGGCTGTAGAGCAGGTGCAGAATGGCGTGCTCGATGCCACCGATGTAGTTATCGACGGGCATCCAACGGTCGGCTGCCTCGCGGGAGAAGGGCAGCTCGGTGTTGTGCGGGTCGGTATAGCGCAGGTAATACCAGCTGGAGCAGGTGAACGTGTCCATGGTATCGGTCTCGCGCTTAGCCGGGCGGCCGCAGACCGGGCAGGTGGTCTCGTAGAAGTCCTTACACTCGGCGAGGGTCTCGCCGGCGCCCAGGTCCAGGTTCTCGGGCAGCGTCACCGGCAGCTGATCCTCAGGCACGGGCACGATGCCGCAGTGCTCGCAGTGGATGGCCGGGATGGGGTTGCCCCAATAGCGTTGACGGCTGATGAGCCAGTCGCGCAGGCGGAACTCGACCTTGCGACGGCCGCAGCCCATGGCCTCGAGGTCGGCCACGATGGCAGCCTCGCCCTCGGAGTGCTTACCGCCGCGCATGCCGGTGTACTTGCCGGACTGGACAAGCGTGCCCTCGGCAGCGTGGGCGCAATCCCAGTCGACGGTCTCGGCATGGAAGGTATCGATGGTCTCGCCGCTGGCCTCGACGGCAGCGCGATCGTCATCGTCCAGGATGATCGGCACGATCGGCAGGTCGTACTTACGGGCAAACTCAAAGTCGCGCTGGTCGCCACAGGGAACGGCCATGACGGCACCGGTACCGTAGTCGGCAACGACATAATCGGCAACCCACACGGGGACCTTCTCGCCGTTGACGGGGTTTACCACATAGCGGCCCGTGAAGGCACCGTGCTTCTCGAGGGTGCCTTGGGCACGCTCGACGGCAGAGATATGCTTGGAGTCCTCGACGATCTTGGTGACGGCCTCCTCGTACTCCGTGCCCTCGACGAGCTCGTGCAGGCCGGCGTACTCGGGAGCCAGAACAAAGAAGGAGACGCCAAAAAGGGTATCGGCACGCGTGGTGAAGACGGTGATCTTGCCCTCATCGCCCTCGATGGGCTCGCCATGCTGGTCGCACAGGGTAAAGTCGACCTCGGCGCCCTCGGAGCGACCGATCCAGTTGGCCTGCATCTGCTTGACGCGCTCGGGCCAGCCGGGGAGCTTCTCCAGATCGTCGAGCAGCTCCTGGGAGTACTCGGTGATCTTAAAGTACCATTGCTCAAGGTCGCGCTTCTCGGGCTCGGTGCCGCAGCGCCAGCACTTGCCCTCGGTGACCTGCTCGTTGGCCAGAACAGTCTTGCAGGTGGGGCACCAGTTGACCGGGTTCTTCTTGCGGTAGACCAGGCCCTTTTCCCACAGCTTCTCAAAGATCCACTGACCCCAGCGGTAGTAGTCGGGGCTGCAGGTCTTGACCATGCGATCCAGATCGTAGGAGAATCCCATGCGCTTCATCGTGGCGAGCGCCTGGTCCATGTTCTTATACGTCCAGGCGGCAGCCTGCGTGTTGTGCTTGATGGCGGCGTTCTCGGCGGGCAGGCCAAAGGCGTCAAAGCCGATGGGGTGCAGCACGTCAAAGCCGCGCATGCGGGCCTGACGGGCCATGGCATCGCCGATAGTGTAGTTGCGCGCGTGGCCCATGTGCAGGTCGCCCGACGGATACGGGAACATCTCGAGCACGTACTTTTTGGGCTTGCTGTCGTCGGTGTCGACGGCAAAGAGGTTGGAGTCCTCCCAGGCCTTCATCCACCGGGACTCAATGGCCTGCGCGTCGTAGGCAGGGATCTCATCCTTATGATCTGTGCAATCGCACATATCAGCTCCTTTGTTAGCTGGGTTGGGGCGGGGCGTTCTTACCTTTACTCGCTGCTGCGGACAGTCCTGCTCGCACGAAGAGCACATTAAGTGCTCTTCGGCTCGTGCGGAACTTGCAGCGAGCAAAGGTAAGAACGCCCCGCCACATCGTTAACTCGCATGATGATAGCAAATACGACAAGCGAGATGCCTGCGACTTGCAGGCATCTCGCTTTATCTAAATAACGTAGTTGATACTCAACCTTTATGTGCAGCTCTTATCTTAGCGGTAGGACACAGACTGCTGAGAGTCTTTCACGACAACGTCGTGGGCGCCGCCTTCGACGATGGAGGTGGAGCTGACCAGGGTCAGGCGTGCCTTTTCCTGGAGCTCGGGGATCGAGAGGGCGCCGCAGTTGCACATCGTGGACTTGACCTTGTAGAGTGTGCCGCCCACACCGTCCTTGAGGGAGCCGGCGTAGGGAACGTAGGAGTCGACGCCCTCGACGAAGCTGAGCTTCGCGGCGCCGCCCAGGTCGTAGCGCTGCCAGTTGCGGGCACGCGCAGAACCCTCGCCCCAGTACTCCTTCATGTACTGACCGTTGACGTTGACGCGCTCGGTCGGGCTCTCGTCAAAGCGGGCGAAGTAACGGCCCAGCATCATAAAGTCGGCACCCATGGCAAGGGCGAGCGTCATGTGGTAGTCGTAGACGATACCGCCGTCGGAGCACACGGGCACGTAAACACCGGTCTCCTCGTAGTACTCGTCGCGGGCGCGGCAGACGTCGATCAACGCGGTGGCCTGGCCACGGCCGATGCCCTTGGTCTCGCGGGTAATGCAGATGGAACCGCCGCCGATACCGACCTTGATGAAGTCGGCACCGCAGTCGGCCAGGAACCGGAAGCCCTCGGCGTCGACAACGTTACCGGCACCGACCTTGACGTCCTCGCCGTAGTTGGCGCGGATCCACTCGATGGTGCGCTTCTGCCACTCGCTGAAGCCCTCGGAGGAGTCGATGCACAGGACATCGGCACCGGCCTCGATGAGCAGCGGCACGCGCTCGGCATAGTCGCGGGTGTTGATACCGGCGCCGACCATGTAGCGCTTGTCGTTATCGAGCAGCTCGTTGGGGTTGGTCTTGTGGCTGTCGTAGTCCTTGCGGAAGACGATGCCCATAAGGTGATCGTTGTCGTCGACGATAGGCAGAGCGTTGAGCTTGTTGTCCCAGATGACGTCGTTGGCAACCTTAAGGCTGATGTTCTTGTCGCCCACGATGAGCTGCTCACGCGGGGTCATGAACTCGGAGACCTTCTTCTGGTGGTCATCGCGGCTGGGGCGATAGTCACGGCTGGTGACGATACCCAGGAGCTTGCCCTTGGGAGTGCCGTCGTCGGTGACCGGCATGGTGGAGTGACCGGTCTTCTCCTTGAGCTCGATGACCTGCTCCATGGTCATGTCGGGGGTCAGCGTGGAATCGGACTGAACAAAGCCGGCCTTGTGATCCTTGACGGCCTTGACCATAGCGGCCTCGGACTCGGGGGTCTGGGAACCGTAAATGAAGGACAGGCCACCCTCGGTAGCGAGCGCGACACCCATGTCGACGCCCGAGACGGACTGCATGATGGCGGAAACCATGGGGATGTTCAGGGTGATTGCCGGCTTCTCACCGCGCTTGAAGCGGGTTAGCGGCGTCTTAAGAGAGACGTTGTTGGGGATGCACTGCGAGGACGAGTAACCAGGGACCAGCAGATACTCCGAAAACGTGTGGGACTCACCGGGAAAGAACGTAGCCATGTTTCTCCTTTTTCCATGCGACCGGTCGGCTGCAGGCCTCGTAGGACCCAGCCCAACCTTGGGCGCCCAATACTGGGGAAGTATCTTAACGCACTTTGACTGCTACAATGCATGATTTAAGAAGAGCACACGAGGGTTTGACGCAGGCTTTGCGTTTGCCCAGCAAACACTTTAGCGGGGAGACGTGGAGCACATGGAGTACAAGACAACGGCAAAGTTGGTCATTCAAGCGTGCGACAAGGATCTGCCGGGCGTGTTCGGCCACGGCTGCGTCTTGCTGCTGCAGGGTATTGCCCGCGAGCACTCGCTCAACCGTGCCGCCAAGAGCATGGGTATGGCGTATTCCAAGGCCTGGCGCATTGTGAACGAGGCCGAAGGCCAGCTGGGCTGCAAGCTCATCGAGCGCGACGGCGCCCGCGGATCCACCCTCACCCCCGCCGGCGAGCGGGCCATAGCGGTCTACGAGGAGCTGCAGACCGACATCAACAACGTCATCGCTACCAAAGCCGACGCCCTCATCGCCAGCATCAACGCAAAGTAGTCCTTTTAGGCGGTTTTTAGCCCACAGCGCCCTCGGGTTGAGGCTCGCGCCACAAAACGGGCCCATCTACTACGTTTAGTTGAACACCCACGACCATACCGGACATTATGAAAATAAAACCGCTGGTAAACAGCTTGGTAATTTTCAAAATAGGCGGGTGTGGTCGACCCCTATTGCTTAAACGTAGTAAATAGGCCGTTTTCGTGACACAGACCCCGATTAGCTACTTGCGAAGGGCGTTATCGAGAGTGGCAGCCACCTGCAGAGGGTCGTCGGTGCCGGCGAAGAGGCGGATGGCGCTCCCCCGCTTACCGCGCGGGGCCGAAAGGCGCGTTGCTGAGCCGCCGGCGGGCGACGTGCGGAACTCCCCCGGCAATGTGTCGAACAGCTCACCAGCACTTCGCTCGATAAGGTCAAACTCAACTGCCGGGCCAAAGCCGTGCTCGAGGATTCCCGTTGCAACCGCATGGTCGGGATGCGAGGTCAGCCCGGGATAGCGCACGTTGCGTACCATCTCGTTGGCGGCCAGATACTCGGCCAGCGCACGGGCGCGATCGAAGTGGGCCTGCATGCGAGCGTCGAGCGAAGACAGCCCCCGCTCCAGCATGCAAGCCTCATTAGCAGAAAGGTCGAGTGCAGACGCACCGCAATCCGCAAGAAGCGCATGCGCACACTCGGCGGCGGCATCCACGCGATGGCGCTTAAGCTGCGAGCGCGCCACCGAAGCGGCGACGAGCTTGCGCGGCGCAACGCCGGTACACACACGGTCGAGTGCCTCGAGCGACAGGACGGCACCCAAACGCAGCGGATCGCACCCAAAGACGCTTGCCACGGTGTTATCCACCACGAGCAACGCACGGGCCTCACGCGCCGCCCGACCCAGCGCACGCAGATCGGGCACACGTAGGCCAAACCCGCCGATGGAATTGACGAACCACCACAGATGCGACCCGCCAGCATCAAACGAAGCATCAAAGCCCTCGGACGCGGCGGTAAACGCCGCAACCGACGGCTCCCCCACGAGCACAACGTCGCAGGCATCAAAGCCGCGCGCAAACACATCGGCAAAGTCATCGGCAAACACGACCAGGCGATCGCTGGGACGCACAATCCCCAGCAGCGACAGCGCCGCCGGCACGTGCGAGGCCGCAACAAGACGCGCCTCACGCGCGCCGGCCCTTGCAGCCCAGGACTCTTCTAGCTGTTGCACGTCCACGCGGCACCATCCTTTACATAAAACCAAACCAAGACCAGCCCACCCAGGTCGAGAAAACGTCAGCGCAAGCAGCGTCGAGCGGTCCGGCGTTCGTTAGAACGCCGGAACAAAATTAGCCGTGATATTCGCCGTTGTATTGGATCAACGTTAGATCTTCCACGCCATCGAGCGTGCGAATGGCGTCGGCATAGGGCATGTCCACGCCATCTGAGAACACCTCGACGGCCATCTCGACCTTGTCGCCGCGCATCGTCTTGGACTTGACGGAAAACTTGGTGCGCCCAAATGCACGCACGATATCGTCGCCGGTGGTCTGACCCGTGTAGTGGATGACCATCATGTACACGCGCGCCTTGTCCTGGTGGCTCGCAAAGCCGGCAATCATCACCACGATCACCACCGCCGTGAGCCCCACGAGCGCATACATACCGGCTCCCGCCGTAATGCCTGTGGTAATGGACCAAAACAGATACAACAGGTCGAGCGGGTCCTTGACCGCCGTGCGGTAGCGGACAATAGACAGAGCACCGACCATACCGAGCGAGATGACCACATTCGTCGAGATCGCGAGCGTGACCATGCAGGTGAGCACACACATGCCCACGAGCGTCACGGCAAAACTGCGCGAATAGACCACGCCGGTAAAAAAGCGCTTGTACACGTAATAGATCAGGATGCCCATGGCGAGCGCCACGAGCAGCGACAGGCCAATCTTGGCAGGGTCGACCTGACCGAACGCCTCCAAGACGGAGTTCTTAAAAAAGTCCCTGGTGCTCATGGTTTAAATATCCCCTCGGTTCCCAAAATCCGATTCCCAGTAGTTAAAACCGCGCAGGTAGGCGGTCTTGTCATAACACAGGCAGTACTTTGAGACCGCCGTGAGTTCGGCCGCACCCGGCGGCACCATATCGCGCGCCAGCTGCGGACAAAACTCGGTAAACTTGACCTCCATCACCAGCTTGCCGGGCTCCAGCACGGGCAGCGCGGGCAACGTCGCGTCAAAGATGTCAAAGCTCCCCACCGCCGCACGCACGTTGCTATCAAAGGTAATGCGCACGGTGCCCTCGTCCATCACCCACGGCTCGCGCTCGTAGTCCACGATGGTCCGCGGGCGCATCATATTACAGATGCACTCGATGTAGAACTCGCGACAGAGCGGATAGGGGCTCCTCAGCAAAAAGTCGTAGTCGCCAGCCAGAATCTGCTCAAACTCATCACACGTGAGCGGCGCGTCCTCCTTGTAGATCCAGCTGCCGTACTTCTTTTTGCGCTCCAGCTTAATCACCTTGTCGCTGCCGTTATAGATGCGCACGCGATACTTTTTGCGCATGAGAATACCGGCGTCTTTTTCCTCGTAGGCCGAGTTGCAGTAGTCGTCAAAGTACAGGCTGCGAATGGTGTAACCGCCCGCCTGCGCATGCTTGTCTAGTTTAAAAACCGGCGCCATGCGGCAGGCAAGCGCGGCGTGCTCGCCCTCGTTAATGAGATATTTGAGCTCGTGGCGGTAACGTTCCTGCGTGGCGCGCACAGGCGGAGCCGCCAAGCGCTCAAGCAGTGCGCTAGCCCTCCTCATACGTATCCTCCACGACCTTACCGCCGTCCTGCACGTAAAAGCACTTCATGCCGTACTGCTTGCCATCGTCGGTCACATAGTAGTCAAACGCATCCTGCGTATAGCCGTCTGAGTTGGTGGCGCGCACGCGTACAAAATACTGGCCGGTATCGGGTGCATCGCAGGTCACCTCGGGCAGCAGCACGTCCTCGGCCCTAAAAAGCACGTCGCTTATGACATAGTCGTGCGCCAGCTCCACGGTATAGCGAATGTCACGCGCCTTAAAGTCGTAGGACGCATCCCAGTTAATGCGCAGCTTACCGTTATCGATCTGCGGCACGCCAATGTAGAACGGCATGGGCTTTTTATAGCTCTCGCGAAAGCTCTTGTAGTTCTCCTCGATCTCGGAGGGAATCGCCGTGGCAATCTGCTCGTATTCGTCCTTGGTGACAGGCAGATTGTCGATATCGGGCGAAGCAAAGACCAGGGATTCAGTCACCTCGCGGTAGTGCTTGATCATCTTGGTCAGGCGTGCCTCGGTCATATACGAGCGCAGGTCCTTGACGGCGCGATCGAGCTCACCGCGGAACGCCTTGCTGCGCAGCGCACGATTGAATAGCACGTTGCCCCAGTAGTTGCTTACGCCGCGCTCCCAGCTCGCATAATCCGAGAACCCCGTCAGGCTCAGCTCAAGCTTACGCAGCATGCCGTCGTTATCCCAATCCAGGATGTACCAGACCTTGGAGTTAAGCGGGCTGTACAGATAGCAGTTGCGGTTCTGCGTATCGCAGTTGCCCGTCAGGATCTGAAACGCCAACCAATAGACCAGATTCTCGGTATCAAAGTAGGTGTCGAGCACGTCATCGATCTTTTGCGATTCGTCGTTGAGCGCATCGAGCATCTCGATGAGCTTGGTGTGGTCCGAATCGCCCTTAATCTCGAGCATGCCCTCAAAGCTTGCCTGGTTGTAGTCGGGGTCGTCAGCAAGCTTAATGGTATCCTCGTAGCGATGGAAATCAAAGCTGTTCACCTTGTACAGATGCCCGCTCTTATCCAGGCCATGTGCCTTAAGCGCCGTCTTGTTGAGCTGTTCAACCTGCGTAAACAGGCCGTAGTCCTCAAAGGTGTCGTTGGACTTTTCGGTCTGGTCGCACACCCACAGATGCACAAACTGCGTGCGCAGGCCCATCATCTGGGGAATCCCGCGGATAAGGTCGTAGGCCATCTTGTTGCGAAAACGCATACCCTCGCCCATGTGCTTGTTGAGCGCAATCGCGCGCTGTTGGCGCCAGCTACCCTTGCCCTTTTTGAGCTCAACCTTGTAATTCTTTTGCGAGTTCATGCTCGACGTCTGGCCACGCACCTGCACGGTAGCATTGGGCGCTTCCTCGCCATAGCCAACCTCACCGGCCACCGGGCCGTCTTCGTCGCCCGCCTGCAAAAGCCCCATTACCTGATAGCGCGTCACGCCCATGTCGGCGTAGTCATACACCGAGTACGTATTGATCTCGGCCCAGCTATGATCGGTGTTCTCGGAGCTGTTACCGCGCGAGACCGTCAGGTACATGGTCACAATGCCCGAGTCGTCGTAGACCTCGTACAGCTCGTCCTTATCGCGCAGGTGCTTGGACTGGTCGGAGGCCTCGGCCTTTTTAATCTTGCCCTGCTTTTTGACCTTTTTAGTCGAGGATTCGTCCTGAGACGAGCAGCCCGAAAGCAACAGCGCGCCGGCAGCCGCCTCGATCAGGCAGCGGCGAGACATCAACTTATCGATCATCAGAACCTCCCCAATGTTTTTGGAACAGGCGAACCACCATACGTTCAAACGCACTGCGCGGATCACCGCCCACGCGCTTGTCCTCGTAGCGTTGCTCAACACGGTCGAGCACCCGGCCAAGTTCGGTAAACCAGCCCGTCTTGTCAGTAGCCACAATGGGCTGCTGGCTCAGGATACGATACGGCAAGTTGGCGGTATAGGTATCGAGCCGCAGCAGCGCCACGATAAAAAACACCGCTGCACCCAACAAAAAGCCAAAGCCGTAAAACTGCTGCGGCAAGAGCAGAGAAACGGCAGTCGCCAGCCCGGCCACATCGGCAAACAGCCCCGAGGCCAGCACGGCCCCCTTGTAGTCGGTAAAGTACAACAAGATGAGCAACACCGTATTGCCCACGGCATACAGGCCATAGCCCACGCACAACGTGCGAAAATACCCGTGCATCAGGTTATTAAAGCCCAACGGTAGGGCCGACAGCACCGTGGTCTCGAGCGAGATGACCGCCGCCGTCACAAACAGCTGCTTGAGCGCACAAAACCGCAGTTCTCGGTTGAGCGTGGCAAGCATTTCCTCCTCGGCCACCTCAATGTCGCCCACCACGCCGCCGTCGTTGAACAGGCTGTAGTAGTCGCGGTAGCGCGGATAGAAATTGACCTCGACCGAGACCACAAAGTTGACGGACGTGACCAGGATCGTCAAAAACGCGATGAGCGCCGGCACATCGTGGTAGGGCGCACCATAAAACAAGCCCTTGACCTGCACGCCAATGGGACCGGCCCAAATTATCACCAAGTGCGCAAAGAGACCCAGGTTGGTAAACAAGCCCGTGAGCGCCAGCGGAATAAACTGATCGAGCCACTGCAAAAAGAGCCAGGGGCTGCGTTCGCTCTGCGGAAAATATCGGTACAGCAGCACCACGTCCCAGGCGAGCATGACGCCGTAGCCCAGAGCAATTGACGCCAACAGGCCCTCGACCGGCGGCAGTCCCAGCGCCAGCGCGGCCAGGGCGCACAGGCACGCCACGCCAATGGCAACCGCAAAGCTGCATAGGATACCGCGGTAATCCTTGATGGCCGTGAGGTAACTCATGCCGCTCCAGTTGACGATCATAATGTTAAACAGCCACAGGCACAGCAGTCCCTGCAGCAGCGTGGCGCCCGAGAACAGCAAAAAGACGCCGTAGAGCACGGTGCCCGCAACGAGCATGATGGCATTAAACCCCCAAAACGAAGGCAGGATCTCATCCTCGCGCTCGGCAAAGAGCATGTCGGCCAAAAAGCGCGTGACCGGCATAGAGAAAAAACTCGTGAGCGTGAGCGACGCCAGCAGCGTATAGGTCACCATGCACACCAGCAAGTCCTGGTTGGCTCGGCCCACGCCCCACAGACCGCACAGCACCAAGATACCCACCTGGAGCAGCACGCCCAACAGCATGGGGCCCGTGCACACAATGCCGGCGTAGCCGTAAGCGCGCATCGTGGCAAACAGACCCTTACGCCTAAACAGGCGCTTGAGCTCAAAACCGATTCCGGCCACCGGCTACTCCCCCTCTCTGGGCAGGTTAAACGCTTGCGCCGTCTCGTCGTACAGCGCGCGATAGTTGGCGAGCATCTGCTCGTGCAAGAAGTACGTGGCAACGCGACGCTGGCCGCGCTCCCCCATCTCAATGCGACGAGCGCGGCTTGTGCACATGCGTTCCATGGCATCGGCCAAGCCCTTGCGATACATTGGCGGCGTCACAAAACCCGCCACGCCAAAGTCGTCGCCCGGGGCGCCTTCGAGAAGCTCGCGACAGCAGCCCACCTCAGTCGTCACGCAGGGACGGCGCGCTGCAAGCGACTCCAGCACGCTGAGCGGCTGGCCCTCGGAGATGCTCGTCAAAATGGTAAAGTCGAGCTTTTCCATGTACTCGACCACGTTGACGCGGCCGGTAAAGATCAGGTCGCGCACGCCCAGGGTTTCGACCAGCGCGTGGCACTCGGCGCCGTACTCCTCGTCGTCCACGCCACCCATGATGTGCAGGCGCACCTTGGGCAGGCGCTCGTGCAGCTCAAAGAAGGCATAAATCATGGTCTTGACATCCTTGATGGGCGCCAGGCGCACCACCGCGCCAATGTCCACCCAGCCGTCATCGATCTTTAACGGAATATCCTTAAAGCGATCGAACTGGATGCCGTTGGGGATGACCAGGCATTTGTCCGCATCGCAGCCCATATCGATCTGCGTCTTGCGGGCGTTATGGAACAAACTCGTCACGCGGAAGGCGCGGCGGTAAATCTCCTCCGAAAGCAGGTAGAAAAAGCGAATCCAGCGATCCTTAAACGACGGCACCACCCAATCGGCGCGAATGATCTCTTCCTCGCGCTCGCGGGTATAGATGCCATGCTCGGTCAGCAGCACCGGCGCATAGTGAACGCTTGAGCCCAGGCAGGCGAGCAGGCCACCGTAGCCGGTCGAGATGGCATGGTACACATCGGCCACCGGCACCTCGCTGCCCAACAGGTAGAGCACGGGTAGCAACATGGAGCGCATGGTGTGGAATGCATCGGCAAAGGGCGTGTAGGGATACTCGGCCAGGCACACGTCGCGAAAGATATCCATAAACGTGCGGCTCTGCAAAAACGAGAGCGGATGCACGCGACGGCGCTGGAAAATGTCGAACAGCACGTCCCAATCCGGATTGGAGAGCGACACCAGGCGGCGTAGCGCCTCGCGCTCACGGTCGTTAAAACTGGCTTCGTGCTGCTCGCCCGAAAGCCGCAGGGCATCGTCCAGGAACACCTCGTGCACCTCGACCACGTTGCTGGGCAGCTCGTAGACAAATTTGCCGCGGTCGGCAGCATGCGCGCCAATCACCCACAGCACGAACTCGTGCTCGGGCATGGCCTGGATATAGCCATGCATCCAGGTAGATACGCCGCCGTGCACATAGGGGTAGCAACCCTCGAGTACCAAGCAGATTCTCATCTGTCGCCACCCTCCTTGCGCTCGATCGTCAGGGTCTTATCATTTGCCTTGAGCAGATACAGATTGCCCGTAAGGTGCGTCAGTTCGCCACCCGTCACCGCACCTGGCTCGCCATTATTGGCGCGGAACATGAGCCACGCCTCGTCGTGGAAATTGCCCAGACTGAGCGTCCAGGCATCCGCGCTGGTATCCATGCCCACCGTCACCGACGAAAAGCGCTGGATGGCGCCCGAGCATTCCGAGCCGGTCTGGCGACGCAGGTCGGGCGCAAACTTGGTAAGCCAGTCCAGGTAGTCGGTCAGGCCGCCCTTGTAGACCTCCCAGCCCTCCGTAGCGCCGCGATCGGGATCGAGCAGGTCGTCCGGGTGCATAAAGTGCGTGCTTACGTAGTGCATGTTGAGTTCGGACACGGCAGCCAGGCGCATATAGGAATCGCCGACCATGCCGCCCGAGACAATGCGCGGCTGCTCCACGATGCCATCACTCGCCACGCCAAACTCCTGCACGTAGGGCAGATCGGTGCCGTCCTCAAAATACGTACTGGCGATGGTCTTAATGCGCGGAACATCGGTGCCGATAATCTTTCGCGCGCGGGCCGAAAGGATATTCGACGGCGGCACGTAGACCGAACCGTGCGCGTTGGGCAGCACCTCGTCCTGAAAGGCGATAAGCTCGTTGAGCGATGCGACAAGCGTCTCTTTGCTCTTCCAGGTCTTGTAGACGTACAGCGTGCCGTAGTCGGTGTCCCAGAGCGCGAGCGGCTGATGGTTGTAGCCGTGAAAGCCCAGCTCTCCGCCCATCTGCAGCAGCATGCCGCCAAAGTAGCGGAACTGCGTGGTATCGGCCTGACGAGCAGGCTCGGTCTGGTTGACCGCCTCCTCATAGTTTTCGATCATCACGCCGGTATAGCGAATGCCGTATTTTTGCGCGAGCTTTTGTAGATCAGGCCACCAGACTTTGGCATAAAAGTCGGCGATGGAAAGGCCGTAGTCACGCTTGATATAAGTACCATCGCCCGAGGTCACGGGACTAGGAAAATCGTCCAAATAGAACACGGCGCTGTTGATGACCGGATAGGCCGTGGCATCACCCAGCAAGCTTATGGCCGAAGCATAGAACCCACGCATGACCTTGTCGTAAATGCCAATGTTGCACACCACGGTGTGACCACTGCCGCAATCGTTAGACCAAATGAGCGGCGTGCCCGCGTCACCGGTCTTTGCCCAGACGTGCGCCGTTTCGCGCAATGAAACCGAAATCGACGAATCAAAGGGGTCCGAGAGCTCGTAGCGCTCTCCCCCGCCCAGCATAAAGTCCTCACTCGGAACGATACTTTCGGCTTTCGCATAGTCATATCCGGCCGATTCGATCCCAAGCTTGGAAGCAATAGCCTGCAGGTAGTTCGAGTTATCTGGCGTCATGCCCAGCATAAGTGAGCCGCCCGCACTCACCCAACTCATCAGATCGGTCAGATGCGTACCCAGTCCGTCAAGCGAGGGCATAAGCACAATCACGCGATCAAACGACGTGAGCGATGGGATCGCGTCCGCACCGTCGGTGGCAATATCAACATCGCGATGGGCGATCTTCATGTCCAGCAAAATCTGGTCGAACTGGTCTTTAACGTCCTCGACGCCAGCTTGATCGGAATCGGTAATGACCAGGCACGTGGGCTTTTGGCCAAAGATTGCCGAGGAGGCCGGCACCGCATCGTTGGCGGCAAGCATCCCCAGCTTATGCTGGCCCGCACTATACTGCACGCCGGCACGCTCCACCAGCAGCACGGCGGCCATGACAATAAAGACCGCCCACACCACGAGGAGTCCCATCCAACGAAAGCGGCCTGCACGGTCGCGGATATGTTGCGCCACGCTCATCTGGCCTCCTCCCCGTCGCGCCAAAACGCCATCTTTTCGCGGTTGTCGGCGCTCAAATACACATGTTGCTTGTCAATCGCATCGATCACACGGTGAACCTCGACACCGTCGCGGCGCATCACGGCCAGGCGCAGGCAAAGCATCCAAACCTCCTGCTCCTCGGGCACGTCGAGCACCAGCTGGTCGATCACGGCCTGCGCCTCGTCGATCTGTCCGACATCGGCCAGCGCCGTCGCATATCGAATGCGCAGCTCAAAGGTGTCCTCGCGCTCGCAGCGACGCGCAAGCAGGCGCGCGTACTGTTGGCGCTGAATCTGAGCCACGCGCCCCTCGGCCAAGCCCGAGCCCAAGTATTCACCAAGAAAATCACAGTATTCGTTGAGGTTTTGCGCGCTCGGGTCCGTCTTAAAGGCACGCTCCAGCTGCTGCAGTTTAAGGTCGGACTCCTTGGAGATCTGCGCCACCGCCGTCGCGGCATAATGCGCCACCTCAACGTCGTCGTTAAGCTTAGCCGCCTGCAGCTGCGCCAGGTACGCGTCGGGCTCCTCGGTGAGCATGGAGAGCATTAGGCGGCGCCGGTATGCCGGGTCGTTGACGATGAGCGCCTCCTCGAGCGGCACTACGCCTGAATCGTCCTCACCACTCGGTACCGACATACTGCGATGCAGGTCATCGTTGAAGCGCAGCGACTCCAGCGCAGACTCTTTCAGCCCCTCGCCAAACACCGCGCTGCGGACCGATAGCAAAACCACCAGCAACGGGCCCCACAGCGGCACCAGCACCATCACAGCCAGCATGTGCCCGCGCACTGGCAGCAGGCCCAGCTTCATAAGCGTCCACAGCATCAGGCAAACCAGCACATGAATCAGCAGCAAGACGGCAGCAACGACAAGCGAGATCAAGCGGCACCCCCCTCACCGTCACCGGTGTAAGAGACGTGCTGCAACAGCGCCACGATGTCCTCGCCGTCGACGGGCTCCACCGCAATATGCTTTGCGCTCAGGCGCTCGCGGATAATGGGCAGATCGCACGCCTTTGCCTGGCGCATAAGCAGGTAGAGCACGTCGCCGTCGACCAAGCCCGCCGCGTCGCTCTCGCGGATTGCCGACCCAATTGCGCCCACCAGCTCGCCGACAGGCTCCATACCCGGTACCACGCGCAGGAGCAAAAAACTCCCCATCTTGCTATCTGCCAGCGCCTGCGCCGCCGCGAGCTCTTGGCCAAAGGCAGCCTGCTTGAGCACGCACGTGCCGTCAACGCAGCGTTTATCCTGCGCCACCGCCTCATAGTCAAAGGCACGGCCCAACGCGCTTTCGACCAGGCCGCACAAGATGCGGAACAGGTTTTGATAATAGAGGGTCATTTGGTTTTCGGCCGCACGACGCACAAAGATCAACACGGCGGGTGCCCCGTCGCGCTCGATCGCGTATCCAAACATGGGAAGCCCCGGCGTCAGCTCGCGGTTCACCCACAGGTTCGAACGACCCCCGTCGCCCAAAAGAGGGGCAAGCTGCTCAAGCGTGAGCGAACGTGCGGCATCTTCGGCAATCGCGGGACTTGCTGCCACCAGGCGTGCAAATGCCCCGCCTGAAACATGGTAGATCGCCACCGAATCGTTCTCGAGGATCTCGCCCAGAAGCTCGCAGCACTTGCGATAGATGTCGCGCGGGTTGAGCACGTCGAGTTCCTGCGTCACGGCAAAGATCTTGCCAAAGCTGTCGTGGCGACCCACGATCTGGCGCCTGTACGCGCGCTTGTCCTCGATCGCGTCGTGGTAGAGCTGCGTAAGGAACGTATTGCGGTTGCGCACGAGCTCGTTTTGATCGCGCTCCGCCCTAATGGCTTCGCTGTTGCGCAGCTGCACATAGCCGCACACGGCACCCACCACAAAGTACGCAATAAACGGCAACCAGTTGGACGGCTCGTAGAACAGGCCCTGGAAGGTATAGCCATACTGGGTAAAGTAGCTCGCGGCCAAACCCACCGACGCCAGCAGCGCCGCAACCAGGCCAAAGTCCAAGCCATACAGCGTGCCGATCAGCACCACGTAGAGCAGGCGATAATCGAGCACGTTGAGCTGGGCCGATTGTGAGAACAGATACTCCAGCACCTCGAACAGAACCCAGGCGGCTGCCGTCTCCAGGCATTTAATAGGCAGCGTGCACATCTGGATGCGGTCGATGGCGGCGCGCAAGGGGTTAACCTTCTTTGCGCGGCCAGCATCCCAACGCGCTTGAATGGTCGAAAGATCGCGCAGCAAGTCGTAGCGCTGAAACCAGCCATAGCGCACGCGAGCGACGTCGCTGGCAGGCAAGGCGTAGCCGGCAGAATCGCCATAGGCAACGGCAAGACCGGGGAACAGTGCCTTGAGGGCGTCGCCCACCTCACCCGCCGTGTGATGGAAGGTATCGGCAACGTCGAGCGTCTCAAAGTTACCATCCCAGCTATCGAAGATGCGGCGCACCAGCACCGCAAGCTCCTCGGCACACAGCAAGGGAAACGCCGCATCCTCCGCGCCATGTAGAGCAACCGATCCGGTTAAGCACGCGTCGAACAGCGGCGCCAAAAACGGGTCCTCCAGCGCGGCAGACGCGGTATACAGGAACGGCACGCGCAGGATCTTGGTTTGAACGCCCTCGCGAGCAGCGTAGTAGCGGCAAAGGTCGTTGGCTGCGCGCGCGATAATGCCCTTGCCCGTTCGCCCCGCGGCATCGGCGGCACCCTCGGCACCTGCGGGCCCCGCTACATACAGCAGTTGGACCCGGCGACCCGCGCACGTACGAAAGACCGAGCGCAGCAGCTCGATATCGCCCACGGTATCGGTATGCGGGGTAAGGTAATTAGACAGGTAGACCACGCAGTCGAACTCGTAGGCCTGATCCAAGTGCTGCAGAAGCTCTTTCCACGAGGCATGGGGCGACGACTCGTCGCGACGCGTGTCCTGCGCGGCGACAACCTGGACATGGTCCCCGGGGAACGCCTTGGCACAAAAGTCATCGTCAACATATGCGGTGTTGCCAACAACCAGCACCTCCATGGCGCACCCCTCCCCTAAAATCCACATTTGTCATAGTCAAACATGCGTATTGTACGCTGTCAACGCGAGCCAAGGCGCCTTTAAGGCTGTTTTAAGAACTTTTTTGAGGACGTGGGAGTGGCAACTCGTCCGACCCAGGCTCATTGAGAGGCTACTATTCGCTCTGAAAAGGCACATCGCAATCTGCTGACAGCTCTGCAGGGAGAATGCCAGGCGATGGACATTGCTCTCGCACGGAATCATTGGATGAAAGAAACGGCAGTTCTTTGGAATAACTGACGATAACCTGCGGAACGATCTTAATGCCCAGAGCAAGTTCGAACTTTGCAATCGTCTTCAAAGTCATATTAGGTTGAGAATTCAAGAGCTTAGAAAGCGACTGAAGGCTTATGCCCATACGATTTGCCAGCTCACTTTTGCTCAATCCCAAATGTTTCATTTCACGATGAACAATAAACTCAATATCTAGTGCATGTTCATAAGCGCGCGTTTCGATACTTTCTGTTTCGGCATAAAAATCAGATAGATCTACTTTAATCATTGTATTCTCCGTTTCGAAAACCATGTATAAAAGTCAGCGCTCAGATTCCAGAAGCTGACGTGCTATTCTGGCCGATCATTGTTTGAGCGGTTAATTTCCGCTCATGGTCTGACAACATTTTCTGGAATTGAGAGTTATCGGGAGAAGCCGTCAATTCCCAAAACGGTCGGCCCTTGAGGTCTCTATATTCGACAAGTTCATATCCTTCTGCCAAAGGGCACCTCCCATTTCTAGATGAACTTAACTTATAGGTTAAGTTCATCCATTTAAATACATATAACGAGGTCCAGACAAGATTCCTCTGCCCCAATCGATAAACAAACCAGTCGAGCTTATGCAAAATCCGGAAGTGTGTGGGATCGCGTCGGAAATGTTGGTGTAAGCGCGCCGACGGCTGACCGCTAAACGCAAG
>UQIQ01000038.1 GCA_900541185.1 uncultured Collinsella sp.
AGCGCTCCCGCAAACTGCCTCTTGACAACTTATAGGAGCGTCGGTTTTAGTTTTCACGGTTTTCGGTATGGCCGAGGCTATCCGTGTTAACGTAGTAGATGGGCCACTTTTGTGGCAAGGGGGCCGATCTGCGGGCCAGGGTAGCTAAAAGAGCCCCGTCCCAAAAAGACTGTTGGAAGTTGCGGTGGAATAGTTCCTGTTTTTGCTGCTGAAGGCCTTGAGCAGGAACTATTCCACCGCAACTTATGAGGGGGCGGGGGATGCGATAGTATTGCATGGTGGTATTCGATTAACCGAGGGTTTATCCGAGGGCTTTATGGAACAGCACCAGCATTATCAGAGCCTGCAAGACCAGGCGTACAACGCACTGCGCTCCAAGATCATCTACGCCGAGCTCAAGCCCGGCACACGCCTTTCGGCGATTGGTCTGGAAAAAGAGACGGGAATCGGGCGCACGCCCATTCGCGAATCCTTTGTGCGTCTGCGTGAGCAGGAGCTGGTGGAAACGCGTCCCAAAAGCGGCACCTACGTCTCTAAGATCAGCATGGAACGCGCCGAAAACGCCTGCTTTTTGCGCGAGAAGCTCGAGAGAAGCGTGCTTATTAAATGCAGTTCGGCCGCCTCGCCCGAGCAAAAGCAGCGGCTTGAGCAGATTCTTACCGAGTCCGAGTCGCTCGACCATGGCGAAACGCGTCGTTTCTTTGACCTGGATAACCTGTTCCATGAGACGTGTTTTGAGATTGCCGGTCGTCACATGTTGTGGGATTGGATGAAAAGCATCAACACGCATTTTGAGCGATACAACTGGCTGCGTATGGTGTCGCAGGACCTGGATTGGGAGCCGATTCGTCGGCAGCATCGCCGGATTCTTGAGGCCATTAAGAGGGGCGATACCGATGCGGCGAGTTATCTGGCAGAGACGCACTTGCACCTGATGCCCGAGGAGCAGGGCCCGGTTATCGCCTTGCATCCCGACTATTATGAGCTGCCTAAAGACTCGTCTATCTAGCCCATCATCGCATCTGCTCGAGACGCAAAAACGACGCTGCTCACCTACAGCGTTTTGCAACCGAGATTTTTAAAAAAATGCCTAAAATGGCTCAGACTGCCGACAATTGGGAAACGGGGTGCGCTATGGCGCAGATGAGAATCAAGGACATTGCCGCCGAGGCGGGCGTGAGTCCGGCCACGGTTTCGCGCTATCTCAATAACCGCCCCGGGCAGATGACCGAGGAAACCCGTGCTCGCATCGCAGCGGTTATCGAGCGCACCGGCTATCGCCCGCGTGCCGCCGCGCGCAATCTGCGCAGCTCGCGCACCAACCTCATCGGCGTGATCCTGGCCGACATCGCCAACCCGTTCTCGAGCGCCATGCTCGAAGGACTTTCCGCCAGCGCCGCCGCGCGCGGCTGCTCGCTCATGACGGCCATTAGCGGCAACGACCCCGCTAAGGAAGCGGAGTCGCTCACCAGACTTATCGATGCCGGCGTGGACGGCCTGGTCGTCAACACCTGCGGAGGCAATGACGAGGCGATCGCCGCGGCAGCGGGACGTCTGCCCGTCGTGCTGCTCGACCGCGACGTTGCCGACGGCGGTGTTGACCTGGTGACATCTAACAACCGTGAGCTGGTCGCCGGCTTGGTAGACGCCTTGGCAGCTGCGGGCAGCGAGCGTCTGTGCCTGCTCACCGAGGCAAGCGACGATAGCCCCGTGCGTCGAGAGCGCGCCGAGGCCTTTGCCGACGAGCTTTCGCGCCGCGGCCTTGCGGGCGAGGTCGTCACCCTGGCCGACGGTGGCGCCACGGGCGTTGGCCGTTTGGACAAGACCATCCGCGACTACGCGGGCAAAAGGCTCGGCCTTATCGCCGTCAACGGCCTGGTTTTCCTGCGTCTGACCGAGGCGCTGGCGCAGCTTGGTCCCTCGCTGCCGGCGGGGCTCAAAATCGCGACGTTTGACGACTACCCCTGGAACCATGTGCTCTTTGGCGGCGTGACCACGGCCGCGCAAGACACCCTTACAATCGCCGAGCGCGTGGTCGAGCGCCTCTCCGAGCGCATCGACGTTGTTACCACTACAGTGGGCGAGGCCGCAAAGCTGGCACCCAAACGCATCGAGATCCCCGGCCACATCGAACACCGCGCATCGACCTCGCGCTAGGCTGTGTGATAATATATAGACAATGTCATACAGGAGGTATCCATGGCTGCGTCTGTGCTGAGTGTGCGAGTGGACTCGTCAATTAAAGACTCATTTGCCGAACTGTGCGAAGAGCTTGGCATGACTTCGTCTGTTGCGGTCAATATGTTTATGAGGCAGATGCTGCGCGAGCGCTCTCTGCCGTTTGTTCCTTCACTTGGTAAAAGCTCTGCGAGCGAAAGCGCCGCGACGGGCATTTTGGATACTGCCCAGATTGAGTCCGCCGTCCGCGAGGCAGCCAGCTCGATTCCCGCCATCAAAACCGTGATTCTTTTTGGTTCGTATGCCCGGGGCGAGGCACATGTCGATAGCGATATTGACTTGCGTCTCGAAGTCGATCGCGAGCAGGGCTTTGGTCTTTTCGCACTGTCGGCATTTGGTGAGGCGGTGCGCAAAGAAACCGGGAGGCAGGTTGATCTCGTCTCTAGTGATCATCTTGATGACGATCTTGCCGCGGTAATCGAGCGCGAAGGAGTGATCCTTTATGATCGCGCGTAAGTCAGACTGCCTGTTCGCGCACGTTTTTTGAGCGCTTGATACGCTTTAACCCTGCGGAAACATTTTTCTGCGATAGTATCTGCGATATAGACCAGTCGAAACCCGCCCGAAAGAAAGGGGAGCGACATGAACCAGCAGAACATCGATTACGTACTCCGCTCCGTAGAGCAGCGTGACATCCGCTTTGTGCGTCTGTGGTTTGTCGACATTCTCGGCCGCCTCAAGAACTTTGCCATTAGCCCCGAGGACCTCGAGGTCGCTTTTGAGGAGGGTATTGGCTTTGACGGCTCCGCCATCGAGGGCTTTGCCACGCCCGAGGAAGCCGACATGCTCGCATTCCCCGATGCTTCGACCTTCCAGATTCTGCCGTGGCGCCCGAGCCACAACGGCGTCGCCCGCGTGTTCTGCGATGTGTGTACTCCCGATCGCAAGCCGTTTGCCGGCGACCCACGCGATGCCCTGCGCCGCATGTTCCGCAAGGCCGAGAAAGCTGGCTATCTGCTCAACGTGGGCGCCGAGCTGGAGTATTACTACTTCCCCGACGAGCACACCCCCGAGCCGCTCGACAACGTGGGCTACTTCGATCTTTCGGTGAGCGATGCCGCCCGCGACCTGCGCCGCAACACGGTCCTCACACTCGAGAAGATGTCCGTGCCCGTGGAGTACACCTTCCACGCCGCCGGCCGCTCGCAGCACGGCATGAGCCTGCGCCACGCCGAGGCCCTGAGCATGTCCGACGCCATCACCACGGCCAAACTCATCATTAAGCAGCAGGCTTACGAGAGCGGGTGCCACGCCTCCTTTATGCCCAAGCCGTTGGCGGGCGAGGACGGCAGCGCTATGTTCCTGTGCCAGTCGCTATTCGACCACGACGGCAACAACGTCTTTTGGGGCGAGGACGACGAGAAGTACCACCTCTCCGATATCGCCAAGCACTACATGGCCGGCATCTTGGCGCACGCGCGCGAGATCAGCGCCATCACTAACCCCACGGTCAACTCGTACAAGCGCATCACCACGGGCGGCGACTCCGTGCCGCAGTACGCCACGTGGGGCCTGCGCAACCGCGCGAGTATGGTCCGCATTCCGGTCTACAAGCCCGGCAAGCAGCTGTCCACGCGCATCGAGCTTCGCAGCCCCGACCCCATGGCCAACCCGTACCTGGTCAACGCCGTCACGCTGGCGGCTGGTCTGGACGGCATCGAGCGCAAGCTGGAGCTCCCGCCCGAGGCAACGGCTGAGACGCTCAAGCTTACCGACCGTCAGATGGTCGAGGCCGGCTACACGCCGCTGCCTCGCTCGCTCAAAGAGGCGCTTGACGTGTTTGAGGACTCGCAGTTTATGAAGGATGCCCTCGGCGAGCACATCCACAGCTTCTTCCTCAAAAAGAAGCGCGACGAGTGGCATAAGTTTGAGTCTACGATCACCGAGTGGGAGATCAAGCATTACCTGGCGAACTCCTAATCGCGCTGGCTTATTCCAGTGCGATTGAGCTCATTTCTTTGGAGGTCGATATGTCCGAAAAGAGTGCCCTGTTCATGGCGCGCACGACGCGCTTCCACGAGTTTGCCCGCAGCTTGACGACTACCCTGGGTGTCGAGGTGAGCCTGGCTACCCCCGATTCGCCGACTGCGGCGCACGACTTTGACCTGCTGATCCTCGATTCCGATGGCATCCGCAGCGACCGCATCGATCAGATTGCCAAGTGGCTTGACGATCGTGGCGGCGTCCCCATGTTGGTGATCGTCGACGATGAGGCGCTCGGCACCCTGCGCCTGCCCAATCACGCGCATGCCGACTTTGTGTGCCCCACGGCGACGCCCAACGAGCTCAAGGCTCGCGCGCAGCGCTTGATGGGCGAGGAGGAGACCGTTACCGCCGACGATGTGCTCAATATCGATAACCTCGAGATCAACCTGGCAACCTACCAGGTAACGCTCGATAACGAGCCCATCGACCTGACGTTGATGGAGTACTCGCTGCTGAGCTTTTTGGCGACGCACCCCAACCGCGCCTACAGCCGCGAGGTGCTGCTGCACCGCGTGTGGGGCTTTGAGTACTGCGGCGGTACGCGTACCGTCGACGTGCACATCCGACGCATCCGCTCCAAGGTGGGCCCGCAGATCGCGGCACACATCACCACCGTCCGCGGCGTGGGCTATCTGTTTAAGGACTAGCAAGTAAATAGAGGAATGTGAGGGTACCGGAGATTTCTCCAGTACCCTTTTCTCGTTTAGGGCGAAAAGAAGACCTTTCACCGATTTAAAGTGGGTCAGTAAAAACAATATCAAACGTATAACTATCTCACGAATATCATTTAGTTACCGCATCTCCCTACTGCACGGATGGAGGAAGAAATGCGTTATTCGAGAAAGGTGATTGTCGGATTCATAGTATTGCTTGCCGCCCTGATGTCTCCAAGGTTGGTTTTTGGAGACGACGACTTGGTTCGTGTCACACCGCAAATAGCTGTGGAGCAAGCGCAAGCTTTCTTTGATGACGTATCGGATGAGCCGGTGACCGCTTGTGACCCAGTAAAAATGGTGAATTCCGATGGGGAATCAATCGGGTATATCGTTCGCGCGAAGCGGGATGACGTTAACTATGGCTACGTCGTATTTGATTCAGAGCGATCTTGGTGGATCAGCGAATACTGCTTGGCTCCGAACGCCCCTATGCCCATTGAGAATACAAGCGATGAAATAGCTCTTCTCGCATCTCAAGATGACATCGTTGCTTTGAAATTTGACGAGCTGTCTTTTGGTATTGCAGATCTGGATAATAACGTTGTTTTAGATGAGAAGGGATGCCGGTCAACAGCGGTGTTTTCTGTGGGAAATAGCCGCAGCGGATCTCCAGGCAGGTTCGAGGATGTTTTCGTATCGCCCAAAGACCTGTATAAGCAAGGATATGTCATTGACGCAAGTAAAACAATTTCAGGGATGATAACGCCTACACAATCAGAGGTTATTAAAGAAACGGGGACCTATGCTTGCGATGTGTCTGCAATGTTTGCGGTAAGCAGCCATTATGTAACGCTAAACCGGCTCAAATTGCCAGACTTATATCATGAGCTTTGGCAGTTATCGGGAACATCCGGCGATCCAAATAAGTCATTCGATCAAGCTACGGGCCTTTACTTTACCCAAGGAAGGACTCCATCTCCAAATGCTGCCCCGGCTATTAAGGAGTTCTGTGCTAGGCGCGGGAAAAGGCTTGAGACATCATTTGCTTGGTATCCATCTTGGGATTCTTTCAGGGCAACTGCAGATTCTGGAAATCTCAGTATTTTTTCTGGGACTCTCAGGTCAAGCCATGACGCTCATGCGATGGCTGTTGCGGGATATGTGGCTATGCATAATACATATTCAAATGATAAGAAATATATGCTTGTTGTCTGGGACGGTTGGTTCAATCAGCTGCGTTTTCTTCCATATGACACAACGATTTATATATCGCATGAAGGGACGTATTGTGGAGAGTGACGGCGAAGATGATAGAAAGCGCATACGTAAAACGCTGGGGCTTCTTTGCGCATTTCTTGGGATATTGGTTGTCGCGGCCTATCAACCGAGCCCCTCGGTCGTCGGTGGAAAAGATGACGAACATATTTCAGTTGAAGTACAGACGCTGTCGGATATTCATAACGGACAATTTGAGGCTCTCGTGTCAAGCGGAGGGCGGAAAGAGATTGATATCCGTAGTTACTTTAATACCGGAACTGCTTCAGGGCTGAAGGCGGGAGAGAAATGGATTCTATTCTTCGCAAGTGATGCCAATTTAGAAGAGGAAACTTTGCATCCCTACTATATGGAAAAAGTTAACTAAATCGGTGAGGAGCGAGAGGAATGATCAACAGAAGACAGCTATTCGTCTTGGCATCAGGAGCTGTTATGTTTGCTGGGGCGAGAGGGGCCAACGCTGCGCAGCTTACGAATGTGCAAAAACGATTGACGCTTGTGACCGACATGATAGTTCGGAATGAGGCTGGGGTTATTGTGTCCTCGGCGCGAAGCAAAGATGTCTTGGGTGCCGGAAATAGAAAAATGGCTGTTGGCAGCATAAACAGGAATAATGACGGTGCAGCGTCCCTGACAAGAGCGGCAACTAAGAATTTGGTGACGGTTCATAGGGAGTCAGATGATTCACTGCCGGTGTTGGCAAAGATTGAGATTGTTGTTGAATATTCTGAAGATGGGCAAAGCATTGCAATTCGGTCAGGAAAATATTCGATAATTCAAACCGATCCGCTTGTGATGTATGCAAACGCTTGGTATGCGCTCATGCAGAAAGATAAATATGTGATGAACTACTTCACAGAAAGCGAAGCATCATATGAAACGGGGTGGGGGCCAACGCCATACGATGCGGAGAAGGATAAGTGGACGTGCGGATCGGGTATGGGCGCGACGATTACAGACTTTATTAACGATTCAACATATAGTTTTGCTATCGACTGCTATATCGAATAGACATGACGGCATAAAACGAATTGGCCTATAAGCATGTCATTACTTAAGCAAAGCTGAAATCTTGGCATCTAGTGCTCGGGACTGCCCAGCTTGGGGTACAACTCAACGTGAACAATGATGGCCCGCCACATGTTTGGCGGGCCTTTGGTTATTAGACGAAAGGATCGCAGCTATGAGCGAGAACGATTCCCAGCGTCCCCAGGATGCGGGCAACGCCGGCGAGACTCAGCAGCAGCCGCGCGTGCAGGTGGAGTCGACGCCTGCCGGTGGTAACAACATTCCCTATGTGCAGGCCTACGACACGCAGACCGGCCAGCCGCTGGGCGGTGCGCAGGTCGTGAACAAGCACACGGTGGTCAAGACCAAGACCAAAAAGCTGCCGATCTTTATTACGGCACTCGCCGGCTGTGCCTGCGGCGCCCTGCTGGTCATCGCGCTTATCATGAGCGGCACGCTCAACATTGGCGGCGGCAAGAACGCCGTGACGGCGGGCGCTTCGGGCTCATCGACGCAAAAGATTACGATTGATTCCGAGGACACCACGCTGGCCGAGGCTGTCTCTGCCAAGGCGCTGCCCTCCGTGGTTTCCATTACCGCCACTTCGAGTGGCAGTCAGGGTGGCTCGCTTTCGCAGTCTGCCGACAATTCGGACAGCTCGGGTAGCGTCGGCTCGGGCGTGGTGCTCGATACCGAGGGCCACATTCTCACCAACAACCACGTGGTCGATGGTTACGATCAGTACGTGGTAACCATGGACGACGGTACCACCTACGAGGCCGAGTTCGTGGGCAACGATGCCTCGAGCGACCTCGCCGTCATTAAGCTCAAGGATGCCGAATCCTCCAAGCTCACCCCAATCGAGATCGGTGACTCCTCCAAGCTCAACGTGGGCGAGTGGGTCATGGCGATCGGCTCGCCGTTCGGCAACGAGCAGTCTGTCTCCACGGGCATTGTCTCGGCGCTCTACCGCTCCACGGCCATGAGCTCTACCAGCGGCAACACCATCTATGCCAACATGATTCAGACCGATGCTGCCATCAACCCGGGCAACTCCGGCGGCGCGCTCGTCAACGATAACGGCGAGCTCGTGGGTATCAACTCGCTCATCGAGAGTTACTCGGGCTCCAGCTCGGGCGTGGGCTTTGCCATTCCGGTCAACTACGCTAGGAACATCGCCGACCAGATTATCGACGGCAAGACGCCGGTTCATCCGTACCTGGGCGCCACGCTTTCGAGCGTCAATGCGCTCAACGCCCGCACCAACAAGCTGAGCACCGATAGCGGCGCATATGTGGCGAGCGTTGTGGAGGACGGCCCCGCCGCCAAGGCCGGCATCCAGGAGGGTGACGTCATCACCAAGCTGGTCGATGACGAGATCACGAGTGCCGATGGTCTGATCATTGCGCTGCGTAGCCACGAGGTGGGCGAGAAGGTCGAGATCACGCTCGTGCGCGGCAAGGAAGAGAAGAAGGTCACCGTCGAGCTGGGCTCCGACGAGGAGCTTCAGAATCAGCAGCAGGACGACAGTGCGACCGACACCGGCAACGGTAGCATCACCGACGAGCAACTACGCCAGTATCTGGAGGAGCTGCTGGGCCAGCGGGGCCAGGGCTACGGCCAGGGTTACTAGCGAGTCGTATCGCACATATCGAAGCCAGAGGGGGCTGTCCCGCCAACGCGGGACAGCCCCCTCTTTTCATATTGATCCGTTGGGGACGGAGGAAAACAGATCATTTTGGTTAGTCTTCGTCGCTGGGAAGGCTTCCAAATGCCTCGATGTACTCTTCGTCCGACATCCAGTCGATGATGTCGCCAGGTTTGCAGTGAAGTGCCTCGCACATCGCGGTCAACGTCGAAAAGCGAATGCCCTTGAGCCGCCCCGTTTTAATGCGCGAAACGTTAACGGGCGAGATGCCGATAATGTCGGCAAGTTCTTGAGAGGACATTTTGCGATCCGCCATGACGCGATCGAGTCTCATGACGATTGGCATGCTGCCCTCCTTCTAAATAATGGCGTCAACGTCCGACTGCAAGAGTCGCCCGTACTCAAAGATAGCCGAAAGAGATAGCGCAAACAAAGCGAGAACCAGTGTCCAAGCGTTAAAACCAAAGATACCAATTGCGGTAATACTGACGTCGTTGGGGAGCTGGACGGCACATAGGTTATCGAAGGTAATCGAGACAATTGAAGAAATGAGCAGTAGAAGCCCAACAACCAGAAAACGCCGGCATTGTTTTCGCGTGAATATCGACTGAGTGCTGACGACGTCAAGGCAGAAGTTCAAGTAGACAATCAGGCATGCGATTGAAAGCGCCAGGGCCAGAACGTCGCGGATGGCGAGCGCGGTAAGGACGGCGCTCGGAATGGACTCACCGTTAATATAGAAGGGAGTGGGTGCAAAGAGCACCTCCCGCGCCTCGTTGGCAACGCTGAACGCTGAGAAGGCCGCCATGATTGCTGCGACAGACAAAGTGGCGAGCAACATCACACTGCTAAAACGGCATCGTTTATCTGAGCTTTCCATAATTAACCCCAAAAAGGCTGCGGCAATGCCGCAGCCAAAAAATCCTAAGCATAGATGGTTCTTGCTTCAGAATGCCAACTGCCGTTGTAATAGTAAGTAACAGTTACGACGACGCTTCCGTTGCTGAGTCCGTATCTATGAGTCCAGCTGATGTTGCTAACTCGAGAATTGGAGGTCCAGTTCTTTATGGATTTGATGCCCGTTATCGTTCCATAGGTATCGTTAACGGTGTAAGTAACATGGAGCCTGACGCCGTTCGAATAGGCGAGGGTGGTTTCGGCGGTGTAGATTGAACGACTTTCGGCAACTGGCGAAATGATAGAGGAATGGGTTTCTGCTGCGAAGGCGGGCTGCGCGGTCATGCACGATAACCCAACAAGGCAGACGGCGAGTAGATAAGCAGCCTTTTTCATCATTGGCTCCTAACTATCTGGTGATTATTTTTTAAACTCCTTTCTGACATCGAGCTATTCCTTTTGCGTAATCATGATGGCTGTTGGCGTTATGAGGGCGGGCAGCTTTGTGGGATCGGTATCGCTGCTGGTGTTGACGGTGCAGGTTACGTCAACGTAGACGCCTTCTTTGATGGCTCCGACTTCTGCCTTCTTACCATCCTGATCCTTAATGGGGATGGTTGAATCGATTTTGAAGTTGAGGTGCAGCGGTGCGGATTGGAATTGCTCGCTTGCGATAACGAAGCGACCTTCGCTCGCCCCGCTGGCGGAAGGGTGATACACAGCAACGACTTCGCCCCGCAAGGAAAGTCCCTTCGAAAAGGGAATGTCCTTCCAGAAAAAGCCGAGCAAAGCGGCTGCTATAAGGACAAGGGGGACGAGGATGGTTAGGAAACGTTTGGACTGATTCTTCATTTCAATCACCTCACGTTGATAATACCAAAATATATTGCAAACACAATATAAAATATTAACTGCGATGAATTGAGTTACATAAAGGAGCATACGAAGTTGCTCGATTCTGGGTGAGCCTGGACAGTTAGTTCAGATACGTATAAACCCGAGGCGGTTCAGCATGCGTTTTGAGCAATTTTATGATTGGGATGGGGTTTGAATGGGTGTTTGGGAGGGCGAGCGGGACGTTTACATGATCTCAGGGAGCCCAAATTAGTTGAAACAGGGGTGTTCGTGCCTAATCCAGCTCTAGGATTTATACGTATCTGAACTAACTGTCCACCCCAGTCTGGCGGCTGCCGATTCGGTGCGGTTTGAGACCGGTATTCGGCCCCATCGTGACCGGTGGTACTCTAGTATCCGTTTGAAATCGAGCGAAGGAGTGCCGCTATGGAGCAATCGAGCCTGTTTGGTGACGGTGTGGACATCGATACCGAAACGCCTGCGAGCGCAGATGCCGCCGCACCGACCGACGCCCGCGCCCAGGCGGCAGCGCGCGCGGCTGAGCTGCGCCACGAGCTCGATTACCACGCTTATCGCTACTACATGCTCGATGCGCCCGAGATCACGGACGCCGCCTTTGACAAAATGCTCGTTGAGCTCCAGCAGATCGAGGCGACCTACCCCGATTTGGTAACGCCCGACAGCTATACCCAGCGCGTGGGCGGCTACGTGAGCGAGCAGTTTACGCCGGTCACGCACATGGCGCGCATGTATTCCATGGACGATGCCATGGATCTGGACGAACTTGACGCGTGGCTCCAACGAACCGAGGATGCGCTCGGCGCAGGTAGCGTCACCTATACCTGCGAGCTTAAGATTGACGGTCTGGGCGTGGCGCTAACCTACCAAAACGGCACCTTCGTACGCGCGGCCACGCGCGGCGACGGCACCACGGGCGAGGACGTGTCGCTCAACGTGCGCACCATCAAGGATGTGCCCATGCACCTGTCCGAGCCGGCGCTCGCCCACATGGGTGCCGACCGCGAGCGCACCATTGAGGTACGCGGCGAGGTCTATATGCCCAAGGGCAGCTTTGTTCGTCTGAATGAAGAGACCGATGCCGAGGGACGCGACCCCTTCGCCAACCCGCGCAACGCTGCTGCAGGATCCTTACGCCAAAAGGATCCCAAGGTTACGGCGCGTCGCGACCTCGCTACTTTTATCTACGCCATCGCCGATACCGACCCGCTGCACGTTCACAGCCAGCGAGAGTTTCTGGACTGGCTGCGCAGCGCCGGCTTTAGCGTCAACCCCAACGTGGCACGCTGCGCCACGCCGGCCGAGGTTCACGAGTTCTGCGCCCAGGCGCTTGAGCACCGCGGTGACCTGGACTACGACATCGACGGCGTGGTTGTAAAGGTCGACAGCTTCCAGCAGCAGCTCGACCTGGGCTTTACCGCCCGAGCGCCGCGCTGGGCCATTGCCTTTAAGTTCCCGCCCGAGGAAAAGCAGACCGTCCTGCGCGAAATCCGCATCCAGGTGGGCCGCACCGGTGTGCTCACGCCGGTCGCCGAGTTCGACCCAGTGACGGTTGCCGGCTCCACCATCGCGCGCGCCACGCTGCACAATATCGACGAGATCCGTCGCAAAAACGTGCGCGAGGGCGACACCATCATCGTGCACAAGGCGGGTGACGTGATCCCCGAGGTCGTGGGGCCGGTGCTCGACAAGCGCCCGGCCGATTCGGTCGACTGGCACATGCCCGAGGTCTGCCCCGTGTGCGGCAGCCCCGTGGTCCATGAGGATGGCGAGGTTGCCTACCGCTGCGTGTCCATCGACTGCCCCGCGCAGCTCAAGGAGCGCCTGCTCCATTGGGTGAGTCGCGGCTGCATGGACGTCGACGGCCTGGGCGACGAGATTGTCGACAAGATGATCGCCGCCGGCCTGATCCACGATGTCGCGGACTTCTACCAGCTCACAGTCGACGACATCGCCGGCCTGGACACGGGGCGCATGTACGCCAGCTCCAACAGCAAAAAGGGCGTCAAGAAGGGTGACCCCATTCCGGTGGGCCTCAAGACGGCCGAGAAAATCATCGCCGAGCTCAACAAGTCCAAGAGCCAGCCGCTCGGTCGCGTGCTGTTTGCCCTGGGTATCCGCCACGTGGGCAAGAGCGTGGGCGAGGTTATCGCCGAGCGATTCCTGTCGATTGACAAGCTCATCTTGGCGAGCGAAGAGGACATCGCCGAGTGCGAGGGCATCGGTCCCAAGATTGCGGCGAGCGTCAAGCAGTTCCTGGCCGTGCCCGAGAACCTTGCCGTGCTGGAGCGCCTGCGCCAGGCGGGCCTGTCGCTCGAGGTCGATTTGGGCGCCGCGCACGCGCAAGCCGCAGCCGACGCTGGCGTGGCGGGCGAGCTCGCCGACGCACAGCCGCTTGCGGGTCTGACTTTCGTGCTCACCGGCACGCTCGTAAACCGCACGCGCGACGAGGCAGGCGCGGCGCTCAAGGTGCTTGGCGCCAAGGTTTCGGGCAGTGTGTCAAAGAAGACGAGTTATCTGGTCGCCGGCCCCAAGGCGGGCTCCAAGCTCACCAAGGCCGAGCAGCTGGGCGTACCCGTGCTGGACGAGGACGCACTCGAGCAAATCTTGGCTACTGGTCAGGTGCCCCAGGCTTAGTGCATCAATAGTCAAATTGAAGAACCTCCCGGAAGCACGATGCCTTCCGGGCGGTTCTTATTTGGACGGGGCAACCGGCACCGTGATCTGCGTCACATGGGTCGCGGGGTCGTCGCTGATGATGTCGTCGATAAGGGCGATCTCGCGCGAGGGCCCGGCGGGTGTCAGGTTGTGTTTGCGCATATAGCCGAGTAGCTGCTCATAGCGCGGGCCCGCTTGCCCATGCGTGCCGCGGAAGCTTGTGGTCAGGCAGCGCGCAGCGGGTCGCGTCTCGACGTCGCCCACGTAATCATCGGTGTCATCGAGCAGCAAAAAGACCTCGTCGTAGCCGTCAAAGTCGCCGGCGGCCAGGCGCTCGGCGCTAATCCCAACGCCCAAGTTGCCCAGGAAGACAAAGGTCTCGTGCTGGCCCTTCTGCAGTTGACGAATCTGCCACTCCAGCGCATAGGCGTCGGTAGGCTTGACACGTTCGCGCAACACGGCGCAGCGAAGCTCGGGTGCATCGATTGTGCAAATGGTATCGAGCTCGGTGTTCAAGGCATCGTGGAGCAGCGCAAGCCGGTTATCGATCTTACGCGACACGCGCTCCAGCTCTCGGCGCTTGCGCTCGATGAGCTCCTGCTGCTGAGCTAGCTGCCGCTGCATGAGGTCCACATCGCGCGTGGTCACAAACTCACGGATCTGCGCCAACGGCAAGTTGAGAACACGCAGGTGGCTGATGGTGTTGAGGGTGGAGAGCTGCCGCGATCCGTAGCAGCGGTACCCGCTTGCCGGATCGATGTACGCCGGGTCCAGCAAGCCCATCTGCTCGTAATGACGTAGCGTCCCCACGCTCAGGTTAAACAGGCGCGCCACCTCGCCAATGCGGAGCAGGCCCTCAGTATGTTCACTTGACGTGTCGGTCACAGGACAGCTCCTTTCAATGGGGTCGGGGAGGGGCGCCAGGCTCGCGTCGCCCCGCTACGCTACCAGCTTGTCAAAAGCTCCGCGGCGGTTGAGCACGGTAAACGCGACAACACAGATGACCGCCGACAAAATCGATCCGCACGGCGAAGCGATGCCCATGGGAAACAGCGTGTCGGAATAGGCGTTTGACAGCAGCCACGCGCCCGGCACGCGAATGAGCGCCACGGCCAGCACGTTGTGCGCAAAGCCGATGTAGCTCTTGCCGTATGCAGCGAAAAAGCCGCTAAAGCAAATGTGGATGCCGGCAAAAATCGCGTCGAAAATGTAGCTGCGCATATAGCCGGTGCCGGCGGCGACCACCGCGGCGTCCTTGGCAAAAAAGCCAATAAATGCCGGTGCCACCAGCCACATCAGCACCGTGATCAGGCAACCGTACACCACCGAGATTGTCATGGCGTCTTTGAGCACCTGACGCGCGCGGTCGCCCTTGCCCGCGCCGGCGTTTTGTGCCGTGAGCGCGCTAACGGTGGCGCCCATGGAACTCGGCACAATGAACAAAAAGCTGATCATCTTCTCGACCAGGCCCACGGCAGCGGCGTCGACCAGGCCACGATGGTTGGCGATGACGGTGATAAACATAAACGCCACCTGGATGCAGCCGTCCTGCACGGCCACGGGCACGCCGATCTTAAGAATACTGCCGAGCACCTCGGGCTGGGGGCGCAGGTCGCTGCGCTTAACGTGGATGTTCGTGCGACGGCTCTTGAGCCACACAAGCGCGAGGGCAACGCTGGCCGTCTGGGCGGTCACTGTGCCGAGCGCCGCGCCCACGGGGCCGAGCCCCATGTGCCCGATAAACAGAAAGTCGAGCGCGATGTTGATGATGCACGCTACGCCGATCACGTACATGGGCGAGCGCGAATCGCCCAGCCCGCGAAAGATGGCCGAGAGGATGTTGTATGCGGCGATAAACGGAATGCCCATAAAGCAAATACGCAGGTAGGCGGCGGTTCCTTCGACTGCCTCGGCCGGCGTGCCAATGAGCGCCACGATTTGCGGGCACAGTGCGAGCAGGACGGCGGCCAGTACCACCGAGACGCCCATAAACAGCGTGATGGTGTTGCCGATGGCGGTCTCGGCGCGATCGAAGCGGCGCGAGCCCACGGCGTGACCGACGATGACCGTCGTTCCCATGGCCAGGCCCACGAGCGTCACGGTAATGATATAGAGCGTCTGCGCACCATTGCCCACGGCGGTGATGCCGGCAGCGCCGCTAAACTGCCCCATCATGTACAGGTCGGCCATACCGTAGAGCATCTGCAAAAAGTACGAGAGCATATAAGGCAGGGCAAAGACCGCGATGGTCTTAAGGACATTGCCACGTGTGAGGTCGTGTTCCATGGGCGGGGCTTTCTGGCTGGGTCTGTTTACGTACCAGTGTAGTGAAAACCCTACAACGATTGTAGAGTCAAGGTTTGTGTTGGTAGTGGGGCGAAAAAGGTCACGCTTCGAGCACGATGCCTTGATCTCTCCGTGCCCCTCACCTCGCCTCAAACCATCACAACATTCGACGTTTTTCGCCAAAAACGGGAAAAGCATCGAATGTTGTGATGGTTTTTCTGCCACTCGACCGGGTGGAATCGCTTTCTTGCGCACGAAGGTGTGCGGACCCGTGGGCAGGGGAATAAGGCTGGTTATCCGACTCCATTGGAGGGCTCATGGACCTGCCGATCGTCCTGTCCCATAAGACTGCCTGGCTGTACCACAACGTGGCGCGCCCGTCCGAGCCGCTCTCGCGAGCAAGCAGCCTATACGATGAGGACTCGCTTGCTAGCGAGGCGGAACCGACCGCGTGCCTGCCCAAATTGGGGCTCGATGCCAAGGGACTGAGGGCTTTAGCGGCAGTTGGAATCGTTACCGACTATCTGGTTTCGCTTGGTATTCCACGAGAAGAGCTCGATCATATCGATACGCTCGTCAACTTCGATTTTGAGCGCTCGACGCCGGCTGGATTTAGGTGCCACGTGTTTGGAGCGCCGGTACCTCCAGGTCATCTTATCGAGGTGGCAGAGGGCTTTCTAGTGGTTGATGAGGCCATGTGCTTTGTCCAAGCGGGTTCGTGGATGAGTGAGCCCGAGCAGCTGGAATATGGGTATGAAATCTGCGCCCGATACCATTTGAATCATCTGTCGACAGGCGATTATATCGAGATAGGGCAGAGGTATACCGTTGCCGATTTGATTGCTTATTGCAATGAGAACCGATCTCGTCAGGGGGCCATACGCGCGGCCGCCGTGCTCAAGCGCGTGCACGATGGCGCGCGGTCGCCCATGGAGACGGCCACCGCAATCATGGTCGTAGCAAAACGTTCCCAGGGAGGGCTGGGATACGCCAAGATCGAGCTCAACCATCGGGTCGATGTTCCCAACGAGTTCAAGTATCGCACAAAGGCCGGGTATTTCGAGATCGACGTATATGCGTCTGCGAGCGGTACGGGGATTGAATACAACGGCTCGGACCATCTTGATAAACAGCGCAGCGCGTCGGATGCGGAGCGTATGACCGTGCTAAGCGCGCTGGGCTTTAGGATGATCGTCCTCACCGGGACTCAGTTTGCCCACCAGCTGCAATTGCACCGGGCGATGAACGCCATCGCGCTCGCTATGGGTCTCAAGTGCGACCGAAGCGAAGCGTTCCAAAAGCGGCAGAACGACCTGCGAGAATTCGTGATTCGGCACTGGGACGGCGGCCTTTAGGGGCGCTTTGGTCCTTCTACGGGGTGCTGTGGGCAGGCAAACCATCACAACATTCGACGTTTTTTGCCAAAAACGGGAAAAGCGACGAATGTTGTGATGGTTTGTATGCTGAGGATGGGCTTGGGAAGCCGGTTTTGCTCGAAGCGACCTGTCCTGTCGTACGGGTGTCGGCATGATTCTCTCGTGGGGTATTATGTTTTCCGAAGAATAAAACGCCGCGTGAGGGGAGGGCCGCGTGGACGGGCACGTGCAACATGACGGCTTTGGCCGCGACATTAACTACCTGCGCATTGCCGTTACCGACAAGTGCAATTTCCGCTGCATTTACTGCATGCCGGCCGATGGCGTGGCGCCCCGCGCGCATGACGAGCTGCTCAGCGTCGAGGAAATCGCCCGCTTTGTGCGCTTGGTAGCGGGGGAGGGCATTCGCCGCGTACGCCTGACGGGCGGCGAGCCGCTGGTCAGTCGCCGTATCATCCCGCTCATTCGCGACATCCGCGCGATTCCGCAGATCGAGGACATCTCGCTCACCACCAACGGTGCCCTGCTGCCCAAGCTGGCGCCGCAGCTCAAAGATGCCGGGCTTAACCGCGTCAATATCTCGCTCGACACGCTCGACCCTACGCTCTTTGGAAAGATCACGCGCCTGGGCCGGCTCGAGCAGACCATGGTTGGCATCGACGCGGCACTGGCCTGGGGCTTTGAGCCCGTTAAGGTCAACTGCGTTGTGGTGCGCCGGCTCAACCAGGATGTGGCGGCCCTTGCGCGCCTGACCGTCGACCGCCCTATCCACCTGCGCTTTATCGAATATATGCCCATCGGCGACGAACACACGAGCTCACATTGCGCTGTGGACCCGCATGCGCCCGCGCTCAATCCCGAGCTGTGGGACACGAGCGACACCGTGCCGAGCGACGAGCTGCGGGCGCGCATCAATGCCGGGGCCGCCGCGGCGGGCCTGGGCGAGCTCGAGCCGCTCGACATCAACGACGCTCCTGCCGGCGCGGGCCCTGCGCGCTATTGGCACTTTCCGGGTGCGGCGGGAACGGTCGGCTTCATTAGCGCCATGTCCAATCATTTTTGCGCGAGCTGCAACCGTTTGCGTCTGACGGCCGATGGCAACGTGCGTCCGTGCCTGTTTAGCGATGCCGAGTATTCGGTGCGTGAGGCGCTGCGCCGTGGTGATGATATGCAGGTACTTTCGATTTGGCGCGATGCCGTGGCCCACAAACCGCAGGAACACGCGATAATTGAGGGCACGCAACGATTTATGTCCCAAATCGGAGGATGATCATATGGCCAAGAGCAGGTACGCCGATGCCACCAAGGCCGCTCGCAGGGCCGCGATGTCTGCCCACAAAGCCACGGCTGCGGCCAGCGATGCCGTCACGGGCGCGCAGCCGACTGCCAGCGCTGCCACCGAGCCCGCCCGCGACGCCCGTCGCGACGAGCTGACGCACGTGGACGCCAAGGGCGAGGTTCGCATGGTTGACGTGTCCGACAAGGCCGAGACCCATCGCATTGCCATCGCCGAGGGCACCATCCTCATGCACCCCGAGACGCAGGCCATGGTGCTGCAGGACCGCGCCAAAAAGGGCGACGTGCTTGCCTGCGCGCGCGTGGCGGGCATCATGGCCATCAAGCGCACGAGCGACATCATCCCCATGTGCCATCCGCTGCTCATTACCAAGAGTAAGTGCGACATTGCGCCCATCGCTCCGGCGGGGACGCCGGCTGAGGACGTGCCCGAGGGCTGGGCACCGGCGCGCACGGACGGGCAGGTTGGCTTTCACGTACTGGTTACGGCCGGCGTGACGGGCAAGACGGGTATCGAGATGGAGGCTCTGACCGGCGCGAGTGCCGCGTGTCTGACCATCTACGACATGTGCAAGGCCGTCGATCGCGGCATGGAGATCGTCGACGTGCGCCTGCTGCACAAGGAGGGCGGCCGCTCGGGCGTGTGGGATCGTGCCGAGCGTCAGGTTGCTGCTGTTGAGGCCGTGGGGGCCGCGGGCGACGCGCCCGCGAGCGCGCCCGTCGCCGTCGCGCCCGCAGCTCCGACACCGGCCGTCCCCGCGATCGCGTTTATCGGCTACCAAAACTCGGGCAAGACCACGCTGGTCGAGAAGGTTATCGCCGAGCTCACCCGCCGCGGCCTGCGCGTGGGCTCGCTCAAGCATCATGGGCATCACGGCTTTGATATCGATGTGCCCGCTAAGGACACCTGGCGCCATCACCAAGCCGGATCCAAACACGTGGGCCTCATCTGCGCCACGCGCTGGGCGGAGTACGCCGACACGCGCGAGGAGGACGAGATGCCCGCGCGCGAGCTGCTGTCGCGCTACAACGATGTCGACGTGGTGATCATCGAGGGCTACAAGACCGAGGGCTTCGACAACATCGTGGTCGCACGCTCCGGTGTCGACCGTCTGCGCGGCAAGAGCTCGCTCGACCTGGTCGACGGCCACACGCTGGCCCTTGCCTGCAACGAAGCCCTGGCGCGTCAGGCCTTCGACGCCGGCTTCGCGACCCGAGCCATCAACATCAACGACGCCCGAGCCATCTGCGATCTTATCCAAGATCACCTTTAAGGGCCGGCTCGCTGCGCTGCCATAACCTGCCAAATAGGGACAGGTTTATTTTGGTAGGTTTTATCTGGGCAAACGTCACTTCCACCACAAAGGGGCCAGGCACCTTTGTGGTGGATTTTGCTTTAGTAGATGTGTGGGACATGCCTTACAATCTACCAAGTAGTTCATGACGGGCGAAAAACGGAGAGAAGGGGCTTGATGCGTCCTTAATGTTTCATGCGGATAGATTGATTTGACAGACGGTGGCGAATGCCCGCCGTCCGCATTCGTATGAAACAAGGAGTCTCCATGCTCGCCTCTCTTTTCTCAAAGCCTCAACCATCGCTGTCCGTGCAGGCCAGGCGCCTGGTGGCGATGCGCTTTCTTATCTACACCGGTTTTCAGACCAGCTACTTTATCGGCGTCATCGGAACGCTCACCTATGCAGACGATGCCTCGGTCGTCGCGACATCGCTGGCCGTCCTGTTTATAAACGTATTCGTGATCTTGGGATCCTTTGCGGGCGGCGCGGCACTCGACGCCTGGGGCCCGCGCCGTCATTTCTTGCTGAGCATCGTCGGCACGCTGGCAACTGGCGCGGCGATCATCGCCTTTGGCAGCACGACCGGAACGGTCCTTGCCGGCGCGGTACTCCTGGGCTTTGTGATGGGGTTCGCCCAGCCCATCGCCACATCCTATCCGGCCTACCTCACCGACGATCCTGTCGAGCTCAAAGACATCAACTCTGCCATCGCCATGTTTTCAAACGTGAGCATCATCGTTGGTCCCACGCTGGGCGGCTTTGTCGCGGCGGCTGCGTCGTCGCGCGCGGTGTTCGTGCTCATGATGCTCTTTACAGTGCTGGCACTCGTTGCCGGTTGGGGCTTTAGGCCGCAAGCAGGTCGCGTCGCCGCGCGCGAAAGTACTCCCGCGGATAGCAGCACAACGGCAAGTACCGCCAGCCAAAGCTCCGACTCCAGTAAATCCGTCCGCGCCACCTTCGCAGCCAGCATCAAGACGGTCTTCACCAACAGCGTCCTCGCGCTACTTTTCTGCATCATTTTTCTTTCGAACTTTGGCTATGGCGCCTTCGACCCGCTGGAATCGTTCTTCTACCGCGATGTCCTACACGTCGGTGTCGAATGGATGGGCTGGCTCTCGTCGGCCAGCGGTGTGGGCGCGGTGCTGGGCGCCGTCCTCGCGCTCCGCTTGCCGCCGCACCTGGTCAGCCTCAAAACGCTGCTCATTGCACTCATATCCGTGGGCCTAGGAAGTTTGCTCTATGTGGGAACACCGTACGTGGGTGTAGCCCTCGTCGGCCAGATTGTACTGGGCATAGCTTGGGGCATCGTCAACCCGCTCCACAACACGATCGTGCAAACGACGGCCCCGCTCGAGCAGCTCGGTCGCGTGAACTCGGTCATGGGCTTTGGCAACATGTTCGCCGGCGTGGCCCCGCTGGCGATTGCCCCCTGGCTGGCGGCGACATTTGGTGTGCAGCAGACGCTCATCGGGGCGGGCATGGTCGTGACGGCGGTTCCCGCGGCGTTGCTGCTATTTGGTCGTTGGCACTTGGATCGTGCCGCAAGGCAGTAAAAACCATCACAACATTCAGCGAAAATCGCGATTTTGCCGAATAACGTCGAATGTTGTGATGGTTTGCGCCCCGGCCAGGCCATCCTGCGGGTCCAGCCACCACAAAGGGGCCAGGCACCTTTGTGGTGGTTTTTGCTTTCAAGACTTTAGTCTGCTGGCCGCGCAGCGGCCAGCTTTAAACCACCCGCTAC
>UQIQ01000039.1 GCA_900541185.1 uncultured Collinsella sp.
ATAAGAGACAGCGTCAAGGTAGAGCAGAACCAGGGCGACAACAACAAGACGAAGGTGACCGTCACCTATGACGGTGCCGCTACGGCTCCCACCTTCAACAACACCTACGACGCAAAGGGTTCCGTAACCCTGACGGCGACCAAGACCATCAAGGTTGCGGACGGCTTCGACCACACGACGAAGCCCGCGGACGGCGAGTTCACCTTCGACCTGAAGGACGCTGCCGGCAACGTGCTCGACACCGCGAAGAACGATGCAAACGGCAAGGTCAGCTTCACGCGCGAGTTCCAGCTCTCCGACTTGGACGGCGCCGCGAGCAAGGACTTCACCTACACCATCGTGGAGCAGCCGGGCGCGGAGCCGGGCATGGTCTATGACAGCCATCCCCTCACCTATACGGTGACGGTCACGGACGGCGGGAACGGAGCACTGAATGCGAAGGCGATCGTGACGAGCGCATCCGGCTCGGATACCTTCACCAACACCTACCAGCCGGCCGCGACCGGCCTGGCCCTCGGTGCGCAGAAGAGCTATGTGAAGAAGGACGACAACACGCCGATCGTCCCCAAGTGCGGCGAGTTCACCTTCGATGTGTACGAGGGCAACCTGACGGCTGAGCAGCTTGCCGGGGCCAAGCCCGTCCGGACCGCGACCAACGGCGCGGACGGAAGTGTTAACTTCGACGCCTTCTCCTACGCGAAGCCGGGCACGCACGAGTACACCATCGTGGAGCGGAAGGGTGATCTGGCCTACGTGACCTACGACGCCGCGGTGCACCATGCCGTGGTGACGGTTGCGGACAATGCCGGCACGCTGCAGGCGAGCGTCGCCTACGACGGCACGAATGTCACGAAGCCCAGCTTCACCAACACCTACGAGGCACAGGCGACGGACTCCGGCGCGATCGCCCTCACCAAGAGCGTTGACGTGCACGACGGCAGCTATCAGCTAAAGGCGGGAGACTTCGCCTTCGAGCTGGTGGGGTCTGACGGCTCGGTGATCCAGATCCAGAAGAACGATGCGCACGGCAAGGTTGCCTTCGACAAGCTGACCTTCGACCATGCGGGCACCTTTACCTACACGGTCCGCGAGGTGCAGCCGACGGGGGACGCGCCGGGCGTGCCGGGCGTGACCTACACCGGCAAGACGTACACCCTGACCTACGTGGTGAAGGACAACAACGACGGCAAGCTGGCGGTAGAGAGCTCCACGGCGAAGCCGAGCAAGGGCACCGAGAACGGCGTCACCCCCAACACCATGACGTTTGCGAACAGCTACCAGCCGGGCGCGACCTCCTACCAGATCTCCGGCATCAAGGTGCTTGAGAATACCGATTCGGCCACCATGCGGACGCCCGCCGATGGCGAGTTCACGTTCGCGCTGATTGACGCGGCCACCGGGCAGGAGATTGACCGGACCACGAACGCGGGTATCGCGTTTACCTTCAAGGCCATCTCGTACACTGCGACTGGTTCGCATACGTACCAGGTGAAGGAGGTTGCGGGCCAAGATGGCACCATCACTTACAGCGATGCGGTGTTGGATGTGACGGTGAGCGTGACCGACGACGGCAGCGGCCAGCTGACCGCGACGGCGAACAAGACGGCCGCGGATCTGACCTTCACCAACACCTACACGCCGACGGCAACGACGGCGACGATTACCGGAACGAAGGCCCTGACCGGCCGCGACCTGGCCGAGGGCGAGTTTTCCTTCGACCTGAAGGACGCCGCCGGCAACGTGGTCCAGACGGTGCAGAACGGCGTCGACGGCACGTTCAACTTTGCGCCGCTGCAGCTGGACAAGGCGGGGACGTATGTCTATACCGTCTCCGAGCAGGTCGGCGCGGCGACGAACGGCGTCACCTACGACACGACGGTCTTTACCGCGACGGTGACGGTGACGGAGAATGCGGAGACGCACGCGCTGGAGGCGCAGGTTGCCTACAGCACGGGCGGCAAGGCTGCGGATGCGGTGGCGTTCAGCAACAGCTACGCGCCGGCCGCGACTGAGGTGAAGCTGGGGGCCTCCAAGGTGCTGAGCGGCAAGGACCTGAAGGAAGGGCAGTTCTCCTTCCAGCTGAAGGATGCCGACGGCAAGGTGCTGCAGACCGCCAAGAACGCGGCGGACGGCACGGTGGGCTTCAAGGCGATCTCGTACGACAAGCCCGGAACGTACGGCTACAGCATCTCCGAGGTGAACGACGCTCAGAAGAACGTGACGTACGACGCGGCCGAGCACCAGGTAACGGTGACGGTGACGGACGACGGCGCGGGCCATCTGGTGGCGACGGTAACCTATGACGGTGACGTGGCGCCGGTGTTCAAGAACACGTACACGCCGCCGACCACCCCGCCGGTCAACCCGCCGACGGAGCCGCCCACCAACCCACCGGTGTCGAAGGAGGAGAAGCCGGGTCTGCCGAACATGGGCGATACCAGCTTGTCGCCGATGGCCCTGGGTGGCATCGCGGGCGGCGCAGTGGTGCTGATCGCCACAGGTGTGATCCTGCGGCGCCGGAACCGGTAGCTGCGGCTGCCGAGAAGGGCTTTGATTGAGGGTGGGTGGTCGCAGGGCGCGGCCGCCCGCCCTTTTCGGTGAAAGGCTATGTTAGCCCGGCGTTTGCACGCGATTATGATTCTGCAGCTCCTAAGCGCGCCGCGCCCTCTAGAAGTCCGGAAAAGCTGCACGAAGCGGCTATATGGACCCGGAAAAGCTGCAAATCTAGGCCAAATACACCCGGAAAAGCTGCAAAAGTTGGTAAAATCCATCCTGAAAAGCTGCAAACAGCAGGTGAAGGATGGTGCGTAGTGTGCTGAAGCGAAAGATGCTCGACACCCTCCGTTCGTGGCGGGCGGAAAAGGGCGCCGAATGCCTTCTCATCAAGGGCGCGCGACAGGTTGGCAAGTCGTACATCGTCGCCGAGTTCGGGCGGCAGGACTACGAAAGCTTCATCTCCATAGACTTCATTGGGTCCCCGGACCTTAAGCGGGTGTTCGATGGCCCAATCGATGCCGACTCGATCTACCGGCAGATATCGCTCGTCGTGCCCGGCGTGCGCTTTGTTCCAGGACGAACGCTTCTTTTCCTCGACGAGATTCAGGAGTGCCCGCGTGCTCGCGCTGCGCTTAAGTATCTCGCTCTCGACGGCAGGTGCGATGTCGTTGCGTCGGGCTCGCTTCTGGGCATTCGGTTCAAGGAGGAGGCTGCGCTCGCCTCCATTCCCGTTGGGTACGAGCGAGAGGTCGAAATGGGCCCCCTCGATTTTGAGGAGTACCTTTGGGCGCGCGGGTATGGGGAGGACGATATCGTCAATTTGCGGGAATACTATGAGTCGTTGATATCCGTGCCCGTTGCGGTGAATCAGAAGATGATGCAGATGCTGCGCGAGTACCTCGCGGTCGGCGGTATGCCTGCGGTGGTGGACGCCTTTGCGCGGACGGGCAACTTCGCCGTTGCTTTCGACGAGCAAAGCAGGCTGCTCGCCTCGTATCTCGACGACGTGGCTCGATACGCGCAAGCCCCCGAGCGCGTGCGTGCGCGGGCGTGCTTTGAATCGTTGCCGCGCCAGCTCGCAAAGGAGAATACGAAGTTCCAGTATTCCGTGGTCGAGAACAGGGGAACGGCGCGCAAATTTGGCTCGTCCGTGGATTGGCTCGTGGGAGCAGGTATGGTGCGACGGTGCCAGTCGGTGAGCGCCGCCCAATTCCCTCTTGCCGCCTATGAAGACGGGACGAAGTTTCGCCTCTATGCTGCCGATACGGGCGTGCTCATGGCCATGTACGGCTTCGAAATGCTGGAAGCGGTGGTGAACAACAAGCTCGCGGGTCCCATGAAGGGCGGCCTCTACGAAAACCTGATCGCATGCATGCTTGCGGCGCGGGGTGTGGCCCTGCGTTATTGGCGGTCGCAGAAGGGCGATAGGGAAATAGAGTTTCTCGTCGACTCGCCCGACGCGAGCGTTGTGCCCATTGAGGTGAAGGCCTCGCGCGGATCTACGGTATCGCTCAACGACATGCTCGAGCGGCAGGACGTGAACCTTGGGTACAAGCTGATAGACGGTAACGTCGGCCGAGACGGCAAAAAGGTGACGCTTCCGTTATATATGGCCATGTTCTTAAAGTAGAGCCTTACGTTGGCGGACTGACCCTGTGTCACATTCCGTGCGGGTTATATGCAGGTATGCCTGCGCACGCTATCATGTATGGGTTAGACCGCAACTATGTACCCCATACGCGAAGGGATGCGCATGTATCTGAAGATCGACATGTTCTAGCTGGGCTTACCCCCGCAGTGGCGCCGCGCGCCCCATTAACTCTGCCGATTTTCGCCTTCACGCACATAAAGGAGTCCCGCCATGCGCGACAAGCTCGAAAAGATCATCAAGGCCTACGAGGAGCTCGAGAAGAAGCTCTCCGATCCGGCCGTCGCCTCCGATATCAAGGAGTTCACGCGTCTCAACAAGGAGTACGCACATCAGTCCGACCTCATCGCTGCCTCGCGCGAGTACATCGGTGCGCTCGATGACATCGAGGCCGCCAAGGAGATGCTCCGCGACACCAGCGATGCGGACGAGAAGGAGATGCTCCAGATGGACATCTCCGAGAACGAGGAAAAGCTCCCGCAGCTCGAGGAAGACATCAAGTACATGCTCATCCCGAGCGATCCCAACGACGACAAGAACACCATCGTCGAGATCCGCTCCGCCGCCGGTGGCGACGAGGCTGCCATCTTTGCCGGCGATCTGTACAAGATGTACCAGCGCTTCTGCGAGTCGCGCGGTTGGAAGACCACGGTGCTCGATTCCAGCCCCAGCGAGGCTGGCGGCTTTAAGTCCATCGAGTTCAAGGTCGAGGGCGACCGCGTCTACTCCGTCATGAAGTACGAGTCGGGCGTGCACCGCGTCCAGCGCGTTCCCAAGACCGAGTCCCAGGGCCGTATCCAGACTTCCACGGCTACCGTCGCCGTGCTTCCCGAGGCCGAGGAGATCGACGTCCAGATTAACCAGTCCGATCTGCGCATCGACACCTACTGTGCTTCCGGCCCTGGCGGTCAGTGCGTTAACACCACCTACTCTGCCGTGCGCATCACCCACCTGCCCACCAACACCGTGGTGCAGTCGCAGGAGCAGCGCTCCCAGATTCAGAACCGCGAGGTCTGCATGCAGATGCTGCGCGCCCGTCTGTACGAGATGGAGCTCGAGAAGCAGCAGGCCGAGCTTGGTGCCGAGCGTCAGAGCCAGATCGGCCACGGCAACCGTTCCGAGAAGATCCGTACCTACAACCAGCCCCAGGACCGTGTGACCGATCACCGCATCGGCTTCAACTCCACCTACAACGGCGTGCTTCTGGGCGACCAGCTCGGCACCGTCATCGAGGCCCTCGCCGCCGCCGAGCGAGCCGAGAAGCTGGCACAGGCTGTGTAGGTTACGCGGTTTTACCAAACCGCGTAACGGCTCGACGCTGCAAACGCCCCTAAGCGGCAATCTGACGTTCAATCGTCGGTCGCGTACCGAAGTACGCTTCCCTCCTCTTTCACGTCACCTTGCTCGCTTAGGGGCGTTTTCGCTGACTTATGCTCAACCTGCGGCGTCTTAGAGGTAGCCATTGGGGACGTTCTTAAACGGCTAGGTTGGGCTTATTGCTTTGAGGTGTTATTCAATCGGTTTTGATGGCCTTTAGGCTGTTTGCCTGCTTAAAGCAATTAACGGTGTGCATCTGCTATTGAAAATATTGCGCAAAAAATCGTCCAAGAAGTCGCGGGGCCCTTTTTGGTGCGTCGCTCGTCAAGTGATGTGGCAAGCGTTTGGTTAGATATTGGTCAGTTTTGGGGCAACCTTGCCAAAAGCTTGACGGATGCAGATTTAGACGTCGACGAATGAACACTTCGATTGCGATCCAAGCAAAATTCTGGGCTGATTCTCGATAATCGCTTCCAATCGTCCCTTGCCGCGTGCCGCCCTCGCGTACAATCTGCTCCGACATTCGCGCGCCGCCCGGCGCTTAAGAGGGGAGGACCCCATGGCAAACGAGATTTGGACCATCAAGCGTTGTCTCGAGTGGACCAAGGAGTACCTGGCCGAGCACGGCGAGGAGCACCCCCGTCTTTCTGCCGAGTGGCTGCTGTGCGCAGCTACGGGTCTGGCGCGCATCGACTTGTATATGCGCATGGACAAGACACTCGACGCAGCGCAGCTCGAGACCATGCACGCGGCAGTCGTCCGTCGCGCGAAGGGCGAGCCGCTGCAGTACATCACCGGTAGCACTCAGTTTCGCATGATCGACGTCGCGTGCGCCCCCGGTGTGCTCATCCCGCGCCCCGAGACCGAGATGCTCGTCGAAGAAGTCCTGAACTACCTGGATGCCGAGGTGCTGAGCCCCGAGGCCGCCGCCCGCCAGCGCGTGGAGCTGCCTTGGAACGATGAGGTCGAGCAGGCTCGCAAAGCCGAGGCGGCGCTGGCCGACGAGCGCGCGACCGCCGAGCGCCGTGCTGCCAACCTGACGGCCGCCGATGAGGCTGCGCTGGGTAGCGATGTGCTCGGTAGCCGCGCCTATGCCGAGGAGCTTGCCGATCGCGAGGCCGAGGAAGCCGCCGCGCAGGCGGCAGAAGCAGAGGCCATGGAAACCCCCGAGCCCGAGCTCGACGAATACGGCATCGCCATTGAGGGCAACGACCAACAGACGACTCCCGCGCAAGATGCCGCCGAGGCCAACGTACCTGCTCCAACTGAGCCCCGCGTCGCCCGCGTTCTCGAGGTCGGCTGCGGCACGGGCTGCATCTCGCTCTCGCTTGCCTGGGAGCGTCGCGGCCACGTCACCTGCACTGCTACCGATATCGAGCCGCGCGCCATCGACCTTGCTACCAAAAACCGCGATGCGCTTGGTCTCACGTCCGACGAGGTCGCCTTCAGCCTCACGAACCTGGTGAGCTCCATTCCCCGCGAAGAGTGGGGCACCTTTGACGTACTCGTTTCCAACCCGCCCTACATTCCCACCGATGTCATGCGCTCGCTGCCGCACGAGGTCAAGGACTTTGAGCCCGATCTGGCGCTCGAGGGCGGTGCCGACGGCCTCGATATCTTCCGCCGCCTGCTCAATGCGGCGCCTTACATGCTGCGCGCCGGCGGCCTGTTTGCCTGCGAGCTCTACGAGGGTGCCCTCGATGCCGCGGCCGAGCTCTGTCGCCAGGCAGGCCTTTCGGACGTGCGTATCGTCCATGACCTCACTGATCGCCCCCGCATCGTCCGAGCCATCGTCACCGAGCCCAAGCAGCGCATTTAAGCTGAACTAATAGACATTTGCTCAAGTTTGCTCTTGCAATATACCGTAAAACTTCTACTATAGAAGGAGAAAGGTATGTCAAATCAGCTGCATCGGTACCGTATCGTGCTTGATTACATTGAACCTTGGCTTGATGAGCAGGATGAAGCTACGCTGAAGCAGATTTATGCAGACCTTTTGGTGCTCGAGAAGGAAGGTCCCAGCCTTGGTCGTCCACTGGTTGACCGTGTCAAGGGCTCGAAGCTTCATCATTTAAAGGAGCTGAGAGTGACTTCATGTGGTGGGCAGGTGATCCGCATCCTCTTCGCCTTTGACCCCAAGCGCCAGGCGGTATTGCTATTGGCGGGTGATAAGTCGCGAGCGGGATCGTCAAGGGCAAAATGGAACGGCTGGTATGCGATCAACATTCCAAAGGCCGAGCAAATATACCGTCGCCACGTAAGGAGGCTCGATCGAGATGGAACTGCATGAGTATATGGAATCTCGCGGGATAACACGCGACTCCATTACCGCCGAGCAGGAGAGGACTCGCGATCGTATCGAAGCCTATAAGCTTGCTCAGATTCGCAGGCTAAAAGATCTAACACAGGCGTCGGTCGCCCAATCGATGGGCGTTTCTCAAAAACGCGTATCCGAGCTCGAGCGTGGGGAATTGGGTTCGATGAGGCTTGACACGCTGAGCAGGTACGCAGAGAGCCTCGGCGGAAAACTGGTTGCAAGCATCGAGTTTCCCGATCGTACCGTTACGCTTGCGCGCTAAAAATCTTCAATTAACCCCCTCACTTTCACCGACTACTAGAGCCGCTCACCAAACCAACATGCGCTCTGGGCAAATAGGTTGAACGTTTCGTGCGAGAATGCCCCACAGTAAACAAACTTGCACCAGAGCGTAAGGGGCTGGCATACACATGCAGACGGTCTATCGGGTATACGAGGGAGCGCGCGAGCCGCATCGGCTTGCAGTCGAGCGCACGGCCGAGCTACTCGGTCGCGGCGGCCTGGCGCTTATTCCAACCGAGACGGTCTACGGTGTCGCCGTGGCGGTCAACGCTTTCTCGGATGCCGTTCCACAAGATACAAGTGAGCCTCTGCCGTGGCCGCGCGATCCGCAGGCCACCGTCAACGGCGCCGCGGTCCCTGCACTCGGTACCGGCTATCGTCGTATCTTTACTCTCAAGCAGCGCGAGCTCACCCAAACGGTTGCCTGGCTGGTCGATGATGCCGAGGCACTCGACCGCTATGGCGTGGATATTCCCAATGAGGCCCGCGTGCTCGCCCGACGATGCTGGCCGGGCGCCCTGACTATCGTGGTCAAGGCGGCCCCCTGCGTGCCGACCTTTATGCGCGCCGCCGACGACACGGTGGCACTTCGCGCTTCGGCCTCGCCCGTGGTGCAAGCGCTCATCCGCACCTGCGGCAGCCCTCTTGCCTGCACTAGCGCCAACACGCATGGCGCGCCCGCGCCGGCAAGTTTTGTCACGGTGGAGGAGCGCATCCTGGAGGGGGTCGATGTGGCTGTCGACGCCGGTGAGACCCCGTGTCGCGACGCCTCAACCATCGCGTCGTTTCAGCACGGCGAGCTCCGGATCCTGCGCCAAGGCGCGCTTCCCGCATCAGAGATCGAACGGGTCCTGTCCGACCCGATGCAATAGAAAGGTGTAAGCGATGTCGTTGAATCTAGGTAGCCTGGGTATGGAAGACGCCTCGTTTAGCTTTGGCGGTTCCTACATCATGGCGCTCGACTGCGGCACCACCTCGGTACTCGCGACCATCGTCGACGAGTACGGCTGCATCGTCGCCCAGGCGCGCCGTAGCGTCAAAACCAGCTTCCCGCGCCCCGGCTGGGTGGAGCAGGATCCCACGGAGGTGCTTGCCAGCCAGATCGGCGTGATGATGGAGGTCCAGTTTAAGAGCGGCATCCATTCTGACCGCATCGCCGCCATCGGTATCTCCAACCAGCGCGAGACCACGGTGGTGTGGGACCGCATAAGCGGCCAACCCATCTATAACGCCATCGTGTGGCAATGCCGTCGCACCGCGCCGGCGATCGACGCGTTGGTTGAACAGGGTTGCGAGGAGCTGGTGCGCTCCCGCACGGGACTTACGCTTGACCCGTATTTCTCGGCCTCCAAGGTGCAGTGGATTCTCGACAACGTCGACGGCGCACGCGAGAGCGCGGCGGCGGGCGACCTCATGTTTGGCACCATCGACACTTGGCTCATCTACAACCTCACCGGCGGCCAGGTCTTTGCCACCGACTACACCAATGCCAGCCGCACGGCACTCTTTAATATCCATACGCTCGATTGGGACGACGACCTGCTGGCGCTCTTTGACGTTCCACGTTCCATGATGCCCGAGGTTCGCTGGAGCTCGGGCGACTACGGCCGCGTCGCGAGCGACATCATGACCAACATGCCGCCCATCATGGGCGTGGCGGGCGACCAGCAGGCATCGCTGTTCGGCCACTGCTGCTTCTATCCCGGCCAGACCAAAAACACCTATGGCACGGGCTGCTTTATGCTCATGAACACCGGTGACGAGATCGTCGAATCCAAGAATGGCCTGGTCTCCACCATCGGTATCGCTGCGGACGGCAAAGTCAGCTATGCGCTCGAGGGCTCTATTTTTGCCGCCGGTTCAACGATGAACTGGCTTCGCAACAACATGGGCATCATCTCGAGCGTGAGCGAGTCGGCACAACTCGCCGCTTCGATCAACGACAACGAGGGCTGCTACTTCGTCCCCGCCTTCGCTGGCCTGGGCGCTCCCTGGTGGGACCCGCGTGCCCGCGGTATCGTGTGCGGCCTGACCGGTGCCTCGAGTCGCGCGACCATTGTGCGTGCGGCCTGCGAGTCCATGGCCTACCAGAGTTATGACGTGCTGCGCGCCATGGAGCAGGACGTGGGACTTTCGATTGAGCGCCTGTCCGTCGATGGCGGCGCCTCACGCAACGAGTTCATCATGCAATTCCAGGCCGACCTGCTGGATATCCCCGTGCTGCAATGCGAGACGGTGGAGACCACGGCAATCGGTGCCGCGTACTTGGCGGGTCTTGCCGTCGGCTATTGGGAAGACCTTGAAGAGCTGGAGCAAAATGCCCAGATCGTTAGGACCTTCCTTCCCCATATGTCCGCCGAGCGTCGCGAGCAAAACCTTGCGGGCTGGCGTGATGCAGTCAAGCGCTCGCTCAGTACCGCACAGTAGGGCTGCGATGGGCTGCTCGATACAACAAACCGCTAAACTTATGCATGGCGTGCGGCGGCAACATTGCTGCGCGCCTTGTCAGCAAGGCCGTTTTGCGGCTGCAACGAAAGGGGCAATCAACCCATGACCGTCACCTACGATGCGTCCCGTGTGACGCTTGTCGATCATCCGCTCGTCCAGCACAAGCTGTCGATCCTGCGCGACAAAAACACCGGCACCAACCAGTTCCGCCAGCTTGTGCGCGAGCTCGCGCTTTTTGACGGCTACGAGGCCATGCGCGACCTGCCTATGGAAGACGTCGAGGTCGAGACCCCCATCACTACCGCCACGTTCAAACAGCTTGCCGGCAAGAAACTCGCCATCGTGCCCATCCTGCGTGCGGGCCTTGGCATGGTCGACGGTATCCTCGACCTGGTGCCCTCCGCTCGCGTGGGCCACATCGGCATGGAGCGCGACGAGGTCACCCACGAGCCGCACGAGTATTACTGCAAGATGCCCAAGGATATCGACCAGCGCATCTGCCTGGTCGTCGACCCCATGCTCGCCACGGGCGGTTCGGCCGAGATGGCCATCAGCTACCTGCGCGAGCGCGGTGTCAAGGATATCCGCATGCTGTGCATCGTCGCCGCGCCCGAGGGCCTCAAGTCACTGACCGAAAAGGACCCCGACGTACATATTTATACGTGCGCCATCGACGACCATCTCAACGAGGCCGCCTACATCGTTCCCGGCCTCGGCGACGCCGGCGACCGCATCTTCGGCACGCTCTAGTCGCTGGGCTAAGACGGCCGCGGCTGCAAATACGAAGAAACGGTGCGCGCGGTCGAACAAAAGGCGACCGCGCGCACTCCTGTTAACGGACGTTTTGCCCTGCAGGGTTCGAGAAAAACGTATTACCGTACCTGCGGCATAAAGAAGGTCTTAAGAAAACGAACAGGTGCGTATTAACCGATGCTTTTTCGGTTGTACTTTAGCGATTGGCTCGTACAATAGTCACCAATGTTTGGCGGGAACTGTCCTGTGAGGCGATAAAAAAGGAAAGTGAGGACGCCAGTGTTTCAGATAGCCGATCTGCTCGCTATCGTTGCAGGTGCCATCGCGGGCGCGATTGCCTTCCTTCCCTTTGTCTTTACGCTCAAGCCGGTTCTTGACGATAAGCAGAATGCGGACATGCTCAAGGGTATGGTGAGTCTCGCGGTCTCGGCAATCGCGTTGCTTGTCTTTACCTTGGTTGTGTTTGTGTTGTTCGGAGAGGCATTTCGCATGTTCCTCCTGGGCGAGGCGATCGGCTTCGTGGCCTTTATGGCCGCCTGCGCGGTTCGCGTCGCCAAGGCGCTGCGAGATCCTCATGAGGTCGAAAGGTAAGTCGTGGAAATTTTTGAAAAGCTGCCTGATGAGATTAATCATCTGGTCAGCGAGTTCGGCTCCACCCCTGTCGTGGGCGATCTGAGCTGCGGCATCACGCAGTACTCGTTTTGGCTGATCGTCTCCACGATCGTGCTCCTGATCGTCCTGGCCGTGTTCAAGAAGAAGCAGACCCTGGTTCCCAAGGGCTTCTTCGTCAACGGTTTCGAGTACATCATCGAGTACGTCGAGAACGATATCGGCAAGGGTGTCGTGGGTGAGAACTGGAAGAAGCACTTCCCGTTCCTGTGCTCGCTTTTCCTGTTCATCCTGATCAATAACATGATCGGCCTGATCCCGGGAATGAAGCCCGGCACCGGCGCAATCGGCTCCACCGCCGCACTCGCCATTTTCGCCTTCGTGTACTTCATCTACTACGGATGCAAGGCTCACGGCGTGATCGGCTACATCAAGAGCCTCGCCCCGCAGGGCGTGAGCTTCCCGATGAACGTGCTCGTGTGGGTCGTCGAGCTTTTCTCGACCTTCCTGCGCCTCATCACGCTTGCCGTCCGTCTGTTCTGCAACATGTTCGCAGGACACGTGGTCATGGGCTCGTTCGCCATCATGGCGAGCATGTTCATGCAGCCGCTGCTTCAGCAGGTTTCCGCGGCCCACGCCGTCGGCGCCCTGCCTTCGCTGGCCTGGCTTGCCATCCTCATCCTGATCTATGCGATCGAGCTTGTGGTCGGCGCCATCCAGGCTTACGTCTTCACGGTCCTTACCGCCGTGTATGTCTCCGAGGCAGAGGAGGTCGCGGAGGAGGAGTAGTCTTCCGTTCGTGCCTTAAAGGTAAGGCAATTCGTTAAACCGCCGGTGCCCGTACCCATGGAGCCCGGCAGTTATAAAAAGGTTATCCTGCGTGAAATAAGACACGCACGACAAAGGAGGAATCGTGGGAGTTATCGGTTACGGTCTCGGTGTTATCGGCGCTGGTCTTGCTATCGGCCTGTCTGCTCTGGGTGCTACGGGTGCTATGGCCCGTCAGCCTGAGGTCCAGGGCCGCGTGTTCACCGTCTTCATCATGGGCTCCGCTTTCGGCGAGGCTCTGGCTCTGATCGGCTTCGTTGTCGCGCTGATCGTTAAATAGCACGGAGCGTCAAGTATGAATCTTTCATCCCAGAAGAGCGCGATCGCACTCTCCGCGTCCGCGGCCGCGCTGCTCATGCCGGTTTCCGCGTTCGCCGAGGACGGCGCCGCCGGTGCGGACATCCTCATCCCTAAGATGGCGGAGTTCATCCCGGCGCTTATCGCCTTCCTGATTATCTGGATCGTGCTGGCCAAGGTCGCCCTGCCGGGCATCATGAAAACCATGGAGGAGCGCGGCAAGAAGATCGAGGAGAGCCTCGACGAGGCCGAGAAGACCAAGCAGGAGGCTATCGCCAAGCGCGCTGAGTCCGACTCGATCGTCACCGACGCCCGTCGTCAGGCTGCCGACATCGTTCTCGAGGCCCGTAAGGACGCCGAGTCCGAGCGTGCCCGTATCATCGAGGCTGCTCACAAGGAGGCCGAGGAGATCATCGCCAAGGCCCATACGACCGTCGAGGACGAGCGCAAGTCCATCTACGCCGGTGCCGCGAGCTCCATCGCCGACCTGTCCGTTGCCGTCGCCACCAAGATCGTGGGCGAGGCACTCGAGGACGATGCCGAGCAGAAGAAGCTCATCGAGCGCTACATCCAGGAAGCAGGTAGCCTGAATGCCGACTAGCCGCTATCAGGACAAGGTGCTCGAGACCTACGCGCGTTCCCTTTTGGAAGCCGCCAAGGCCGAGAACCATGTGTTCGAGGACCTCGAGATGGTCGAGCGCCTGGCTTCTGCCAGCCCCGAGATCATCGCCGTGCTCGACACCATGTCCAAGCGCGACCAGCTCGACCTTCTTCCCAAGGTGGCAGCTGCCTTTAAGTATGTTGCCGAGGAAGACGAGGATGTAGTGGGCGTGACCGTCACCACGGCGATCCCGCTCGACGACGAGCTGCGTCAAACCATCACTAAGAAATGCGAGAAGGACTTCGGCCGCAAGGTATTCCTTATCGAGCAGGTCGACCCGTCTATCGTGGGCGGCCTGGTGCTCGAGGCCCGCGGCGAGCGTCGTGACATTTCCGTCAAGACGCAGCTGCGCATCGCGCAGGATACCCTCGCAAACTCTGCTAATTCGTACGGAGGTGAAGCCTAATGTCCGAAACCCTCAATGCCCAGGATATCGCCAAGAAACTGCAGGAGCAGCTCACGAGCCTCTCCGCGACGGTCGATACGCATGAGGTTTCAACGGTCGACGAGGTAGGCGACGGCATCGCGCGCGTCTCCGGCCTCAAGAGCGCCATGGCAGGCGAGCTTCTGGAGTTCAAGAGCTCCGATACCGGTGAGACCGTCTTCGGCCTTGCCCAGAACCTTGACCGTGACGAGGTTGGCGCCGTTCTGTTCGGTGCCGTCGACTCCATCAAGGAAGGCGACGAGTGCCGCACCACTGGTCGCATTATGGATATCCCTGTGAGCCGCGCCATGCTCGGCCGCGTCGTCAATCCGCTCGGCCAGCCCATCGACGGTCTGGGTGACATCGTCGCCACGCACCGTCGCCCCATCGAGTTCAAGGCCCCCGGCGTTATCGACCGTACCCCGGTGTGTGAGCCGGTTCAGACCGGTCTGTTGGCCATCGACTCCATGGTGCCTATCGGCCGTGGTCAGCGTGAGCTCATCATTGGCGACCGTAAGACCGGTAAGACCGCCATCGCCATCGACGCTATCCTCAACCAGCGCGGCAAGGGCATGGTCTGCATCTATGTCGCCGTCGGCCAGAAGGCCTCCACGGTTGCCAACATCCGCGAGACCCTCGCTCAGCACGGTGCGCTCGACTACACCATCATCGTTTCGGCAACCGCTGCCGATTCCGCCCCTATGCAGTACATCGCGCCTATGGCCGGTGCCGCTATCGGCGAGTTCTTCATGTACAACGGCGAGGATGGCAAGCCCGCTAGCGAGACCAACCCCGGCGGCCACGTGCTCGTCATCTACGATGACCTGTCCAAGCAGGCCGTGGCCTACCGTCAGATGTCGCTGACGCTGCATCGTCCGCCCGGACGCGAGGCCTATCCTGGCGACATCTTCTACCTGCACTCTCGTCTGCTCGAGCGTGCCGTCAAGATGTCCAAGAAGAACGGCTACGGCTCCATGACGGCACTGCCGATCATCGAGACCCAGGACGGCGACGTCTCGGCCTACATTCCGACCAACGTCATTTCCATTACCGATGGTCAGATCTATCTGCAGTCCGAGCTCTTCTTCCAGGGTCAGCGCCCGGCAGTCGACGTGGGCATTTCCGTGTCCCGCGTCGGTGGCGACGCGCAGACCAAGGCTATGAAGCAGGTCGCCGGTAACCTCCGTCTGGACCTCGCTTCGTACCAGGAGCTCGCCGGCTTTACGCAGTTCGGCTCCGACCTCGACGAGGCTACTCAGAAGCAGCTGACCCATGGTGCCCGCATGACCGAGCTCCTGAAGCAGCCGCGCTACAAGCCGTTTGAGGTTGGCGAGCAGATCGTTACGCTGTTCGCTGGCAACGAGGGCTTCCTGGATGACCTGGAGATTGCCGACGTGCTGCCTTTCCGTGCCGAGCTCATCGAGTACATGGACAATGGCTTTGGCTCGCTGCTCGATAAGGTTCGCGCCAAGAAGATCGATGATGACACCAAGGCTGAGCTCTTGCGCGTCATCGGCGACTTCAAGCAGCAGTTCATGGCCAAGCACCATTCGGATGTTTCTGGATCAGAGGAGAACTAAGCCCCATGGCCAACCTTCGCGACATTAAGAAGCGAATCTCCTCGGTTACCACGACCAAGCAGATCACGCGCACGATGGAGATGGTCTCTACGGCCAAGATCCGTCGTGCCCTCGATCGCTCCAAGCAGGCCGAGCCCTATAAGGAGGCGCTGACCGACGTCATGTTGACGGTCGCCGGCGACGCCTCCTGTTCGGGCACCGATCCCATGCTGCAGAAGCATGAGAGCGTCAAGCATGGCCTGATTGTCGTTATTGCCTCGGACCGCGGCCTTGCCGGCGGTTTCAATACGACGGTGGAGCGCACGGCCGAAAAGCTCGCCGCTTCTTGGGCGAACGACGGCATCGAGTGCGAGATCATCGCGTGCGGGCGTAAGCCGGCCACGTATTTCCGTGACCGCGCAAACGTCGTCATGCACTTTGAGGGCAACTCCTCTGAGCCCGATTTCAACCAGGCCCGCATGATCTCCTCTCATATCTGCGATGCGTATCGTGCCGGTGAGCTTGACCGTGTCGAGCTTGTCTACCACCACGCCAAGAATCGCGTGGATCAGGAGCTTCGCGTCGAGCATCTGTTGCCGCTCGACCCCGAGATGATCGCTATGGCCCACGGTCCGCGTAAGAACGAGACCGACGCCCCTAAGCGCATCTCGTCCACGTTCGAGTTCGTGCCCTCTCCCGAGCATGTTCTCGGCAAGCTTGTGCCGTCTTATATCCTGACGGTCATCTACCAGGCCCTGATCGATTCGGCGGCTGCCGAGCAGGGTGCACGCCGCAAGGCCATGCACTCCGCGACGGAAAACGCCACCGCGATCATCTCGACCCTTACCCGCACGTATAGTCGCGTGCGCCAGGCTTCGATCACGACCGAGATTAACGAGATCGTCGGCGGAGCCTCAGCATTGGAGGAACAGTAATGGCTAATAACACCGTAAAGCTTGCGGTCGAGGAAGCCACCAAGAAGACGACTGCCGGTGATGGTCGCATCGTGCGAATCATCGGCCCTGTCGTCGACGTCAAGTTTGACGGCGCGGTGCCCCCGATCTACAACGCGCTCACGGTCGAGGCCGAGACCCCGATCGGTCATCTGAGCACGATCCTCGAGGTCGAGAGCCAGCTTCCGGGCGGCGTCGTCCGCACGGTCGCCATGTCCTCGACCGACGGCCTGCAGCGCGGCCTCATCGCCACCGATACCGGTGAGCCCATGAAGATGCCGGTCGGCCCCGAGACGCTCGGCCGCATTTGGAACGTCATGGGCAAGCCCGTCGACGGCAAGCCCATGCCCGAGGTGGAGGAGTTCTACCCCATCCACCATGCAGCGCCCCGTTTCGACGAGCTCACCACCAAGACCGAGATCTTCGAGACCGGCATCAAGGCCGTCGACCTGCTCGAGCCCTACATCCGTGGCGGCAAGACAGGCCTGTTCGGCGGCGCCGGCGTTGGCAAGACCGTTCTGATTCAGGAGCTCATCAACAACCTCGCCCAGGAGCACGGCGGCACCTCGGTGTTCACCGGCGTCGGCGAGCGTACCCGCGAGGGCACCGACCTGTTCCTCGAGATGAGCGAGTCTGGCGTTATTGACAAGACCTGCTTGGTCTATGGTCAGATGAACGAGCCGCCCGGAGCGCGTCTGCGCATCGGTCTGGCCGGCCTTACCACCGCTGAGTATTTCCGTGATCGTGGCCAGGACGTTCTGCTGTTCATCGACAACATCTTCCGCTTCTCCCAGGCAGGTTCCGAGGTTTCCGCACTGCTGGGCCGTATGCCGTCCGCCGTTGGTTACCAGCCCACGCTGGCAACCGAGATGGGCGACCTCCAGGAGCGCATTACCTCGACCAAGACGGGCTCCATTACCTCCGTCCAGGCTGTCTACGTCCCCGCAGACGACCTGACCGACCCGGCGCCTGCCACGACGTTTACGCACCTCGACGCCACCACGGTTCTTTCGCGTAGCATTTCGTCGCTCGGCCTGTTCCCGGCTATCGACCCGCTCGCGTCTTCCTCCGACGCTCTCGATCCCTCGATCGTCGGCGAGGAGCACTACCGTGTCGCCGTCAAGGTCCAGGAGCTCCTGCAGGAGTACTCCGACCTTCAGGACATCATCGCCATTCTGGGTATGGACGAGCTGTCCGAGGAGCAGCGCCTTACGGTCAACCGTGCCCGTAAGATCCAGCAGTTCCTCTCGCAGTCCTTCCACGTCGCCGAGAAGTTCACCGGCAACCCCGGTGTCTACGTCCGCGTCGAGGATACCGTCCGCTCTTTCGCCGAGATTGTCGACGGCAAGGCCGATGACCTGCCCGAGCAGGCTTTCCGCTATGCTTCCACGATTGAGGACGTGCGCGAGCGCGCCCGCAAGATGGGGGAGAAGTAGGTTATGCGTATCCGCATCGTGTGCCCCGTGAGCTGCGCCTATGAGGACGACGCTGCGTTTGTGTCGATTCCGTCCACGGATGGCGAGTTTGGCGTTCTGCCTGCTCACTCCAGCGAGATCTGCACGATCGACCGCGGTTACGTTCGCGTTTCCGATAAGGCCATGGGCACTGTCGACCACACGTTTGCCGTGGCCGGCGGCTATGCCCAGGTTGCGGACGATGTCGTGACCGTTCTCGCCGAGCGCGCTTGCGATTTGGCGACCGTCGATGCCGACAAGCTTAAAGCTGATATTCAAGGTTTTGAAGAGAAGCTGGGTAATTTGTCGGAGGATGATGCACGCCGCGCCTACCTCTATAATGAAATCGCATGGTGTAAGCTCAAGCTTGCCCAATAGTCAAACGATTTAGCGTTCGACCATTTGCGAACACATCATGCCCGGGATGGCCCAGCCATCCCGGGCATGCTTTTTGAAAGGGTAGACCTTGGATATTATCCGCGTTGAGGGTGGCCACGCCATCGGAGGCTCCGTGCCCGTTTCGGGCGCCAAGAACTCCGCACTCAAACTCATGGCGGCAACGCTTCTGGCGCCGGGCAAGACGACGCTGCAGAACGTGCCCGATATTTCCGATGTCCACGTGATGGGCAAGGTGCTCAAGGGCATGGGCGCTACGATCGATGTTCTCGACGAGCATACGCTCGAGATTGATACCTCTCAGGTCGATTCTTGGGAGGCCCCCTACGAGCTCGTTGCCAAGATGCGTGCTTCCACCGCCGTCATGGGACCCCTGCTGGGTCGCTTCCATCGCGCCAAAATTGCCATGCCGGGCGGCTGCAACCTGGGTGCTCGCAAGATCGATATGCACATTCTTGGTCTTGAGGCCCTGGGCGTTGAGTTCGATACCGCCCACGGTTACATCAACGCTAATGCGCCCCAAGGTCTGCGCGGTACCACCGTCACGCTCGAGTTCGCCAGCGTCGGTGCGACCGAGAACCTCATCATGGCCTCTGTGCGCGCACAGGGTACCACGGTTATCGACAATGCCGCCCGCGAGCCCGAGATCGTCGATCTCGCTAACATGCTCAACGAGATGGGCGCCAAGATTGTTGGCGCCGGTACGCCCGTCGTGACCATCGAGGGCGTGGAAGAGCTGCATCCTGTTACCCATCGCGTAGTGGGCGACCGCATCGAGGCCGGTACCTTTATCGTCGCCGGTGCGCTGATGGCCGACGATCGCGGTGTTGACGTCACGGGTTTTTGCCCCATTCACTTGGGCATGGTTCTCAAGAAGATGGAGCTTATGGGCATCGATTGCGAGCGTACCGACGACGGCGTCCATGTGAACCGTGCCGAGCGTATCAAGCCGGTCGATATCCAGACGCTTCCGTTCCCCGGTTTCCCGACCGACATGCAGGCGCAGATTATGGTACTCTCCGCCCTTGCCGATGGCAGTTCCGTTATTACCGAAAACATCTTCGAGAATCGCTTTATGTTCGCCTCTGAGCTGGTGCGCATGGGTGCCGACATTCGTATCGAGAGCCATCACGCCATGATTCATGGCGTCAAGGGCTTCTCGGGCGCACAGGTTACCTCGCCCGATCTGCGTGGCGGAGCGGCCCTCGTCGTAGCGGGCTTGATCGCCGACGGGACGACCGAGGTTTCGGCCATTCATCACATCAAGCGCGGCTACGAGCAGTTTGTCGAAAAGCTGCAGGCGCTCGGCGCGCATGTCGAGCATGCTACCGTCCCCGATCCCGTCATCTACTAATACAGGTTGCCTATGTTTAATAAAAAGCCCCTCGCGGATACCACCACCCGAAGACCCTCAACTGGTGCGCAGGCCAAGATCTACAGTCGCGATAACGTGGCTCGCTATTCCGAGCGCGCTCGCCAACGTCGTCGTAGCCACACGATTCGTCACGTCGCGCTCATTGTCGTGCTTGGCGTGCTGCTGAGTGCCACTACCGCTGCCGGCCTGTGGTTTGCCACCCTCATGGGCAAGCTCGGCGATTCTAATGTCATTACCGACAATCTGCGTCGGGTTCTGGTTGACACCGATGAGGCAAAGGATCCGTTCTACGTGCTGCTTCTTGGCACCGACGGCCGTCCGGGCGAGGATACGTATCGTGCCGACTCGATTATCCTGGCACGCATCGACCCCACGCAAAAGCAGGCGACGCTCATTTCCGTTCCGCGCGACACCAAGGTCGAGTACAAGGGCGAGACCATGAAGATCAACGCCTGCCATACCGTTGGCGGCGCCGAGGCCATGGTCGAGGCGGTCAACGAGCTGTGCGGTGTTCAGATTTCCCACTATGCCGAGGTCAGCTTCGACGGTATGCAGGCGCTGATTGATTCGGTTGGCGGTATCGACATTAACGCAACCGATGATGTTGACGACCCCGAGCACCTGGATATTAAGATTACCGCTGGCCAGCAGCATATGGACGGTGCCACCGCCCTTACCTATGCCCGCTGCCGCTACACCTATGCCGACGGCGATTACACGCGCATGCGCCACCAGCGCCAGGTGCTTGGCGCCCTTGCCAACCAGATTCTCAATAACTTCGATGCCACGAAGATCTTTGGCCTGGTTAATTCGCTGTCCGATATGCTCGTAACCGATATGAGCGTTCAGGATATCGTGGCTACGGTCAACGCCATGCGCGGTATGGGTGTCGACGGTATCTACTCGGCCAACCTGCCCTCGTACGCCGACGACAGCACCATGATCGACGGTGTGAGCTACGTCTTTGTCTACGAGGACGAGCTCAAGGAAATGATGGGGCGCGTCGATGCCGGCAAGGATCCCAAGGGTCCCAACACCATGGGTCTTTCCGATGGTTCCAGCTCTACGATTGGCGACCTGAACAACAACACGTCTGACGATTACGCAAACGGTACCGCAACCTCATCGGTCAGCTCTGACGATTCCGATGACTCAAGCGATTCAAGCGATTCGGACTACTACGAAGAGCCCACCGGCGACGGCAACGGCTACGAAGCCAACTACTAGAGTTACGCGGTTTTACCAAACCGCGCAACCAGTTGACGCTGCAAGCCCGCCAGAGC
>UQIQ01000040.1 GCA_900541185.1 uncultured Collinsella sp.
ATGACGTCGAGTCTCGTGGGCTCGGAGATGTGTATAAGAGACAGAAGATGGACAGCGTGTGGGAGTACCTCAAAAAGCTCTTCCGCCTGAGCCTGGAGACCAAGTTTGTCGCCACGCGCCGCGACGCCATCATCCTCAACATTCCCATCCTGATCCCCATCGTCGCCCTGTTTGCCTGGGGCGCCACGATATGGCTGATGTTGATTGGCCTGTTCTTTGGCATGCGCTACCGCATCGACAGCGACGGCGACGTGCCCGGCAGTATCAACAACCTGATGGATCACGCCGCCGACGCCGCGGACGGCATCAAGCAAAATCTGAACGACGACAAGTAATCGCAGACGGGGGCACGTATGGCACGAATCCTGATCGTAGAGGACGAGGAGAAAATCGCCCGCTTTGTGACGCTCGAGCTGGAGCACGAGGGCTACCAGGTTGAGCACGCCGCCGACGGCCGCACCGCCGTGGACCTGGCGCTAAAGCGCGACTACGACTTGATTCTGCTCGACGTGCTGTTGCCGCAGCTCAACGGCATGGAGGTCCTGCGGCGTGTCCGCAAGCACAAGGATGTGCCGGTGATTATGGTCACCGCGCGCGATGCCGTGATGGACAAGGTGGCGGGGCTTGACGCCGGTGCCGATGACTATCTGACCAAGCCGTTTGCGATTGAGGAGTTGTTCGCACGGATCCGTGTGGCGCTGAAGCGCTCGGAGGCCGTGCGGACGGCTTCGGGCGTTGGCGGCGTCGGTGCCGGGGCGAACGTAGTGGGCGGCGCGGGCGCCGGTACCGTTGCGATGCCCCTGGCCGGCGGCTCGGCCCAGGCATCCGCCGCGCCCTCCCCCGCCGCGCTCACCGTGGGTTCGGTCGCGCTCGACCCCGACCGCCGCGAAGTCACGGTCGGCGGCTCGCCCATCGCACTCACGGCCCGCGAGTTCGACGTCCTCGCCCTGCTTATGGCGCATGCCGAGACTGTGCTCACGCGCGAGCGCATCGCGCACGAAGCGCTGGGCTACGAATACGTGGGCGACACCAACAACGTCGACGTACACATCGCGCACCTGCGTGCCAAAATCGAGGACGCCGGCGGTGCCCGCATCATCCAGACCGTGCGCGGGGTGGGCTATGTCTGCCGTGCGTAACGCCGAGGCCAAGCGCGTCACCCCCATCGCCCGCGCCATCAACTGGAGCTATATGTGGCGCCGCCTGTTGAGCTATGTCTGGCTCGACCTGCTACTGGTGGTGATTGCGGCGGCGATCCTCGTCTATGGCTACAACCAAACGCTGCCCGAAGGCGCGTTTACCGCAGGCTGGATTCCCGGCGCCACCGTTCACGGCATGTCGCTGACGCCCGCGCGCGGCTGGGACCTGGCAACGCTCGCCTATACCGTCGAGCTTGCGCACACCAGCAAGACCTTCCCGCTCGCGCAGGACCTCGTCGCGCTATGGCCTCTCTACCTTGTCGTTGTGGGTTGGCAGGTCATCAGCGTGCTCAACATGCTCGGCGGCGCCCGCCGCGTGCGCCGTACCATGGCACCACTCAACGACCTGGCCTTACGCGTGGACGAGCTCGGCCGTATGCAGCTCTCCGGCGGCAAGATGGAAACGCTGGAGCAGGCCATCGAGCGCGCAAGCGTCGACTCGCCGAGCGTCACCACCGGCGACGCCGACCTGGCGAGCATCGAGGTCGCGCTCAACCGCCTGCTGCGCCAGATGCAAGAGGCCAAGCTGCAGCAGATGCGCTTTGTCAACGACGCGAGTCACGAACTGCGCACGCCCATCGCGGTGATTCAGGGCTACGTAAACATGCTCGACCGCTGGGGCAAAGACGACCCAGACGTGCTGGCAGAGTCCATCGCCTCGCTCAAGGCCGAAAGCGAGCATATGCAGGAGCTCGTGGAGCAGCTGCTGTTTTTGGCGCGCGGCGATGCCGGCCGCACCGTGCTACGGCGCGCGAATACCAACCTGGCTGCACTGGTCGACGAGGTATGCGAGGAATCGCAGATGATCGATACCGAGCACACGTATCGACTGGCCTTTGACGCTGCGCTTGCCAGCGACCCGCGCTGCGACGCGCCCGTCGATGTGGCGCTCGTGAAGCAGGCTCTGCGCGTAATCGTGCAGAATGCCGCCAAGTATTCGAACGCGGGCACGCCCATCACGTTTGGCGTGGCGCCGGATGCGGGCGCGGGCACGATCGACATAAACGTTGAGGACGAGGGCATCGGCATGAACCAGGAATCCGCAGCCCACGCGTTCGAGCGGTTCTACCGCGCCGACAACGCGCGCGATGCCGGCGCGCAGGGCTCGGGTCTGGGGCTTGCCATTGCCAAGTGGATCGTCGATAGCCATGGCGGTGTCATTGGCGTGACCTCGGTCGAGGGTGTCGGCAGCCGCTTTACGATTCGCCTGCCACGGTAGGGATGCCCCTCGGCATAAATAAAGGGATAGGGCCACGCGGCTCTATCCCTTTTTGCTAGCTATAGCAGCTTGTGCGCTAGTCGCGGCACAGGTGCACGGCGAAGCCGGCGAACTCGCGCTTAAAGTACACGAGTTTGGTGCCGCCGTCGGGCAGCAGCACGCGCGACTCCTCGTTAACCTCGAGCCCGCGCTCGGCAAACCACTTCTCGGCCGCATCGATGTCGTTGACGGCAAAGCCAATGTGGCCCTTGGCGCCACGACCGTTCTGCTTCATGATCTCGACCAGCGAATCGTTAAAGTACGAAACGGGGGTCTCGATGACGGGCAGGCCCATCATCGTCGAGAACAGCTCCGCGATCTCCAGGGCGTCTGCCGGGTCGGTGGCGTTAATGCCCACATGGGCAACGCGCATGCCAAAGAGCTCGACCGGATTGGCGTTCTGCTCACTCATACAGGCAGCGCCTACTGAGCCATAACGTCGAGGACGGCCTTCTCGGCAGCGACGCGGTTCATGCCGGTCATGAAGGGCACGCCGCTCACGTACGGGCAGGTGAGGCCCTCGGGGGCAACGGTGGTGGCGATCAGCAGGTCAGCGCCCTCGTCGCAGTAATCCTTGGCCTCGGAGATGGCGCACTGCACGATCTCATACTTGCCGGCATAACCGTTGGCGTCGAGCAGGGTGGCGACCTTCTGGGCAACGAGCGTGGAAGTAGCAGCGCCAGCACCGCAAGCCAAAACGATCTTCTTCATAGGTAATGTCTCCCTTCATGGTTTACTTTAGGTAAGTGTACCGCAGCGAGCGATGCCACTCGGCCTCGATGAGCTTTTATGCCAGTTTGCTTGCGCGCTGCGTATAATACATCTAGTACGTGTTGTCATACCGCTCGCTTTATGAGCGACTAAGGACCCTAACATGCCCGATTCCCGCACCCTCTGGACCGCCGTCGTTATCATCTGCATCGCCGTGTCGGTGTTCTTTAGCGTCAAAAAACGCACCACGTTCAAGCGTCTGCAGCAGCTTATGGCTGCCAAGCAGTGGGACGAGTTCGATCGTTTGCTCGACGGCAAACTCACCAGCATGCTGTACCCGCGCTACAACCGCGACTACCTGCGTCTGAACTCCTATCTGCTGCGCGAGGACCACGAGCGCGCCAGCGAGATGTTCGACCTGCTGCTGGGACTCAACCTCCCCAAGATGCAGCGCGTCGACCTGGTGATTAAGGCCTTTAACTACTATGTTGGCCAGGAGGACCGCAAAAAGTCCAAGGAGCTTCTGCACGAGATCAAGGGTTTTGAGGGCGGTCAGGCCGAGGCGGTCGCGCACGAGTGCCAGCTGATGTACGACACGATGATCCTCAAGCGCCACAACGACATTCCCGAGCTGGAGCGCATGCTCAAGGATGCCGGTGACGACAAGGTCAAGAGCTGCCGCTTGGAGTACCTGCTGGCCCTGCAGTACCAGAACAAGGGCGACGAAGCCAAGTTCCAGGAGTTCCTGGAGAAGTCGGGCCAACACTCGATGGCCGTCAACGCGTAACGGACGGCTTGTGCTAGACTTCTAGTCTCACGGGGGCGTGGCGGAATTGGCATACGCAGGAGACTTAAAATCTCTCGCCGCAAGGATTGTGGGTTCGAGTCCCACCGCCCCTACCATGTGATTGCTTGCGAGCCCGTGTTCCCCAGGGATGTGGGCTCGCTTCTTTTAGATGCCGGTGGGACTCGAACCCGCGAGGGGGCGAGCGTCAAGCGGACGCGCAGCGTCCGCAGCGAGCCGGCGAGGGCGCCGACAGGCGGCCGAAGCCGGTGCGTATTTGCGCAGCAAATACGCAGACGTCCCACCGCCCCTACCATTTGGTTTTTACGAGCCCGCGTCCCCCAGGGATGCGGGCTCGTTTCTTTTGGACGCCGATGGGGCTTTAAGTTGCGGTGGAATAGTTCCTGTTTTGGCCGTTTACCGGCCCATTTAGGAACTATTTCACCGCAACTTATTTAGAGGGCGCTCAGGCTCGGGGTCCAGCCGATGGTGGGGGCGGCGCCGTCGAGAGTCTCGTTGATGGTGGCGGCCATGCCGGCGAGCAGGCTGTTCTCGCTCACGGTAAGCGCCCTGTAGCCGCCGGCTCGCATGAGCTCGCGGATTACCACGGCGCCAGCCAAGATCACGCCCGCGCGTTTGGGCTGCACACCCGGTAGCGCGGCGATGCTGTCCGCGTCCAGCGTGGACATGCGCTCGATAGCGGCCGAGACCTGCTCCAGCGAAAGCTCGCGCAGGTGCACGAAGCTCGAATCATACGGCTCCAGCTCGTGGACCAGAGCCACCAGCGTAGTCACCGTGCCGCCCACTGCGACCAAGCGTTCGGCGCGCTCAAAGTCGACAGGCAGACTCTCAAAGTAGCCCGCAAACTGCTCGTTTGCCCATGCGGCAGCGGCAGCAAGCTCGCCGTCCGCAGGCGGCAGCGCCGAGAAAAACCGCTCCGTCACACGGCGGCAGCCAATGTCCAGCGAGCGCGTCCCTTCTAGCGCAAAGACGCCACGCTCCGGCGCATAGACGCCCGTCGCGAGCTCCGTGGATCCGCCACCCGAATCGGCAACAATAATGCGCTCGCCGGCAAAGTCGTGCGCCACGCCAAAAAACGTCAGGCGTGCCTCGACCTCGCCCGGAATCACCTGCGGTTCGAGCCCCAGCTCGCGCAGGCCGTCCAGCAGCAGGGCGGCATTGGACGCATCGCGCGCGGCACTCGTGCACGTGGTGCAGATGCACACGGCCCCAAAGGCATGCGCCTCGTCCACAAACATGCGACACGCGGCGAGCACACGCTCGACAGCCGCCTCGCAAAAGCGACCTGTCGCGTCGACGCCCTCGCCCAGATCGGTAATCTCGGTATGCTTGGACGATTCCACGATCGCCCCGCCCTCGACCTGGGCCAACACCAGTCGCGACGACACCGTTCCTAGATCGATCGCCGCCACCTTATATCGTTTGCAATCTGCCATTGCCGGCTCCCCTCCGGGCGCTATTTGCCGTTGGACACGACCGTCTGGCCCTCGACACCGTTAAACCCAAACAGCATGTCGAGCGCCTGGATGTACCACGGGGCGTCCTTACCGACTTCTTCGATTTCCTTGGCAACTTCGCTGGCCTTCTTGGCGTTCGACGACTTCTTGCTCGAAGACGAATCCGAATCGTCGTCCAGGCCCTGCACTTCAATCCTCTTCTCGCCGGGCATCACCAGGCCCAAGTCCTCGGATGCCGCGTCCTTGATACCCTCCTCCGAGAGCAGCTTGTCGACGCTTTTCTGCAGCTCGTCGTTGTACTGCTGGCGAATCTCGACCTGCTTGGCCAAGATATCGCTCGAGCGTTTGGCAACGTAGAGATCGCGCACGGGGAAATACAGGCTCACGAGCACCAGGGCAACGACAATGCCGATGAATAGCCCTCGCTGAGGACCGTGGGTAAAGTCGTAAATTGCCTTGACCACTGCGTTGTCGTTGGCGTAGTGCATAAAGTCCGAGCCGGAAAGACGGCTTGAGGGACGGCGCGGCTTGTCGGACGCCTGGGTCGAAGGGCGCGACGCATGCGAGGAACGCGATGGGCGCACCGGACTATCCGAGGAACTATTTGGCTGAGCATTGGGATGCGAAGTCGCCGGCGAGCTATACCTGGAGCGATCAGCACCAGCATAACCAGACCCGCCAAGCTGCGCGGTACGCGCACGACGAGACGACGGCTCACGCGAACCGGCGGAATAGTACCTGTTGTCGTAAATCTGATCCATGTGCGCCTTGTGCGGTTGAGGTTTGTTTGCGCTAAGTCCTTTAGTTATAGCACGAGCGCCCGCACCGCCTTCGCCAGCCTTTGCTCGACATAAAAAAGGCGCTGAGCCATATGGCCCAGCGCCCATAGTGCTTTGCGGCATCCAGCCAAGGCGGGGCGGAACCGAGTCAACCCCGCCCCCCGCACACGCCGCTCGCCTAGCGAATGTTGTAGAACGCGGTCTTGCCGGCGTAGCGCGCGCTGCCCTCGAGCTCGTCCTCGATGCGGATGAGCTGGTTGTACTTGGCAATACGGTCGCTGCGGCACGGGGCACCCGACTTAATCTGGCCGGCGTTGACGCCCACGACCAGGTCGGCAATCGTGGAGTCCTCGGTCTCGCCAGAACGGTGGCTCACGATGCACGCATAGCCGGCCTCCTTGGCGGTCTCGATGGCCTCGAGCGACTCGGTGAGCGTGCCAATCTGGTTGACCTTGACCAGGATCGCGTTGGCGGCACCCAGCTCGATGCCCTTCTTGAGGCGCTCGGTGTTGGTGACGAACAGGTCGTCGCCCACCAGCTGCACCTTGTTGCCAATGCGACGGGTGAGCTCAACCCAGCCGTCCCAGTCCTCCTCGGCCATGCCGTCCTCGATGGAGATGATGGGATAGGTGTCGACGAGCTTCTCCCAGTAATCGACCATCTGGGTGCTCGTGTACTCCACGCCCTCGCCCTTGAGCTCGTACATGCCGGTCTCGACGTTGTAGAACTCGGTCGAGGCCGGATCCATGGCGTACATGAAGTCGACGCCGGGCTTAAAGCCGGCCTTCTCGACGGCCTTGGTAATGTACTCGAACGGCTCGGCATTGGTCTTAAGGTTGGGGGCAAAGCCGCCCTCGTCGCCCACGCCGCCGCCCAGGCCGGCCTCGTGCAGCACGCCCTTGAGAGTGTGGTAGACCTCGGCGCACCAACGCAGGCCCTCGGCAAAGCTCGGAGCACCCACGGGCATGATCATGAACTCCTGGAAGTCAACGTTATTGTCGGCATGCACGCCGCCGTTGAGGATGTTCATCATGGGCGTGGGCAGCAGATGGGCGTTGACACCGCCCAGATACTGGTACAGCGACAGGCCCGCCGACTCGGCTGCGGCGCGGGCAACGGCCAGCGACACGCCCAGAATGGCGTTGGCGCCGAGCTTGGTCTTGTTGGGCGTACCGTCCGCGGCGATTAGCGCGGCATCGACGGCGCGCTGATCGAAGGCGTCGAGGCCCACGACGGCATCGGCACACTCGTTGTTGACGTGCTCGACGGCCTGCGAGACGCCCTTGCCCAGGTAGCGACCCTTGTCGCCGTCGCGCAACTCGCATGCCTCAAAGGCGCCGGTCGAAGCGCCCGAAGGCACCATCGCGCGACCGAAGCTGCCGTCCTCGAGCACGACCTCGACCTCTACGGTGGGGTTGCCGCGGCTGTCGAGCACCTCGCGACCGTAGACATCCAAAATATCGCTCATGTTGTCTCCCTCTCACTTGGAAAACGGGTTGAATGATTGGCGACATGGCATTGCGTCAATGTGGCGCTTTGGTTTGCAAGTTAGCCATGTCGCACTTTTTGCATTATGCCCTAAGTTAGCCAAGGGATACAATTGTTTTTCGAAAAATTTAGCGGGAACGATGAGGCATGTCAGCCCGTCGTTCCCGCAGTCTTACTCCTCCGCCTTTGCGGCATCCCAGAGGTCGTTGAGGCCGTGGGTCGAAAGCTCAGCCAGATCTACATGAGCGTTGGCCGCCATCTGCTCCATCGCGGCCCAACGGCGGCGGAACTTTGCCGTGCTGGCACGAAGGGCACTCTCGGCGTCGATTCCCTCCTTGCGCGCAACGTTGACCAGGGCAAAGAGCAGGTCGCCAAACTCCATCTCGCGCTCGGGCGAGCCGGGAGCCTCGGCCTCAAACTCGGCACGCTCCTCGGCGACCTCGTCCCACACGTCCTGGACCGTCTCCCACTCAAAGCCCACGGCCGCTGCCTTGCGCGACACCTTCTGGGCCTGCATCAGCGCCGGCAGATGCGTGGGCACACCGTCGAGCAGGCCCTCGGGCGCAGCCTCGCCTGCCGCCACGGCTTTGTCCTTGGCGGCCTTCTCGGCAAGCTTGACCTCGTCCCAGATCTTGAGTACCTCGTCGGAGTTATCGGCATCCGCATCGCCAAACACGTGCGGATGGCGTCGGATGAGTTTGGCGTCGATATCGCGTGCCACATCGGCCAGCGTAAACTCACCGGCGTCCGCCGCAATCTGCGCATGCAGCACGACCTGCATGAGCACGTCGCCGAGCTCCTCGCGCAGGTGCGCCGCGTCGTCCGCCTCAATGCAATCGAGCGCCTCGTAGGCCTCCTCAATCATGTTCTTGCCGATGCTCTGGTGCGTCTGTTCGCGGTCCCACGGGCAGCCATCGGGCTGACGCAGACGCCAGATGGTCTGCACCAGATGCTGCAGCTCGGCCGACGCGTCGACCAGCGTGGACAGATCGCGCGAGCCCTCGGCATTTTGCTGAGCCATGGTTAGTCCTCCTCCAGGATCACATGACGGAACGCGCCGCCCTCGTAGATGCCGTAACTGTGCGTACCGTCCTTGGGAATGCTCACGCTGCCGGGATTGAAGAGCCACAGGCCCGGGTGTGCCTCGCTTGCCTCGTTAACCTTGATGTGCGTGTGGCCGTAGACGAGCGCGGAGCCCTCGGGCAGCGCGGGCGCGTGGTCGACGCTGTTGTGCATGCCGGCGCCAAAGACGTGGCCGTGCGTCAGGAACAGCTCGTGGTCGGCCTCGTCAAACAGCGTGGCGTAGTCGGCCATAACGGGAAAGTCGAGCACCATCTGGTCGACCTCGGCGTCACAGTTGCCGCGCACCGCGATGATGCGGTCGGCCAGGGCGTTGAGCAGCGGGATTACGCGCTTGGGGGCGTAATCGCGCGGCAAGTCGTTGCGCGGACCGTGGTAGAGCAGGTCGCCCAGCAGCACGATGCGGTCGGGCTGCTCGGATTCGATGGCGGTGACCAGGCGCTCGGTCCAGTATGCCGAGCCGTGGATGTCGGAGGCGATGAGGTATTTCATGAGGGATCCTTTCGGGGTGGGGCTGATGGGGCTGGGCGTGGCGTGCCACCGGCCGCGTTACTCAAATCGCAGCGCCGCGGCTTGTGCCGTATGCATCACGCGCTGGAGCGGTACGTTATGCTCGCGGGCGAGACGGGCGCAGTCCTCGTACTCGGGCGCTGCACGCTCGCTGCCGTCGGGCAGAGTCGCCACCTTAACGGATACCTCGCCCCAAGGCGTTGTTACGCGCTCAAAGCGGCGTGGCAGGCAAACGCGCTCCATAACTTGACGGCGGATGCCATTGGTCGTGGTTTCCAAAAAGATAATCGTCTGCAGGCGCTCGATATCCTCGTGGGTACAGATTACCTGCAGCTGCCAGCCGGGGCGGCCTTTCTTGCAATAGAGGGGCAGCCAATGCACCTCGCGCGCACCGGCCTCGCGCAGGCGGTCGGCGGCGTAGGCGAGCACCTCAGGCGACGCGTCGTCGATGTCGCACTCCAGCTTGACGATGGTCTCGGGCGCATCGGTCTCGCGGGACAGCGGAGATTTGCTATCGCATGGCATACGGTCCGGCTCCTTTCCGCACGGGCTCGTTTTGTTCATCCAAACGCTAGCACATCGCGGGCGGCGCAGGGGCGGCGTCATGGGATAGGTGCGACTTTTGCTGGGCGCAAGTGCTGGCGCGCTCCAACGCCGGCCCGCTCCACTCAAACGTGTACGTCAGCCTCCAAACATGTCATTTTTTGCAGCTTTTGGAGGCTAATGTACATGTTTTGAAAGCGCAAGCGAGGCCGCACCACGCGCCGCGCACCCTTTCCAATCGATTTCGGCACCCCGCGCGTACGACGCGCCGAGGCTGCGCCATTACAATGGAGCGGATTCGCCAAATGCAAAGGAGCCGCTATGCCTATGTGCCCGCTGGTCGATTGCCATACCCACACCTCGTTTTCGGACGGCCATGCCTCATTTGAGGACAACGTCCGCGCCGCTGTCGCCGCCGGCTGCCGCGCCATGGTCTCGACCGACCATCTCACCCTACCTGCCAGCATGGATGCCAACTGCGAGGTGCAGGTCGTCGAGGGCGACCTGCCGGCACATCGTCTGGCTTTTGAGGACGCTCGCAATCTTGCCGCTCAGATTGCGCCAGAACTCACCTTTATCTACGGTTTCGAATGCGATTGGTACGAGGGCTGCGAGCCTTTGGTTGAGCGCTGGTCCCAGGGCGCCGTCGTGCGCCTGGGCAGTGTGCACTGGATTGGCAACCCAGGCGATATCATGGCCGGTGCCGCGGGTACGGCGGGAACGGAGGACGTCGCTCGTCCCGATACGCCCGATTCGCGCTGCGGCTGGATCGACGATGACACCAACCTGCACGTTTGGGAAAACCTGGGGGTACGCGGCGTGTGGGAGCGCTATGTCGATGACTGGTGCCGCGCCTGCGAGAGCCCGCTCAACTTTGATGTGATGGCTCACCCCGACCTGGTCATGCGCTTTTCGAAGGAAGGCTTTGCGCCCGATTTTGACCCCGCACCGTTTTGGCAGCAGATGGCAGAGTGCGCGCACGATACGGGCCGCCGCGTTGAGGTCTCGACGGCCGCACCGCGCAAGGGCTTGGGCGACTACTACCCCGCAACCGGTCTTTTGCGCTGCTTTGCCCATGCCGAAGTGCCGATCACCTTTGGCTCGGACGCGCACCGCGCCTGCGATATCTGTTGGAACATCCGCGAGGCCCAGGCGCACGCCTACGACTGCGGTTATCGAACCTTCGATATCCCCCACCCCACCGGCGAATGGCAACCCACGCCCCTCGCCTAACTAGTCGTTTAAGAACGTCCCCAATGACTAGTGGCGGCGGGCGTTGAGTTCGCCGGCCAACTCGTCGAGGGTGATGCCGTAGCGCTCAAGCGTCACGAGCAAGTGGTAGACCAGGTCGCCGGCCTCATAGCGAATGTGATCGTGGTCGTTATCCTTGCAGGCCATGATGACCTCGCTCGCCTCCTCGGCAAGCTTCTTGAGCAGCTCGTCCTCGACGTCGGTCAACAGACGAGCGGTGTAGCTCTCCTGTGGCGACGCATCGCGACGACCGTGAATCACCTCGGCCAGACCTGTCAGCGTCTCACCGATATTTCCATCCTGAACGTTTGCGGTGCGCACACCCATGGTTCAATCCTTTCTGGTGGCCGAGCGTCTAATCGAGCGCCCGCCCTACGCGAGTTTTTTAAAGAAGCAGGTACGGTTGCCGGTATGGCAGGCCGGACCCGGCGAGTCGACCTTGACCAGCAGTGTATCGTTATCGCAGTCGGCCCAGAGCTCCTTGACCTCTTGCATATTGCCGCTCGTCGCGCCCTTGTTCCAGAGCTCCTGACGGCTGCGGCTCCAAAACCACGTGGTACCGGTCTTGAGCGTCAGCCCCACCGACTCCTCGTTCATCCAAGCAACCATAAGCACCTCGCCGGTGTCATACTGCTGAACCACACAAGGAATCAATTCTTTGGCGTCGTATTTAAGATCCGCTGGAGTAGTAATTTCTTCCATTTCAATTCCCCAATTTAAACATCGCCGGTCGGCGAGGGTTGTCCAGGTACCGCAGGTTGCCGCGAAAGAGGAGCGACGCGTACTTTGGTACGCGAGCGACGGTTTGAGCGGCAAGATGCGGTGCCTGGGCAAGCCGCAGCGCAGCCCGCAGCACTAGAAGTCCAACCTCACAGGGATGCCTTGAGAAGCCATATACTCTTTGACTTCGCGAATGCTGAACGTCCCAAAGTGAAAGACGCTCGCCGCCAGCACGGCGTCGGCCTCGCCCTCAATCACACCCTCGGCAAAATGCTCGAGCGTACCCACGCCGCCGCTCGCAATCACCGGGATCGGCACCGCGCGCGCCACGGCACGGGTGAGTGCCAGGTCGAAGCCAGCCTTGGTGCCGTCGCGATCCATGCTGGTGAGCAAGATCTCACCGGCGCCGCGACGAGCCGCCTCCTCGGCCCACGCCACCGCATCGATACCTGTAGCGTTGCGACCGCCCGCCGTGAAGACCTCCCACTTGTCGGCTCCGGATGCGCCGGGTAAGCCGACGCGTTTGGCATCAATCGCCACGACCACGGCCTGACTGCCAAACGCCGCGGCAGCTTGGCTAATCAGCGACGGGTCGCGCACGGCGGCAGAGTTAAGCGACACCTTGTCGGCACCGGCCGCAACCATGGTGCGCATGCCCGCCAGGTCGCGAAAGCCGCCGCCCACGGTATAGGGAATGGCCAGCTCCTCGGCCGCGTGCGCCGCCATCTCGATAGTCGTCGTACGGTTGTCGCTCGTGGCGGTAATGTCCAAAAAGACGACCTAGTCCGCACCCTCGCGGTCGTAGGCGCGGGCCAGCTCCACCGGGTCGCCCGCATCGCGCAGGCTCACAAAGTTGACGCCCTTGACCACGCGGCCATCCTTGACGTCCAAGCAGGGAATTACGCGTTTGGTAAGCATGGGCTACTCCTCCCCTCGGGCGGCGGCCAGCGCCTGTGCCAGCGTAAAGTTGCCTTCGTAGAGCGCACGGCCGGTGATGGCACCCTCGATGGCGTCCTCACCCACCGCGGCAAGCGCGCGGATATCGTCGAGCGTCGAGATGCCACCCGATGCCACGACGGGAAAGCCCGCGACCTCGGCCACATGGCGATACGCCGCCACATCGATGCCCGCCTGCATGCCATCGCGCGCGATGTCGGTATACACCAGATGCTTAAAACCCAGCTCGGAAAGCTGCGCCACGGCATCGTCGAGTGCCACGCCCGCGCCGTCGCGCCAACCATTCACCTTGACCTGACCGTCGCGCGCGGCGATGTCTGCCACCAGCAACTCGCCAAAGCCTTGGGCCGCCACCTCGGCAAAACCCGGCTCGGTCACCAGCACGGTGCCCAGTGCGATGCGGCGTGCGCCGTAGCCTGCCAACTCGTCGATGCGTGCAAGCGAGCGAACGCCGCCGCCCACGTCCACGGACAGACCGTCGACGCCGCAGATGGCCTTAATCGCTGCCGAGTTGGCAGCACACGCATCCTCGTCCTCGCCAAAGGCAGCGGACAGGTCGACGACGTGCACCCAGCTCGCGCCCTGCTCGGCAAACGAGCGGGCAACGGCCACGGGGTCGTCGGAATATACCTTGCAGCGACTGCGGTCGCCGCGCTCCAGGCGCACGACCTTGCCGCCGATCAGATCGATTGCGGGAAACAGGATCATCGGCCAGCCTCCTCGACGATGTTGACGAAGTTCTTAAGGATGCGCTGACCCAGCGCGGAGGATTTCTCGGGATGGAACTGGCAGCCCCACACGTTGCCATGACGCACGATGCACGGGAAGCTCCGCGTATAGTGCGTGCGTGCCAGCACATCGGCGGTATCGGCGTCGTCGGCCACCGCATAGCTGTGGGTGAAGTACATGTTGGCGCCCTCGGCAAAACCGGCGAGCAGCGGATCGGCCGCACCGGCAGGCGTCATATGCACCTGGTCCCAGCCCACGTGCGGCACCTTAAGGCGGCTCGACTCCAAGCGCGTGCACGAACCGCGCATAATGCCCAGGCCATCGACCCAGGGACCGCCAGTCTGCTCAGAGGCATTGCCGTCGGCGACCGCGCCCTCGTCCGCAGGCACGCCCTCGTTGCCGCGCTCAAAAAATAGCTGAAGGCCCAGGCAGATGCCGAGCAGCGGAGTTCCGGCGGCGACGGCATCGAGCACCGCGTCCGCCTCGCCGCTCTGGCGCATAAAGGCGATCGCGTCATAGAACGCGCCCACGCCCGGGATGACCAGGCCGTCGGCGCGGCGGATCTGCTCCGGATCGTCCGACGTGCAGGCGGCGGCACCGGCGCGCACAAGCCCGCGCACGACGCTCGACAAGTTGCCCTTGTGGTAGTCGACCACCACGATCTTCGGTTCGCCCACGCGACCCTCCTTTTCCCATTCAAAACCTGCCAAAAAGGGACAGGTTTATTTTGGTCGGTTAAACGTTCACCCACCGTATGAGACAGCATTTCCGCAGATAAAACCTGCCAAAATAAACCTGTCCCTTTTTGGCAGGTTACAGCGAGCCCTTGGTGCTGGGGATGCCCTGCACGCGGGGATCGAGCTCGCAGGCGTGGCGCATCGTGCGGCCCACGGCCTTAAAGGCGGCCTCGATAATGTGGTGCGAATTGCCACCCGCCAGCTCGCGCACGTGCAGCGTGAGCTTGGCATCGCGCGCAAAGGCGTAGAAGAACTCGACGGCCAGCTCGGTATCGAAGCTGCCCACGCGCTCAGTCGGCACGGGCAGCTCGCAGTAGGCCTGCCCACGACCCGAGATGTCCACGGCGGCCATCACGAGCGTCTCGTCCATGGCAATCGCCGCGTCGGCAAAGCGTGTGATGCCCGCCTTATCGCCCAGTGCCTGGCAAAACGCGTCGCCCAGCACAATGCCCGTGTCCTCGACGGTGTGATGCGCGTCGACCTCCACGTCGCCCACCGCGTGCACCGTCAGGTCAAACAGACCATGGCGGCCAAAGGCGTTGAGCATATGGTCGAAAAACGGCACGCCGGTCGAGATATCGCACACGCCGGTTCCGTCCAGGTCGAGCTTGACGACAATGTCGGTCTCGCCTGTCTTACGGGTTACCTCGGCATAACGGTCCATCTACATCTCCTCCTTCACCAGCGCGGCGAACGCGTCCAGCACTTCTTCGTTTTCCTGCGGCGTGCCCACGGTAATGCGTAGACAGTCCGCGAGGCCCGGCGCGTAGCTAAAGTCGCGCACCAGGATGGAATACTCGTCGCGCAGACGCTCGCGCACGCGCGTGGCGTGCGGCGTGCGTACGAGCACAAAGTTCGCCGCGGACGGCCACGCCTCCACCGGCAGGCCCGCGGCACCCATCGCGTGCAGGGAAGCAAGCTCGCGGTCGCGCTCGTTCGCAACCAGTGCCACCACGGGCGCATACGCATCGCGGGCACGTACGCAGGCAAGCGCCGCCGCCTGGCTCAGCACGTTAACCGAGTAGATCTGGCGAATCGCCGCAAACACCTCGATAACCTCGGGCGCCGCGATCACATAGCCCAAGCGCGTGCCGGCAGCGCCAAATGCCTTGGACAGCGTATGCAGAATCACCAGATTGGGATGCTCGGCGATAAGGCCCTGCGCCGTGGTGGCCGCGCCAAACGAATCGTCAGCAAACTCCACGTAGGCCTCGTCGACCATCACCATGCCGGGACACGCATCGCACAGAGCCGCGATAAAGTCGAGCGGCGCCACGTCGCCCGTGGGATTGTTGGGCGAGGTCACAATCGCCAGGTTGCACTCGGGCGCTGCCGCAAGCACGGCAGCCTGATCGAGCTCAAAGGTCACCGGATCGCGCCACACGTCGCGCACCTCGGTCTGGCAGAGCGACGCAAAGAACGCATACTCGCTAAAGCATGGCGGGCAGTTGAGCAGGGTCCGCCCCGCGCCGCCAAACGCCAGCAGGTAGTTATAGAGCAGCTCGTCGCCGCCGTTTCCCACGCAGATGTTCTCGCGCGTCACGCCATGCCAGGCAGCAAGCTCGTCGCGCAGGTCATTGGACATGGGATCGGGATAGCGGTTGAGCGGCGCGGCAGCCAAGGCCGCATCAACTGCCTCGCGCACGCCAGCCGGAACGGGATAGGTATTCTCGTTGGCCGAAAGGTTGATGCGCGTGGGCGTAAAGTTGGGATCGTAGGGCTCAATGCCGGCCAAGTAGGGCTGAACGAGCTCCTTCATGCGGGGCGTCAGCTCGGCCATGTTAGGCCTCCTCGCCGGTCGCGTCAGCGCCGCCCGCGTCTGCAGCCGCCAAGTCCACACCCTCGGTGACCGTCGCCGCGGCGTCGCCCGGCCAGGCAACCTTGGTCAGGTCGGCCGCCGCCAGCGACTCGGCGCTCACGGAATCCTCGCCCTGTTCCAGCACGCGACGACGCAGGGCGGCAGAAAGCGCGTGCGCCCACAGGCCCTCGGCCTCGGCCAAACGCTGCGTAGCGGGAGCGTCGGAGAGCAGGCCCTCGGGCGTATAGCAGATAACGCTTGAGCGCTTAACGAACTCCTCCACCGAAAGCGGGTTGGAGAACATGGCCGTGCCGCCGGTCGGCAGCGTGTGGTTGGGGCCGGCGACGTAATCGCCGAGCGGCTCGGAGCTCCAAGCGCCCACAAAGATGGCGCCGGCGTTGCGAATGCCGCCGAGCAGGCCCATCGCGTCCTTGCAGTGCAGCTCAAGGTGCTCGGGCGCCACGGTGTTCACGGCCTCAACGGCAGCGGCCATGTCGGCGGCGACCACGATGGTGCCCTCGTTGTCGAGCGAGGCGCGCGTGATCTCGGCACGCGGGGACTGCGCCACCAGAATATCGATACCCGCCTCGACCTCGCGCGCAAACTGCTCGTCGCAGGTCACCAGATAGCAGGCTGCCAGCGGGTCGTGCTCGGCCTGGGCCATCAGGTCGGCCGCGACCACCATGGGCTTGGCCGTGGCGTCGGCCAGCACGCAGACCTCGGAGGGGCCGGCGACCATATCGATACCCACGTCGCCCGAGACAATCTGCTTGGCCGCGGCGACAAAGGCGTTGCCCGGGCCGGTGATCTTGTCGACGCGCGGAATGGTCTCGGTGCCGTAAGCCAGCGCGGCCACGGCCTGGGCGCCGCCCACCATATAGATCTCGTCCACGCCGCCGAGCTTTGCGGCCGCGAGCGTATAGGGACTGATCAGACCGTCTTTTTGCGGCGGGGTCACCATGACCACACGCTTAACGCCGGCCACCTTGGCCGGAATCGCGTTCATAAGCACGGTTGAGGGATACTGCGCACGGCCACCCGGCACGTAGATGCCGGCAGCGGCGAGCGGGATCACCTTGACACCGAGCATCGTGCCGTCCGGGCGCGTGGTAAACCAGCTCTGCTCGACCTCGCGCTGGTGAAACTCGCGAATCTGGCGCGCCGCCTTTTCGAGCGCAGCGACAAAAGCGGGGTCGAGGCCCTCGAGCGCCGCGTCGATCTGCTCCTGCGGCAGACGGAAGCTCTCCAGCTCAACGCCGTCAAAACGCTGACAGTAGTCGCGCACCGCGGCATCGCCATTCGCGCGTACGTTGGCCACGATATCGCGGGCGGCGTCGACGATGTTTTGCGGCAGCACGCCCTTGCGGTTGAGCTGGTTGGTGACGAGGCGCTCGCCGGGAGCAAGTTTGATGGTCTTCATATCGGTATCCCCTATCGGTTGAGGTTGAGTTCGCAAGACGAGAGGCCGGGCCGCGGCGTCAGTCGACCCGCAACCCGGACGTGGGGGCGCCCGTGCGCGCTCGCGCTATTGTGCCGAGCCCGCGACGGGCTCAAAATGCTTGTCCTTCACGGCGGCTGCCAAGCGATCGGCCAGGTTGCGCACGCGCGGGTCCAGGCGCGCGGCACCCGGGTTGACGAAGAAGCGCGCCGTGCAATCCATGATGCGGCCGGTAATGACCAGGTCGTTGTCGCGCAGGGTCGCGCCCGTGGCGGTAATGTCCACGATACGATCGGTCATGCCGACGATGGGCCCCAGTTCAATGTTGCCGTGCAGAGAGACGATATCGGCATTCACGCCGCGCTCGGCATACCAAGCGCTCGCGATGCGCGGATACTTGGTGGCCACACGCAGAGAGCCGCGGCGGGCATAGTTGCGCTCGGCCTGACCGGCGCGCCACGCGGGCTCCGCCTCGATGAAAGTGCACAGACCATAGCCCAGATCGACCAGCTGCAGCAGGTTGAGGTCTGCCTCGATGAGCGAGTCCCAGCCGCAGATGCCGCAGTCGGCACCGCCGCAACCCACAAAGGCCGGCGCGTCGCTGGGACGCACGATGACAAACTCAATATCGCCGACCGTACCCTCGCCGGCACGCGTATCGCGACCGCGCACAATCAGGTGGCGGCCGGGATCGCGCAGCTCAGAGACATCCAAGCCCGCGGCCTCGAGCACGTCGAGCGTGTCGGCCTTGAGCGAACCCTTGGGCACGGCGATGCGCAGCGGGCCCTCGGCGCCACGGCCCACGGCGTGATCGCCATCGGAGGCGGCGTCCTCGGCCGAGGTGCGCGCGGCCTCCAGGCGCTCGAGCGAAAAGGCAAAGCCCGCCGCCGGCACCTCGATGCCGTCGCCGAACGCGCCGGTAAAGATGGAGTCGTAACGACCGCCCGAGCCAACCGGATCGGGCAGGCCGCCGGCATAGGCCTTAAAGACCAGGCCCGTGTAGTAATCAAACGAGTTCATGATGGAGAAGTCGAAGGACAGCACCTCGGCATCCTCCGGCGCCAAGCCCTCGACCAGCGCACGCAGCTCGTGCGTGAGCGGTGCGGCAATACCGGCAGCCTCCAGCAGCGCGTCCACGCGATCGAGCACCTCGGCCCCGCCGTGCAGGCGCGGCAGCTCGCTGATGGCGGCCTTGACGGCGTCGGTCTCATCGCTTGCCGCCACGCGGGCATCGAGGCCCACAAAGTCGTTGGCGTGAACGCAGCGCAGGGCCTCGGCAGCCAGCTCGCGATCCTCGCACGCCGCGAGCAGCTCCTTAAACGGGCGCACGCTACCTGCGATAATGCGCGCATCGGGCAGCGCCAGCTTGCGTACGGCCTCGGCCACCAGCGAGACAATCTCGACATCGCCCGCGGTGTCGCCCGCGCCGATGAGCTCAAAACCCAGCTGCGTAAACTGGCGCGAGCCGCCGGCATTGCGCTGGCACTCGCGGACCACCGGCGCCTCGTAGCGCAGGCGAAGCGGCAGGTCGGCCGCGCGCATGCGGGTCGAAACCAAGCGCACGATCGGCAACGTGTTGTCGGGACGGACCACCAGCAGGCGACCGTCATCATCAAAGAGCTTAAACGGCGTGTCCGCGATGCGGCCGCCCTCCTCAAGCGAACCCTTATCCTCGAGCAGCGGCGTCTCGACCGGCAAATAATGGTGCTCCCTAAAGCAGCCCTTCACCGTCAGCGCAATCTCCTCGCGCGCCTGAGCCTCCTCGGGCAATATGTCCCGGAATCCCCACGGTGTGGCCGTCATCTGGTGAGCCTCCTCATGCTGTGCTTCGCATAGAACAGAAGACCGGCATAGCTCCGCCGGTCTTCTGGGTACTTTAGCATACTAGAGTGCTTGCGGGGAAAATACGTCGCAGCCGCTCACACCGTATTCATTTGGAAACATAGGGTAGGTTGCCGCAGCCCGACCCCACCTAGGCGCCAATCGCACGACGATACTCTGCCATTACCTGCGCATCGGCAGCTGCGGGGTCGGCAAAATAGCGCCCGTCATAGGTCTCGGCCGAAACAACTCCGCGATAGCCGCGCGCCACCAGTCTATCCAAGTCGGCGCGCATATCGCGACCGCCGTCACCCCAGGCAAGGTGCGTGGTGCCGTCTGCCGCAACATCGACAAAATGTACGTGGGCGACATCATCGCCAAGCAGATCGAAATAATCGTCGATGGTATCCCCCGCCACCGCCATGGCGCCCATATCCAGACATGCCTTAAGTGCCGGATGATCAACTGCCTCGATCATGCGCTTCGTGTCGGCCGCCGAGTTCACGATCATCGACTCAACTGGCTGCAGGGCCTCGAGCACCAGTCGCACGCCGCGCTCTCCCGCATGCTCGGCAATCGCACGCAGCATCGAGGCGCTGCGACCCCACGCGTCCTCGATCGGCTCGTTCAAAAATGCCCAGCCGCTCGAGACCATGACCTGCTCGGCTCCAAGTTCCGCCGCGATATCTACAACGTTCTTAAAGTACGCGAGCGTGCGGGCACGCGCCTCATTCCCGCGCGCCGCGATATTCCACGGCTTGGGGTTGTTCTGTTCGGGACAAAGCCCCACAATCCGAACCCCATACCGCTGTGACAGCTCACGCACCTGCTCGAGCGAATCGTAACCATGGCAGTCCACATACAGGTGCATCGCCCCCGTCCAAAGTTCGCAGCACGTGTAGCCCGAGGCCGCCGCCGAAGAAAAGAACTCTTCAAGGCTAAAGTAGCGATGGCTGATATTCATAACGGCAAGCTGGGGATAGCTCATAGTTACTCTCCAACCTAAACGAGGCCCCGCTCCATATAGGAGCGAGGCACAATTGCACAAACGTTATTTGCTCTTAGTAGTCGAACTGGTGGTAGTAGCGACGGTACTTGAGGTTGTGCTTGGTGACCGTCTCGTAGTAGCGAGCCAGGCGGTCGGTCA
>UQIQ01000041.1 GCA_900541185.1 uncultured Collinsella sp.
CGAGATGACGTCGAGTCTCGTGGGCTCGGAGATGTGTATAAGAGACAGCGTTGGTGTAGAACAGCAGCGGGTTGGTGATACGGTACGAATACTCGCCGTTGCAGCGAACGGAGATGTCGACATCCAGGCCAATGTTGTTATCGACCACGCGGAAGGGCACGGGCGAGGCGGTGCCGTACTTGTTGCCGATGATCTCCTTGGTGTTGATGAAGTAGACACGCTGGTCCTTGCCCGCGTCGCCGCCAAAGGTAAAACGGCTGCCGATATTGGCGAACGTCTCCTTGATGGAGTCGCCCAGGTTGCCGCTAAAGACGCTCGGCTCGCTGCCGGTGTCAAAGACAAACTCGCCGGGCTCCAGCGCGACCTCGATGATCTTGCCGTTTTGCACCACGAGCATGCCCTGGCCGTCGTTGACGGCGATGACGGAGCCGTTGGAGATGACGTTGTCCTCGCCGCGCGTGTTGGAGCTGCGGCCGCCGGTGCGCTTGCTGCCCTTGCAGGCCAAGACGTCAGCGGGCATCGATTCGCAATAGATATATTCCTTCCACTGGTCGGCCATGACGCCGCCGGCAGCACCCAATCCAGCTTTCAAGAGTCCCATGGTGATCTTCCTTTCTCGTCAAAGGCCGGGTGGTATTGGTCAGAATGGCTAATCGTCCTTGTTGTCCTTCATGACAACGGTGGTCTCGGTGTGGCTGAAGGTGTCGTGCTTCTCGGTCAAGTCGAGCTCGCCGCAGTAGCAATCGGCGTGGGTGGCCTCGTTGGCCGTCTTGAGCTGGCCTACCAGCAGCACGTCTCCGATGATTACGATGATCAGCGGTGCGACGATGTTGATGAGGATGCCCTCGATATCAAAGGTGAGGTAGTCCGGATTGAAGGCGTTCTCGCCCATAAAGAGAATCTGGGAGAGGACAAACCCGATCACAAAGAACAGCACCGAGGCGATGGCGAGCTTGAGCTTGGAGCAGGGAAGCTCGCCGACCATGCGGCCGGTTTGGCCGTTCATGGCAAACAGGTAGCTCTTGCCGTTCCACGAGGTGGAAAGCATCCACACGGGGAACAGAGCGTAGTTGCTGTCTTCCCAGGTGTAGTCGAGCTGCTTGCTTTCGACCGTGGCATCGTCATATTCGTCGACGACGGTCTCGCGCAGGGCCGAAATCGTACTTTCTTCCATACGACGCTCGGCGCGCGCCTTGCAGGTCTCGCAATCCTCATCGTAGCGGTTGGCGATGTAGCCGGGCATATACGCGACCGAGAACGGGCGCAGCGCGTCGTAGTCAAACGGCTCGATGGCGTCCATATGGCCGTCGGGCATCTTGGACGATCCGTCGACGGGCACGCGCTCAAACGAGATTTTGCCCTTACGGTAGGCGTCGTAGTGGTCGGTGGTCGTGACGGTGCGGTCGGATTTCTCGGTCACGGTCTCGTTGGTCGCATCAAAGTGCACTTCGCCGTCCACGCGGGCGCCGTAGAGCCAAAACGGCACGTAAACGCCTTGGACCTCGTCGATGTGGTTGCCGGTGACAAAGCTCTTGGGCAGCAGGATTTTGCCCTTGTAGTGCTCTTTGAGTGCTGCCATAACATCATCGCGCCCGAGCTTAAACGGAATCACCAGGTCGGGTGAGAAGTCGCCCGAGAGCTGGCCGGGCGCCACGGCGGAGTTGCCGCAGTATGGGCAGGTGGTAACGGCGACGGTGCCGTCCGAGACCAGCTCGGCGCCGCACGACGAGCAGATGTAGCCGGCGTTTTGGGCCAGATCCTGCACGGCATCGTCGACAGCAGGTTTGCGAGCCGCGGCTGCGGCATCGGCTTTGGCATCTGCCTTGTCCTGGCGCTCGCGATAGAGGGCCTCGACTTCTTCGACTTCAAAACGCGAATCGCAGTAGTCGCAGACAAGCTTTTGTTCGGCACTGGCAAAGTGAAGGGGGCCGCCACACGCGGGGCACTGATAGTTGACACTCTCGAAGGCCATGATCGGTCCTTTCCGTGCCGGAGGCTATGCGCCGATGGCGCCGCCGCAGTATTCGCAGCGTCCACTGGCATCGGGAATGGTGGTTGCACCGCAGAAGGGGCAGGTGACCGCGGTCTTGGGGGCCTTGGCGGCCACGACGCTGTCGCGCGTTTCCTGACGAAGCTGCACCAGTGCATCGCGGACCTCGGTTGCCTGGCGCTTGGCCTCGCGGTACTCGATGGACCCGCGCTGATCGATGGTGGAGTCGTTCACGCGCAGGTTGATCTCGGTAAAGTACGGCGTGTTGACGTGAATGGTCAGGTTAAAGTCGTAATCCAGGTCGTAGCGCGGCGGGTTGTAGCTCTCGCGCTCGCCGTCCTTGGTCTCGCGATAGATCTCGGTGCGATGCTCGTCGATATCCATATCGCAGCCGAGTACCTGTGAGAACTCGATGATGTCGGGATTGGCGTCGCGCCAGCGGCTCTGCGAAGTGATGATCAGCAGGCCCGCGTCCTCATCGAGCATGATGTTGGTGCGCCCGGCAGAGAGCGTGCGCGTGGGGTTGAACGAGGCCAGGCGCTCGGCGTTGGCCTCGCGGTAGGCGAGTTGCTCGCGGATATCGTCCGCGGTGTTGGAGCGCCAACCACTAAAGAAGGGGGAGAGCTTGCCTGCGCACTCTTTGCACAGGTAGCCTTCGTTGATTTTGGTCTTTCCCAAAAGCCCCAGTTCGGTACCGCAAATCGCGCACTCTTTTTTCTCGAACATCTTGTCAAAGAAGCCCATGGCTGCCTCCCATCAACAGGTAGCGTGTGTCACTTTTGATGATGGGTGAGCGCGCGATCTTTCACGATACCCAGACGGCTCAAGGAGTCTCCACAACTGGGACACATGGCCCATTTTCGGCCACTCATTGGGGACGTACTTAAATGAGTGGCAGCTGGGGACAGTCCATGCCGAATGTGGCGGCTGCCGAATGTGGGCGCCGTCCCTGCTATGCCACGGTCACGGCAACCTGGGCGTAGCGGCTGCAGGGGCGCTCGGCGCGCGTCTGCACGGTAAGGGTGAGCACGAAGCGGTCGCCGGGCTGCGCGTCGGCGGGCACGATAAAAGCGGTGCTCACCGTGCATTCCTGCCACAGCGAAAGATCCTGCGTGCCTGCATAGCTCGACGGGTCCACGGCGACATCCCAATGTGCATCAAAGCCCTTGCCGTCGGGGTCGACGACGGTCGCTGCAAGGGTGACGCGCTCGCCGGCTGTAGCGCTGCGGTCGGCCGTGACCTCGACAACATGTGTCGGATGCGAACAAGCTGCCGGATCATGGGCGCACCATTGCGCGCGGGCGGCAAAGTCTTCCTGATAGGCGCGCAGGTAGGGATTGGGGTTGCCGTCTACGGGCGTGCCGATGGCGGCAAAACCGGCGGGTGCGTCCGTATCGGGATGTCCATCAAGAAACATGCGGCCGAGCAGTGTGTCGAAGCCGCGGTCGTCGATACCGCGCAGGCCAAACGGCAGCAGCGGAATATAGGTCATGCTGTCGCCTTCGGCCATAAAGTCGCCGCGCTCAAACTGCATCGTGGGCATGCCTTCTAGACCCCAATCCAGACGGGCATGCTTGCCAAACTGAAAGCGCTCGGGCTCATTTTCGTAGACCTTGCCGTCGCCATAGAGCATGTAGCGTGCCATGAGGGGGCCGTTACCCTGCGTGAGATTCTGCTCAGGCCAAGGTGCCTTAAACAGCGGCAACGCATCGGGTTGAGCCATCTTGGCATCGACATAGCCGCCATACATATAGGGCACACACCAAAAGATGAGCTCGGGAAAGAGCTCGCGTCCATGGTCGAGCCATGAGTTGTCCTGCCCCACGCCATCGGCAACGCCCATCACGCGCACCTTCTGATAGACCCGCTGCTGCACGGCAGGCCATTCGGGCGTGGCGCGATAACGCTCGGCAATACTCATGAGGGCGCGAACGATGGTGTTCATGCCACCCCAGCTGAGCAGCCATAACGTACGCGGATCATCATCCAAAATTGCCTGCGCAATTACACGAGATCCCTCAGTTTCCTCAGTTACATCACCCTCAAAGGCAACATTTCCCACAAAGGTGCGCTCGATCATCTGGGCGGGCGTGGGAAACGGCGGCTCACCGGCAGCGCCCGCATTCGCCTGCAACTGCGGCCAAGCCTGGGCGTATTCATTACTCCAGAGACTCTCAATCCAATGCTCGGGAAACGGACGATACTCACGAAGCTCGCCGGCCAGCGGATCGGGTTCATGAGGCACAACATCCCACTCATAAGAGCGACGCCCTTTGGTCCGCCAATGCGAATTCACCTCGCCCAGCGTATGAACCCCATCCCCAAGAAAGTGATACTGCGAAGCCGTATACACCACAGCCTGAACATCAAGCACATTAAGATACAGAGCCAAATGAACGAGCGAGTTCATATCGTCGACTTCCATATCGGTAGTAACAATCACCCGAGTTAACTCTTGGGACATAGGAACAGCTCCAATCAAAATCAATTCAGCCAGTTACGCGCAAGGCAAGACGGGACCCCGATGGGATGGCTACCTCGAAACCCTGGCCGACCACTCCCAGCAGCCCACCGGCTCGCCGTCGATGAGTACGCTGCCCCCGTCGAAGTCTTGATAACACAGGTCGTTGAATTGGTGGATCCACACGCCGTGGTTGAACGTCTTCTTGGGCGAGCCGTCGGCCTCGCGATAGCGACCGGTCAGGTCCTCGACATGGCTAAAGTAGGTAAGGTGCACGTTGGCTCCGGCGTCACGCAGGCGTGCCGTGAGCGGCAGCACGGTCTGCTGCGGCGACACGAGCTCGTCGCCCTTGGAGTGCGTAAACCACAGCGGCGTCTTGGCGAGCGCGGCTACGTCCTCGTCCGTGGCGTTGTACCACGGGGCACAGCAGGGAAGGCCGGCGGCGAAGAAATCGGGGTAGTCGGCGCACAGGCGCAAGGTCATAAAGCCGCCGTTGGAAAGGCCGGCGACCACGATGCGGTCGGTGTCGATGCGCTCGGCATGCTCGGCGACAAACTCGTCGATGAGCGCCTTGAGTACGGGGGAGTAGATGCTCTGGTTGGAGCGGCCGAGCTGCTCGACGCCGTTATCCATCCAAAACGTGGGAGACTGCGGCACGAGCACCCAGGCAAAGCCGCCAAAGTAGCGCTGGATTTGCGCCTGGCTAATGGCTGTCACGCGGTTGCCGATATAGGCGCGCGTGGCGCCTTCGCCCTGCGTGGCACCCTTGCCTTCGCCGGCGCCGTGCAGGTACACCACGAGCGGGGCCTTTTGGGGCACGACCGTGGCCTCGGGCGCGAAGGGATTGAAGCAGGCCGAGTCCTCGGCTTTAAAGCTGGGCTCAAAGAAGCCGTACTCGAGCGCGATACCATCAATGGCAGTCTTTTGCACGGCATTGCTCCAGCCCTTGAGCGCGGGGCAGATGTCGCCGCGACAGGTATCGAAGACCAGGCCGCAGATGGGTTCGCCGTCGTTGCCGGGAAGAGCCGCGAGCTGCGTGACGTGCAGCTGGTTGTCGAGCATGCGCGAGCCCATGACGCCGCCTTCGATCTTTTTGGTCAGGCGCTGCTCGGCGACCTCGAGTGCCACATGGGTGCCCACGGCGAGCTTGCGGCCGTTCTCGTCACTCGGATACGCGGCGAGAACGTCGATGTAACCCACGGAGGGCGTGGCATGGTCGGCGCCGTGCTCCTTGCGCATCAGGACCTCGCCCGTGCGCTCGTGACGCTCTACATATATATGGAAAGTGTTCGCATCGACATCGTTGGCGCGCACGGTGCAGGGTAGGTCGAGAACGACCTTGCTGATCCAGGGGCCAAAGTCGCCCAAGGTGCTGACGGTTGCGTAGGTGCACGATTTGAGTTCCATGAGCTGCCTCCCTTGTGCCGCGCGTGCTAAACAATCGCGGCAATACAATCTAAACATGTTTAGTGTAAAGCAGAATTTGAGAATTAGCGGATGAACTCGGTAAACGGTCGCATCAAACGTTCAATGAACTACTAAACACTCGTTTACTACTATCTAGCAGGGCTTTTGTTGATGAGTCAACAAGGCATCGAGGTGCCAGATTATATAAAATCCCACGTAAAAGACCATTTATAAATAAATGGCACTATATGTAATGCCTCGGCATTCAATTACGTTCACCCCCGATTTCCTACCGTTCACCGGACTGCAAACGGCAAAATTGCCACAAATTCAACGCTGCGTGTAAACTAAGCGCTGTAAACGTTCAGTAAACAGATTGTTTACGACAGCGTATCCAAGGGTTCGGTAACCGTAAGGGGTTATAGTCACCGGGCCAAAGGCGTGCCTGCGCCCAGGCGATTAGGCACACGACGATATGGGGAGGGGTCCCATGGCAGTAGATAACAAGCAGATTGCCACCGATGTCCTCGAGCTCGTGGGCGGTGCGGAAAACGTCACCGTCGCCACCAACTGCATGACGCGCCTGCGTCTGACGCTCAAGGATAACAGCAAGGCCGACGTGGAGAAGATCAAGAAGGTCAAGGGTGTTCTGGGCTGCCAGTTCGCCGGCAGCCAGCTCCAGGTCATCATCGGCCAGAACGTGCCCAAGGTGCTCGCCGAGTTCGTCGCCATGTCCGGCGTCAAGCAGGGTGTCGCGGTCGACGAGAACCTCGACGCTCCTAAGGAGAAGTTCGAGCTCAAGAACCTGCCCAACATCATCCTCGACTACCTGTCGGGTTCCATGACCCAGCTGATTCCGCTGCTCATGGCCGGCGGTCTGTTCCGCACCATCGCTGCGGTTCTTGGTCCCACCATGCTCGGCGTTATCTCCGATACCGATCCGACCTACACGTTCCTCTACACCACCCTGTACGAGGCCACGTTTACCTTTATCCCCATCTACTTGGGCTATGCCGCTGCTAAGAAGCTCGGCGCCTCTCCGGTTCTGGGCATGCTCCTCGGCGGCGCTCTCATGGCCCCGTCCGTCGTGAGTGTCGCGACTCAGGAGGGAGGCGGAATCATCTCCGTCTATGGCATCCAGATCACCGCTGCCAACTACCAGCAGTCCGTCCTGCCGATTATCCTCTCGGTGCCGGTCCTCTACTTTGTTGAGAAGTTCTTTAAGAAGGTCATGCCCGACGTGCTGTCCACGGTCTTCACGCCGTTCTGCACCATGATCGTCACCATCCCCATCGCCTTCATCGTCCTTGCCCCGATCGGCAACGAGCTCGGTACGCTGATTGCCAACGCCCTCTTTGGTCTCGCCGACCTTGGCGGTATCGGCATCCTGATCGTCATGGCCGTCCTCGGCGCCTTCTGGCAGCTCTTCGTGGTCTGCGGCATGCACATGCCCGTCATCCTGCTCGCTCAGGTTCAGATCATCGCCGCCGGCTACGATCCCTTCGTCTTCGTTTCCACCAACTGCGCTATGGCCGCCGTCTGGGGCTGCGCTTTCGGTGCCTTCCTCAAGATGAAGAACCCCGACGAGAAGGGTCTTGCCCTGGGCTACGTCATCTCCGCCATCGCCGGCGGCGTCACCGAGCCCGCACTCTTCGGTATCCTCATGCGCTTCCGTCGCACCATGCTCGGTATGTTCATCGGCGGTGCCATCGGCGCTGTGTTCTCCGGCCTCATGGGTGTTACTTACTACCTGGCCGGCGGTGCCTCCAACTTCCTGGTCTTCACCAACTACCTGCAGGGTGGCCAGATGAACACCGTCTGGGCTATCGTCGGTATGGCAATCTCCTTTGCCATCGCCGCTGCCGTCGTCTTTGCCACTGGCTTCTCCAAGGAGGAGCTCGCCGAGATGGAGGCCTAAGGCCAAACCATTCGGTCACATACGACCTTACCTACACGACAGGGCCCCGTCAGGCGCAAGCCCGGCGGGGCCCTTTTTACAAGGTAGACTGATTGGGGGCACGTGGTGCCTGCTCGCCGGGGCTTGCTAAGCGCCAGGGGCTTTCGCGCGGGGTTACCGCGAAAGAATCTGCCGGTTCGCAACTCCTTTATCAAACGAAAGGACATGCAGATGAGTTTGGGAAAGCTGACCGTCAACGGTCGCCAGGACGGCTTTTTGTGCGAGGGCAAACCGTTCTTTTGGTTTGCCGATACGTGCTGGAGCGCGTTTACGAGCATTACCGAGGCCGATTGGGACTACTATCTGACCCGTCGCTCCGAGCAGGGCATGAACGTGCTGCAGATCAACACGCTGCCGCAGTGGGATCGCTGCTGCCCCGATCTGGGCATTTGGCCCTATGCCAGCGAGGATGGCGTGCATTTTGATTGGTCCCGCCCCAACCAGGCGTACTGGGATCGCGCCGCCGCCATGTGTCGCGCTGCCGTCGAGCACGGCATTCGTCCGGCACTCGTGCTTATGTGGTGCAACTACGTGCCCGGAACCTGGGGCGCCAAGATCGCTGAGCATTGCGGTGCCGAGGTTATGCCGCGCGAGGAGGTTCGTGCCCACGTTGCCCGCGTCGTCGAGAACCTGGGCGAGTTCGACCCCGTCTACGTGGTGACGGGCGATACCGACTTTACCAGCGACGAGGCGATCGCCTACTACGAGGATGCTCTCGACGAAGTCGTCAAACGCGCGCCCGAGGCGTTGCGCACTATGCATATCAACCGCGGCAACCGCACCATTCCGGCACAGTACCTGGACCGCCTGGACTTTTACATGTTCCAGCCCGGCCATAACTACGAGGGCCAGCCCGAGGCCTGGCACCTGCCGCAGGACTTTATCGCCAACTACCCCAAAAAGCCGATGGTCAACTCCGAGCCCTGTTACGAGCAGATGGGTGCGTCGCGCAATGTGTACTGGCGCTTCACCGCGCAGGACTGCCGCGCGAGCGTGTGGTCGTCGATCCTTGCCGGTGCGAGCGCTGGCGTGACCTATGGCGCGCACGGTGTTTGGAACTGGCAGACCAGCAAGAGCCAGGGCTCAGTGCTGGGCGAGGGCTTCGACATGCCGTTCCGCTGGCAGGAGTGCCTGCAGTTTGCGGGTGTTTGGGACTTTGGCGCGATCGAGCATGTGCTTGCCGGCTTGGGCGCTACGGCTGGCGACGACGCACTTGCCGTGGTTCCGGCGCAGGAGCTGCTCGATGACGCGCGCGAGGCCATTCGTGTGGCGCGCGTTGGCGATCGCGTCGTCACGTACCTGCCGCGCACTACGGCGCTCAAGTTTAAGCTCGACGGCACGCGCGGCTGGACGGCGACGGTTCTCGACATGGAGGACAAGCGCATCGCCAAGCTGCCCGTTCGCGACAACGGTGACGGTACCGTGCGCGTGGCTCAGCATCCCTTTGAGCACGACGCACTGGTGATCCTGGCTCCCGGGCGCTAACGGCTCTTCTCCAACATTTACGATCCAGTCCCTTTCATGAGGTTGCGACGGAATGGTTCCTGCATGACAGCTTTAAGCTGCCAAGGGAGCCATTCCGTCGCACTCATTGGGGACGTACTTAAATGAGTGGTAGTTGGAGACGCTCCTAGCCGAGCTAGAGGTCTCGCGTGTCCCTTCTGGTCCATGCGGCTCAAAATCGCGGCGTGATGTGGACGGTGGGGTCAAAATGAGCGGCATTTCGAGCCTGGCTTCGATATTGAGACTGGTTCTTTATTAAAATGGAATTCCAGACAATTGAGCGACTGGGGGTTAACCATGAGGGGCATGGGAGACACAACCGCATATTTGCGTCGGGGCATTCGGGAGATTATATGCCTGGCGCTGTTCTTCTTCACGTTTTGGCGTGCGAGTATCTCTTTGATACTCGCATGGCCGAGCTCGTGTCTCCGAACGAGGTCGTTATTTATGAGAGCCTTGTCCTCGGCGCGAGCGTGATTGGCTTCTTTGTGCGTCCCGTTCTGTACTATCGCCGCCCCCATGTCATCGACGCAACGAGCGATATCACGGGCGTTTTGCTGGTGGCGGCATTCCTGCTGTTGATCATGGCGGTTCGGGCTGAGGTGGTAATCGCCGGCGGTTTGGTGGCGTGCTGTGCGCTGGGCTACTGCGGATCGACTGCCCATGCAAACTTTGCGCGGCGCTTTGCGCGGACGCCCTGCTTGGCGCGCGCCGCCGCACTTTCTTACGCCATGGGCATTCTGGTGCAGGTTCTCAACCACATGGTGATGCCTGTCGGCATTCCTCAGCAGGCTGTTCTGGTTGTCTGTGCGATCGCGCAGGTGGCGTTACTTCATGGGGTCCGACGCGCCAAGCTGCGCGACGAGTCCGATCCAAACTTTGAACCCAGTGCTGCCGGGCTTTCGGTAGATGCTTTGGAATATGGCGCCAAGTGGCATGACGATCCCGAGGCAAAGGCGGCATTCCGCCGCGCCGTAGTTCGCCTGACCGTGGCGACGGCGTATCTTTCCGGCGTATTCGCCGCTCTTAACGCGGGCCTCACGACCTTGCATGCTTTTGGAGCTGTCGATTTGGGCGATTGGCCGCGCCTGCTGCTTGTTGCGAGCTCGTTGGCCGCCGGCGCCCTATTTGACCTGCATGGCCGTTCGTATATGAATATCGGCATGACATGTGTCGCCATGCTGTCCACGCTTTCGTTCTTTGTGCTCATCATCGATGGCAATGGCGGTAACGAGCTTGCTGCCACGATCATCTTTTATCTGGGCTCGGGCTTCTTTGTGGTGTTCTTTACCACAAAATTCGCCGCTATCTCGCTCTATGCGCGCTGGTCATATTTTTGGCCGTGCATGGGTCGCGTCGTCAATAACGTGTGCTCGATGCTCGTGACGGCGCCGGCGGTGGCGATTATCTCGAGTCAAAACGTGCTGGCTGCAGTCGGCGCGGCACTCGTGATGTTTGTGGGTATTGCGATTACGCTGCTGGGACAGTTGGGGCAACGAACCGATGATGACGTGATGCAGGACGGGCTGGCGCTTGCTGCCGACAATCTTGGTGGAGATCTTGCGCCCGCATGTTCCGACCCCGCGCTCGTGGAGGCAGCGGAGCTCACGCCTGATGAGCGCCTCGACGCCTTCGTCGCCACCTTTGGGCTTACAGAGCGCGAGCGCGATATTCTTGAGGCCCTGGTCGTTTCGGATCAGAGCGTTCAGGACATTGCCGCAACGCTTTTCCTTTCGCGCTCCACGCTCTATCGTCACATTTCCTCGATCAACAAAAAGACCGGTACCGCCTCGCGTGTGGCCCTGATCAACTTCTTCTGGTCCTGGGCACCCAAGGACTAGCGTATGAGGCGCCGCCCAGTTCCTTACTCTAACGGGGGATGTGGCTCCAAAGCGCACCCGCATCGACGCTTCGCCTGCGCTAAACTGGAGGGCACGTACGCGATTACGAGAGGAGCCCGCATGGAGGCTTACAAGCAAGAGTTCATCAAGTTTATGGTTGAGTCCGACGTTCTTAAGTTCGGCAGCTTTACGCTCAAGAGCGGCCGTCAGTCCCCGTTTTTTATGAACGCCGGCGCTTACGTGACAGGCTATCAGCTCAAGAAGCTGGGCGAGTATTACGCCCAGGCCATCCACGATAACTTTGGCGACGACTTTGATGTGCTGTTTGGACCGGCCTACAAGGGTATTCCGCTGGCCGTCGTGACCGCAATTGCCTACCACGAGCTGTACGGCAAGGAGGTCAAGTACTGCTGCGACCGCAAGGAGGCCAAGGATCACGGTGCCGATAAGGGCAACCTGCTGGGTTATGAGCCCCAGGACGGCGACCGTGTGGTCATGGTCGAGGACGTTACCACCAGCGGCAAGTCCATCGACGAGACCTATCCCAAGGTTAAGGCTGCCGCCGACGTCGAAATCAAGGGCCTGATTGTGTCCCTCAACCGCATGGAGGTCGGCAAGGGCGGCGTGACCACCGCGCAGAAGGAGATCGAGGCAAAGTACGGTTTCCCCGTCGCGAGCATCGTCTCCATGGCCGAGGTCGTCGAGACCCTCTACAACCACGAGATCGACGGCAAGGTCGTCATCGATGACGAGCTTAAGGCCGCCATCGACGCCTACTACGAGCAGTACGGAGCACAGGAGTAGTTACGGCGTTTTACCAAACACCGTAACCGGCCGACGCTGCGCGCTGCCCAGAGCGACAATTTGTCATTCAAAAGGCGAGGCATGACCAGAAGGTCAATGCCCTCGCCTTTTTCATGCCAACTTGTTCGCCCTGGACGTCGCTCGCTGTCCGTCCTCTACTTGCGGCGTTGTCTTGCTCCGCATGCGGCCCGCTCGCTGCCGTTGCCAGAGTAGTCATTGGGGACGTTCTTAAACGACTACTTGAGCCCGGGCAGGCGGGTATAGGGGAACGAACGCTCCAGGAATTCGGAGCAATGGGCGTAGTCTTTGGCGAAGTAGCTGCTGTAGAGCGAATCGAGCACGTATTGCACGGCGATGTGGCTGGCGAACTGCGTGATGCGATGCGTCATGCTCTCGTGGTCACTCACCGTAAGGTAGGCGGCAAAGCCGGGGTGAATGCGAGCGCAATAAGGCGTGCCGATGACGATGACCGGGACATGCCGACTGCTGAGGATCGGCAAGATGTCCTTGAGGTTGGGGGCAAGGCCGCTGTAGGAGATGACGATTGCCGCATAGTCGGGATCCGAGGCGAGCGCCGTTCGCACCTGGGCCTCGACACCGTTGTGGCACGTCGCGCTTTTACCGGCGGAGAGCAGGCGGTCGCGGAACATTCCCGCTGGATAGAGGTTGTGCGAGCCCGTGTAGATGTCGACCTGTCGGGCGTTCGCGATGAGCTTGGCGGCGTGGTCGAGCTGCGTGGGATCGAGCAGCTCCTGCGTTTCGGCCAGCGTGGTCTGGTAGAGCCCCTCCATGCGCTTCATAACCTGCGCGGGAGTGGAGGTGGCATCAAAGGGAAAGTTGATGTCCACGTCGCGGCGGTTTCCCGCCTCGGTTGCCAAGCGGATGAGCTCGACCTTGAGATCCTTGAAGCCCTCGAGGCCGAGCTTTTTGCAAAAACGATGCACGCTCGCGACCGAAACGTTGGTGCGCGCGGCAAATTCCTTAATAGAAAGTCCGCGGATGTCCTGACCGATGGCAAGGGCTGCAATGCCGAGCTGTTGCTCGGTGGGGGTGAGGCCCTGCGCCTCGGTGATCTTGCGTTTGATATCCATGCGAACTCCCACACTCGCCAAACCTGCCAAAAAGGGACAGGTTTATTTTGGCAGGTTTTGCCCGCAAAGGGTAACGGGGCCGAGGATGCCGCTGGGGGCGACGGGCTCGGTGAGGGCGAAAATGTCGGGGATCGCATGGTCGAGCGTGTTGATGACGTCGATCGTGAGCTCATGCGCACCGGCGGAAAGTGCGCCGGCGGCAAAACGATAGGGCGGGCAGATGCGTGTGCCGAGCGGGCGTCCATCGAGCGTGAGCGTCGCGGTTTCGTAGACGTCTCCCAGGTCGATTGTGGCGTCGGCGCAATCGTTGGCCAGCTCAAATGACACATGATATCGGTAGGTACCGCAGGTGCCGGTGAACAGATCGGCTGTAAGGTCGCACAGGTGCTTGAGCTTTTGTGATTCACCAAAGGCGCCATTGCTGCCAGCAGGAGAGAGGGCGACGGTCCATGGGCCTTCGATGCGCAGGCCGAGCGACGTATCAGCGTCGATTGCGCCGTCTCCAGGCGCATTCTTGCTGCTCGTTTCCAAAACAACGATGCAGCTCTCGAAGGGTGCGAGCTCCAACGCACCGTCAAACGCAACGGGCCCGGCGCCGTTTAGCAGGTCGAGCCGCGTGCCGCAAAGGCGCTCGCCTGTCGCAAGTGCAACCGTGCAGTCGATACGCTCGCGTGGGTGTTCGTTGACGAGCATAACGTAGGTCTCGCCCACCCGCTCGTAGCGAAGTGCGCGTAGCCAAGGCTGCGGTGTGTCAGGCACAACGGTCTGCAGTCCCGCGCTTGCAAGCGCGCGGGCGACATCGGCCAGCGGCGTTGCGACGAGCCTTCCCAGCTCGACCGCGCCATCGGTATCGTAGAATGTGCCGGGCACCTCGTCGACGGCAAGCACCATAACGCCTGCATCCGCCATGCGTCTCATTGCCTCCGCCGTCGCAGCGCCAATAAATGAAGCTCCTGGCATAACAAACGCCTGGTAACGACAATCGTTTACGGTAAGTAATCCGTCGGCAGTCGAAACCTCGTAACGGTTCTCATCCTCAAAAGCCTCGGCGGGCACAAAATCAAAGTCGATCTGCGCGCGCGTGAGCTCTGCCGCCACGCGCTCGATAGGCATGGCGTTGCCGGCCCATTCGGCATCGGCATGGTACAGGATGGCAACGGGGCGCATGGCATAGCCTCCTGAAAACAGCGTTGCCGTACGGTTCATATAGCTCATGAGCTGGCCAAAGTGCGGCCATTGCGGATTGTTGCCGTGTGCGTAAAAGTGCGGCGGGCAGTCCCAATCGGGGAAGGGCGCCATGCTAAACGCGTGCGGCGTAAACCAGTTAATACCGCGGACGAGCATGTGGTCGGCGATCCATTTCATCTCGCGCAAGCCCTCGTGCCAGCCGAAGGCGCCAAAGACCTCGGCCATGCAGCGCCCCTGCTTTTTGGGGTCGAGGCGTGCGGCCGAAGAGCCCAACTTGGCGAGCGCGTAGGTAAAGAACTCCATGTTCCACGCGCCGTGGAAGTAGCTGTAACGTCTGTGGTCGACGCCGGGGGCAAGCTGGTTGATGACAACGTCGATGCCCGCCATATCCTGCCCGGCGACCGCGCGGAAGTAGTGTCCGGCGCCCTGGCCCAGGCGCGTGTGGCAACTCTTGTCCTCAATCACATGTCCGATGTGCATGACGCCGCGCTTGCGGCACCAGTCACCAATCTGCTCGTCAAAGCACGCGCGGTAGAGTTGCGTGGCGATGTCCATGTAAGTGTGGCGGACCCGAGCGCCGGCGGGGTCGCGCGTCCAAAGGCCGCGGAGCTCGGCAAGCCAGCTCGCGCTCAACTCCTCGTGCAAGCGGCGGGCAAGTTCATCCGACCAGGGCAGTGCCATATCGCCGCGTCCAATAAAGCTGCTGGTGGAAGCGTCTTCGAGGGTCGCACCCTTCTCGTTCATAAAGCCCGGTTCATCGGTAAAGAAGCCCAGAATGGTCTTGCCGAACTCGTCGCCCAGATGCTCAAACGTGGGTTCGTAGACGGCGTTGATGAGCATACGGCACGAATCGGCGTCGACCATGTTGATGTACTCATCGCGAAAGCCGGTCTTTTGGCTGGTGACGTAGAGCTCGAGGGTGGTGATGCCGGCAGGAGCGTCAAAGCGCAGGCGGACGGGAGTGCCGTCCTCGGTCTGTTCAACGGCGAGCTCAAGGTCGAGCGGTGCACCGGCGGCGTCGAAAGTCGCCGTGCCCACAAAGCGCTCCGTGGGATCCATAAGATTACCGAGCTTAATGGTCGTGGACGGCTGGGGACCGACGACCGTTACCGTGTGATGCTTAAGCACGGTCTTTTTGAGCGCGGGGTCTACATCCTCGCCTGCAAGCGCGCCGTTGGCGTAGCCCGTGGGAAAGTGGGCATCATCGAGCAGCCAGATCTTCAAGTCCAGGCGCTTGCACTCGCCAATGATAAAACGCAGGTCGGACCACCAGCCGTCGCGACAAAACTCGGGATGCGTGCGCGATTCGAGGCAGACCTCGTGGATGTCCGCCCCGGCAATCTGCTCTAAGTATTCGGTAATCGTCTCGCGCGCCTCGCCCTTGAGCCACAAGAACGGAAGCACATGGTTGTCGTATGCCGCCATATCCACTCCTCTAAAACAAACCTTTTAAATCGATTGAAGTCAGAGTACGTCGCGCGCACACTCCTGCTAATATCAAAACCACGGCAGAATATGACCAAATCAATGATGGTGGCGCTATGGATATCGCGCGTTTGGACAATCTTTTGCTCAAGCTGACCGACAGCGAGCTCGCTTACTGCGAAGGCACCCGCTATGACTGGAACGATGCGTTCAGCTCGGGTCATCAGCAGAATATCGGTGAAAAACATATCCATAAAATCGGTGACCCGACGCGAGCCCTGCACCAAGAAGGCATGCCTGAGGGCCTGTCAATCGTGCGCAACTCGCGCTTTAACCCCGTGCCGGAGCATGTGCACAACTATGTCGAAATCAGCTATGTCTATCGCGGGCATGCGCCGCAGGTCGTCAACGGCGCACGGCTCACGCTTGCCCAAAACGAGGTGCTCTTGCTCGACGCGGCCTGTCCGCATGCCGTAGGCGAGCTCGGCGAGCATGACATTATGCTGAGCATCGTCATCTCGCGGGTGATGTTGCACCGCAGCCTAGAGCAGAGCCTGTCGCCGTCAAGCGCCGTCTCGCAGTTCCTCATTAATGCCCTCAATGACGAAACCGACCACCGCGGTCATGTGCATTTCCGCACGGGCAACAGCCGCCGCGTGCGCCGATATATGCAGGAGATGCTGTGCGAGCTTCTGGAGCCGACGGCGGCGAGTCCCCAGATCGTGTCGAGGCTGTTTGAGTTGCTGCTGGTCGAACTTATGCAAAGCTATGAGACATCGCTGCTGCAGGCGGACATGCCCACGCTGCCTTCGGCGCAGGTCGCGGCCTCCGTGAGCTACATCGAGCGCCATGCCTGCGATTGTACGCTCGAGGACGTAGCTCGCCACCTGCATCTGAGTCCCAACTACGCAAGCGCGCTGCTCAAACGGCAGACGGGCCGCACGTTTATGCAGCTCGTGCAGGAGAGCCGCCTGGCACGCGCGGCAACATTGCTCGACGCCGGCGCTACTGCCGAAACCGCGGCGCGCGAGGCCGGCTACGCCAACATGAGCTTCTTCTACAAAAAGTTTGCCGAGCGCTATGGCTGCACGCCGGCCGTCTACCGCCGGCGTTTGCCCAGATAAAACCTGCCAAAATAAACCTGTCCCTTTTTGGCAGGTATCAGGAAGTGTCAGGGGCGGGGCGGTGACGGGGCGCAAGGGCGAAAAGAAGTGTCGGGTTTGGTGCGCCCGCTTCTGCCCGTCCCGCGCGTGGGCGATACTCGGCTTATCGACCCACGATGCAAAGGAGATGCTCATGGCAAACATCAAGTTCCCCGAGGGATTCTATTGGGGCGGCGCCACCGCCGCCAACCAGTTTGAGGGCGCTTGGAACGTGGACGGCCGCGGTCCTTCCGTCGACGACCATTTCTTGGGCGGCAGCTACAAGGAGCCGCGTCAGATTACGACCGACATCGACCCCAACCGCTTCTACCCCAATCATGACGGTATCGATTTCTACCACCACTACGAGGAGGACATCGCGCTGTTCGCCGAGATGGGCTTCAATATGTTCCGCATGTCCATCTCCTGGAGCCGTATCTTCTCCAACGGCGACGACGCTGAGCCCAACGAGGCCGGCCTCGCCTTCTACGACTGCGTCTTCGACTGCCTGCGCGCCCACAATATCGAGCCGCTCGTGACCCTCTCGCACTACGAGATGCCCTATCACCTGGTCGAGAAATACAACGGCTGGGCGAGCCGCGAGCTCATCGGCTTCTTTGAGAAGTACTGCCAGACCGTCTTCGACCGCTATCAGGACAAGGTCAAGTTCTGGCTCACCTTCAACGAGATCAACTGCGGTACTCAGGACATGGGCAACCTCTTTGAGACCAGCATGATTCAGGGCTTTGAGGGTCCGGCGTCGGCGGTCCACACCACGCCGCAGACTCGTATGCAGGCGTTGCATCACCAGTTTGTCGCCAGCGGCCGCGTCGTGCGCTATGCCCATGAGCATTACCCGCAGTTTAAGATGGGAAACATGGACTGCTTCATTCTTTCCTATGCCGCCACGTGCGATCCGGCCGACGTGTTCGCCACGCAGCAGGAGATGAATACCATGAACTGGTACTGCTCCGACGTGCAGGTGCGCGGCAAGTACCCGTTCTATGCCAAGCGCTTCTGGGCCGAGAACGATGTCGAGCTCGTGATGGAGGACGGCGACCTGCAGGATATCGCCGACGGCAAGGTTGATTTCTACACCTTTAGCTACTACATGTCCGGCACCGTGGGCACCCACAAGGATCACGAGATGACCGAGGGCAACATGACCTTTGGCGGCAAGAATCCCTATCTGGAGTCCACCGACTGGGGCTGGCAGATCGATCCGCTGGGTCTGCGCATCGCCCTCAACGAGATTTACGCCCGCTACGAGATTCCGCTGATGGTGGTCGAGAACGGCATGGGCGCCTGCGACGAGGTCGAGGAGGACGGCTCCGTCCATGACCCGTATCGCATCGCCTACCTGCAGAGCCACATTAAGGCCATGGGCGAGGCCATTGCCGATGGCGTTGACCTGATTGCCTACACCTGGTGGGGTCCCATCGACCTGGTTTCCGCCGGCACTGGCGAGATGCGCAAGCGCTACGGCTTCATCCACGTCGATAAGTACGACGACGGCACCGGTACCTACGAGCGCCGCCGCAAGGACAGCTTCTTCGCATACCAGAAGATCATCAAGTCCAACGGCACCGAGGGCTTGGAATGATTGAGCTCCGGCGTTCCGCCGAACGCCGGACCGGCCGCCGACTACGTGACCACCGACGTCGATGACGACGGCATCTGGAACGCTTTTGTTCACCCGGGGCTTATCGAGGCTTAATCGACAATATGAGTCCCCATGGGAAAAGGTTTTGGAAGGGCTTGGAAGGGCTTGTGATTCGGGCCCTCGCCTTAGCATTTTGGCCATTTGGCACTATAATCACCATAGGTATGCGCATAACGTTGCGCTTAATCAAGAGGAGAAAACGTATGGGTCTGTTTGACATGTTCAAGAAGAAGGCTGAGCCCGCGGCAGCTGCTGCTCCGGCCTCCATCTCTGCTTCTGCCGGCGCCGACGTGCTGTGCTCGCCTGTCAAGGGCAAGGTCATCAAGATGGCCGACGTGCCCGATCCCGTCTTTGGCGGCGAGGTCCTGGGCAAGGGCTGCGCCGTGTGGCCCGAGGACGACCTGGTCTACGCTCCCTGCGACGGCAAGGTGACCGTCACCATGGGTCACGCCGTGGGCCTGCAGTCCGATAGCGGCATCGAGGTTCTGGTGCACGTCGGTGTCGATACCGTCAACATGAACGGCGACGGCTTCGAGGGCTTCGTCAAGGCCGACGACGTCGTGAAGGCTGGCCAGCCCATACTCAAGATCGACCGCGCCAAGATCGCCGCTGCCGGTTACAAGGACTGCGTCGTCGTGGCTGTGTCCAACACCGCCGAGTTTGCCGATGTCGAGCTCGCCGTTGAGGCTGAGTCCGCCGTCGCCGCCGGCGATGCCATCGTCAAGGTCGTCCGCAAGTAAGCTGTAACGTCCAGAGGATGTTTTAGGGTGGTTGGATTGTCCGGCCACCCTTTTTATTAGACCGGGTGCACGCGTTTATTGTACGTTGGGCAAGTCTACAGACCGTTCGGATACTAAAACGAACCGACCGCGCCTTCGTACTGCCGAGGGTGTTCATAAGTGGATACTATGGGCTTACCTTATTACAACGTGCGCCGTGTCTGGGAAGCGCGGTGCCGCTCATTGGGAGGAACAACATGAAAAAGAAGCTGCTGCTTGCGCCCCTCATGGCCGTCTTGGTTGCGTGCGTGGTCCTGCTTTCCGGCTGCGGAGGCCCTTCGGTCGAGGAGCTCATCACCAAGGACCTTACGACTCAGTTTGATGAGGTTAAGAATGGCGGAGACGATTTCCTCGCCGGTCTGGAAGAGGCTTCGGGCGACGAGTTCGAGCAGCTGGGCATCGATCCCAAGGAGTATGCCAAGAGCTATCTCGAGGGCTTTGACTACAAGATCGGCGACGTGACGGTCGACGAGGACAAGGGCACCGCAACTGCCGAGGTCACCATTACCTGCAAGTCAATGAACCAGATCGTTGAGGATTTTGCCACCCAGTATCAGGAGAAGGTCGCCGCGCTCGATTCGATGCCTTCCGATGACGAGTTGTACAAGATGGCCGGTCAGGTTATGGTCGATGTGACCAAGGCTGCTAAGACCAAGGACACCACGGTCACCTTCAAGTACACCGCCAATGACGATGGCGAGTGGTCTGCTGACGATTCCGCAACCAACGAGATGATGAATGCGATGATGAGCTAGGGGGTTACGCGGTTCTACGAACCGCGTAACGGCTCGACGCTGCGCGGGCACCAGAGCGACAACTTGTCATTCAAAGAGGACGGCATGACCAGAAGGTCTATGCCGTTCTCTTTTCATGCCAATTTGTTCGCTCTGGTGCCCGCTCGCTGTCCGTCCTCTACCTGCGGCGTTGCCATGGTGGTCATTGGGGCGGCAGCTGGGGACGTTCCTTTTAATATGAGCAGGACATTGTCAAGAGGCAAAATCGGGCCTGG